>NZ_AYWU01000030.1:0-97560 GCF_000502375.1 Mesorhizobium sp. L48C026A00 | reverse complement strand
TCGCCGGCATCGTGTCCCAGCCGGGCAGTGACGGCTGGGAAAAGACCTCGTAGCTCAGTCCGCGCGGGATTGTGACTTCGATGTAGTGCTGGTTGGGCGGCAGTCGGCCGCTGCCATGCACCAGCTTTTCCAACAGGGTCGTCGAATAGTGCTCGCTGGTGTAGATGATAGGACTTCCGGGCGTGTTCCACCGCCCAGGCGCGATTGTCGAGCCGGTCGCATCGAAGATCGGGTAGGTGCCGGCCGGATCGCCGATACGAAAGGACAATAGTGTGCGATCGAGTATCTGCGCCGTCACGCAGCACTGCCGTACTTCAGACCTGCGAGAATATCGACCACCATTTCGGCACCGAACTCGCTCATGATAACGACGTCGATCGGTCGCTTGTCCTCAATCATCGGGTGCGGCCGAAACAAGAAATCACGCGCTTCCTCTTCGTTCTGCCAGACATCGACAGCAAGGCCCCAGACGCGCGCGACGCGGGCCAATCGTGTGCCCTCGTCCGACGAGAGACGATGTACCGCCTTGCGCCGCTCATAGGTCGCCTTGGGGATCAGCCGATATTTGAACTGAGCATCGCCAGGCGCTAGAAGATGCGCAACGCGCTCGAGCGCCCCGATGGGAAGTCCATGCTCGATCCGGGAGATCAGCCCGAAAGGCGACCGCGCCGCCACCTCCTTAACGGGCAGCCCCAACACGTCGGCGACATTTCCGAGCGCTAGCATATCACTCTCCATTCCATGTGAGGCAATAGTTAGCCTCACATGATGCGTCGTGCAAGCCACCCGTTCAATCTGCGGCCTGTCTGCGAATACGAGAGCGTAACCGCAGGCAGCAGAGAACGTCGATGCGTTCATCCTCTCTCTAATCCCGATCCGGGTTTGGATAGGTAGAGCCATCGTGCCAGTCACGATCATGCGAATACCGGTCCGAACCCGGTGGTTGCGACGATACAGTCGCGCCCCCTGTTCTTTGCGACATAGAGATTCTGATCAGCGCGCAGCAAGATGTCGTTCAAGGTTTGGCCTGGTCCGTCCACGCAAATCCCGATGCTGACGGTGATTTCTCAGTCCTCGATGCCGACTGCCCGTCTGACACCCGCATGTTCTGTCTGATGCGCTCGGCTACTTCCAATGTCTTGTCGCGGCCGGCTTCGACCAGGAACACAGCGAACTCCTCGCCGCCGATGCGCGCCGCCAAGTCGCTTGCGAATAACGCTGCCCATCTCCTGAAGGACCGCATCACCGATGGCATGACCAAAAGTCTCGTTGACGGATTTGAAATGATCGGCGTCGATGAACAGTACGGCGCCTTCCTTGAAGGCCTCGGAACCCACGATTGCCTCGGCCCCCTCAAAGAAGGTTTTCCTGTTGGCGAGGCTTGTGAGGTGGTCGATGCGTGCTGCCCGGTCGAGCCTGGCGCCCATCAAGGCGAGATTCAACTGCTGTCTCAGGAAGAAATAGCCGAGCGGAAATCCAACCGCGACGGTGATGACCGTTGTCAAAAACAAGTCCAAGAGGAGGCGGTCGGCAAAGAAGATACCATAGAAAACGAGGGTGAGAGTATCCGCACCGATGATGGCCGCCAGAACCACGACGCAGGTCTGCCTGAACAGCGAGAGCTTCCCGAAGCGTGTCAGGAAATAATGTGATGCCGTCATTCCGCCAACTGCCTTTGGGTAACCCTAACCCGTGAGTGGTAAACACAAGTTACAACTAGCGGCAGCAATTTGGACACAACCCGCACGTCAGATCCTACACATTGCGCGAAAACCCTTGCACCTCGTGGGAAGTTGGGACGGGCAATAGCCTGCAGCGGATCGCATGATATTGATGCAAGTCAATGAGGTCCCTTACTAACTAAACCCTACGTTGTGGTCGATGGGATCGACGGCGCTTTCTCTGCAACGAGCAGGTTGCGCCGCTTTTGTTGAAGAAGTCGGGCGTCGAAGCGGGGCGCTGCGTCGGCTGATGAATTCCACGACTTGGCGGAAGAACCGCTTCAAGCATTCGCTTCCGGCAGGAAATCTTTCGTCGATTCCACTTTGCCACAATGTCTTAATCCGCCTTTAAGCAACCACGGGTAACATCTTTTGTGAGCTTCGGTATGTCTTGATGGGCGACGGACATGAACAGCGCGGAAACTGGGACAATAGCTATAAAGCGGCGCAATACGCGTCATCTAAAACGCAAATTACACCAGTTTCGAGAATCGTCCGGAACGTCCGCGATCGAATTCGCACTGCTTGCGCCCTTTTTTATCCTGCTTCTGCTCGGCATGGTTGCATATGGCATCTATTTTGGCGCCAGTCACTCCGTGCAGCAGATTGCAGCGGACGTCGCACGCACGGCGATTGCCGGGCTGAACGAAGTTGAGCGCCAGGCGCTGGTGACCAGTTTCGTCACCACCAATGCCGCGGGATATCCATTCGTCGAGTCCGACAAGCTGACTTACCAGGCCAAGGACAGCACGGCCGACGGAAACCAGTTCGTCGTGTCCATCCAATATGATGCCCGCAACCTGCCTGTCTGGAATCTGTTTCCGGCGCTGCCCATGCCTGGCACCACGATCTCACGCCAGTCGACAATCCGGGTCGGAGGCATCTGAATGTCGCAAACTTTGGCGCGCAGGATCGGCCGGGTCGCCCGCTCGATGCTTGGCGACCTGACGGCGAACTTCGCCGTCATGACGGCGCTGTGCGCACCGTTCGCGCTGGCGCTGGCCGCCTTCGCCATCGATGAAGGCTCGATCTATGTGGAGCGCCGGGAAGCTCAAGCAATGACCGATCTGGCGGCAATCACCGCCGCCTCCAACATCAACAACATTGACGCCGCGGTGGTGACCACGCTGGGCGACAACGGAATGCCGGGTATCGTTGTTCAGAAGGCAGGGCAGACGATCACCCCTGCCCTCGGAAAGACTGTCGTGTCGGTCACCCCCGGCCGATATTCAGCAGAGTCGTCGCTCGGCGTCGACAAGCGCTTCGAGGCCGGCAAAACGCCCTACAACGCCGTCCATGTCAGGCTAAAAAATGTTCCTGCCCGCTATTTCGCGAGTTCGCTTATCCCTACGCCGGTGATCGGCACCCAAGCCGTGGCCAGCATAGCGCCGCAGGCGATGTTCTCGGTCGGGTCCAGGCTTCTCAGCGTCAATGGCGGCACCCTCAACGCTCTTCTCAACAAGTTCCTGGGCGGCAACATCGCGCTCAGCGTCATGGACTACAACGCTCTGATCGCTGCCGACGTGAACCTGCTTTCGTTCATCGATGCCCTTGCCGTTGAGATGCAGCTGACGGGTGTCAGCTATTCGGAGGTGCTGGTTTCCAAAGCGACGGTGGGCGAGATAGCGACCGCCATGGCTAATGTTTCACCCGTTGGCAGCACCAGCAAGCTGGCTTTGCAGACAATCGCGTCAAGGACCACCAACACGGTCAAGATACCGCTCAATCATCTTGTCGATCTTGGTTCAATGGGCCAGTTGGGCCTCGGGCAAAAGTCGCCCGGCTTTTCGGTCGACGCCAGCGCCATGGGCATGCTGACCACCGCTGCTGCACTGGCCAACGGCTCGAAGCAGGTCGAGCTCAATCTCGGAGCCGCCATTCCGGGGCTTGCCTCCACCACGCTTGCGATTGCAATCGGCGAACCTGCACAATTCTCGCCATGGCTGACAATCGGCGAGAAGGGTGCTGTGGTGCGTACGGCGCAGACGCGGATCAAGCTGGTGGCGTCCGTCGGCGGCAGCAATGCGACTCTCGGTGGCGGCATCAGCCTGCTGGCCGTCAAACTGCCGTTGCATGTCGAGGTGGCCTCTGCCGAAGCCAAGCTGACCGACATCAGCTGCCCGACGGGGCACCCCGACAGTTTGAAAGTTACCATTGCCGCACGTCCGGGCCTTGCCTCGCTGCACCTCGGCGCCAGCGATGCCGATAACAGCCCCTCCGCCTTCGCCGATTTCAGCAACCCACAGTCGTTTCAAAATGCCGAAATCGCGCAGGTCAGCGTGAAGCTTCTGTTTCTCACCCTCAATCTGATCGGCGTGAATGGTTCTGCAGCCGTTGAGATCGCCAACAACGATCCGACGATCTTGATCTTCAACAGCACCGACATCGCAAGCAAGACGATAAAGAACGCCTCGACGAAGAACCTGACGCAATCTCTCACCACGTCGCTGGTAAACAATTTGTCGCTTTCGGTCAGTGCGCTGGGCCTCGGGCTTGATGTAACCGCCTTGCTCGGAACCGTGAAGCCGGCAGTGGTGGCGCTGCTGAACGGCGTGACGGCGCCGGTCGACGAATTGGTTTACAACGTGCTTGGGGCGCTGGGCGTGCGCGTCGGCGAGGCCGATGTCCGGGTCATGGGCGCGACTTGCGGGCGCTCTGTGCTTGTTCAGTGAGTTGGAGAGATCAGCCGGCTCGTCCGAGAAAGCAGCCCAACGGCGGCAGCGACAGAATCTTTTCCTGCAAGGCGGCACCAGCGCCAAGGTCGATCGTCTCTGCGACATCGCTACCCTGCGGCAACGGCCAGTTGGCCGGCTCCTCGGCGAAGTTGAAAACGCACAGCAGCTTCTCGCCGCCGCCTTCGCGAATGAAGGCAAGCACTTCGCCCTCGGCATCGAGAAAACGGATCGAACCTTGTACCAGCGCCGCATGCCGCTTGCGCAACGCCAGCATCGCCCGATAGCTGGCCAGAACTGACTTTTCCTCGCCGTTCTGGATATCGACCGCGCGGGCGCGATGGCTTTCCGGGATTGGAAGCCACGGCCTGCCGATTGAAAAGCCGGCATTGTTGGCGCCCTTCTCCCACACCATCGGCGTGCGGCAGCCATCCCTGCCCTTGAACCCCGGCCAGAAGCGGATGCCGTAAGGATCGCGCAGATCCTCGAACGCCAATTCCGCCTCCTCCAGCCCGAGTTCCTCACCCTGATAGAAGCAGATCGATCCACGCAGGCATGACAGCAGCGCGATGGAGAACTTCGCCGTCCTTTCCGGGTCGCCGCCGGACCTTGTCCATCGCGTCACATGGCGAACGACATCGTGGTTGGAAAACGCCCAGCAGACCCAGCCGTCGGAGACAGCACTCTCGAACGCTTTGACGCAGCCACGCACATGCGCCGCCGAGAATTGCGGACCGAGCAGGTCGAATGTGTAGCACATGTCGAGCTTGTCGCCGCCGCTGGTGTAGGCGGCGAGCGTCTGCAACGAACGGGCTTCGTCGCCGACCTCGCCGACAGCGACGCGGCCCTCATATTCGTCGAGCAACGCCCGAAACCGCTTGAGGAAAGCCAGGTTTTCGGGCTGCGTCTTGTCAAACAAATGCTCCTGATAGAGGTACGGATTGGTTTCGGTGTTGGTGCCTGAGACGCTTGACGCCAGGGGCGGGTTGCTGCGCAGCCAGCGGTCATGGACATAGTAGTTGACCGTATCGAGGCGAAACCCGTCGACGCCGCGCTCCAGCCAAAACCGCACCGTTTCCAGCAAGGCGTCCTGAACCTCCGGATTGTGGAAATTGAGGTCCGGCTGCGAGGCGAGGAAATTGTGCATGTAATATTGCCTGCGGGTCGCGTCCCACTCCCAGGCGGGGCCGCCGAAGACCGACAGCCAGTTGTTGGGCGCGGTGCCGTCGGGCTTCGGATCGGACCAGACATACCAGTCCGCCCTGGGATTATCGCGACTCGCGCGGCTTTCGACGAACCATTCGTGCCGGTCGGACGAATGCGACAGAACCTGGTCGATAATGACTTTCAGGCCGAGACGGTGCGCCTCGGCGACCACTGCGTCGAAATCCTCTGCTGTGCCGAACATCGGATCGACGGCTGTATAGTCGGATACGTCGTAGCCCATATCGGCCATCGGCGACTTAAAGAAGGGCGACAGCCAGACGGCGTCAGCGCCAAGCGATGCGACATGCGCCAGCCTCGATGTGATACCACGCAGATCGCCACTGCCGTCCCCCGTCGTGTCCCGGAAGGAGCGCGGGTAGATCTGGTAGATGACGCAGCCGCGCCACCACTCGGCGTGGTCACTTGCCACTCGGGTTCTCCTTTATCTGAGCCTGCGCGGCTTCGTGTTCGATCATGAAAATCACCGTTCGCCCCGGCACCGGCCGTGAAATTCCGGCTGCGCCGTCCGATGCTTCGATGGCTGGCTGCCAGCGAAATCCGTCGCGCTCCGGCAGCGTGAACATACATGCCCGGCGATCGCCATTGATGACAACGGCAAGGCGGCGATCATCGGTGCCGAGCATCATGACCAGGCGGTACCGCGCCGGATCGTGCCAGCCTGCCTTGTCGAGCGGCGTGCCGGTTTCAGTGAGCCAGACCGCGTCCGGGTGTTCTGATCCGGGCGGCGGCTCTCCAGTCAGGAAGCGCGTGTCGGAAAGCGCCGGCACGCAACGACGCATCGCGGCGAGCAAAACGGCGTATTGTTCCAGCGCCCGATCGCGCCCGGACCAGTCGAGCCAGGTGATCTCGTTGTCCTGCGCATAGGCGTTGTTGTTGCCCTTCTGGGTGCGGCCGAATTCGTCTCCGGCGGTCAGCATGATCGTGCCGCGTGAGGCAAACAGCGTGGCCAGAAGCGCACATCGGTCATCGAAACGTGCCGTAACGATCGCCCGGTCGCCGGTCTCGCCCTCGACGCCATTGTTCCAGGACAGATTGTCGTCGTGGCCATCGCGGTTCTGCTCGCCATTGGCCTCATTGTGCTTGTGCTCGTAGGCAACAATGTCGGCCAGCGTCATGCCGTCATGCGCGGCGATGAAATTGACGCTGCGGCTCGTCTGCTGGCTTGGCTTGGCAAAGACGTCGGACGAGCCGGCAAGCCGGGTGGCGAGCGGGCCGACCATCCCGCTGTCGCCGCGCCAGAACCGGCGGATGTCGTCGCGATATCTGTCGTTCCATTCGAGGAAGCGCGGCGGAAAATTGCCAAGCTGATAGCCGTCCGAGCCGATATCCCATGGCTCGGCGATGAGCACCCGGTCGCCAAGGAGCGGATCATCCCGAATAGCCATGAGCAGTGGCGCAGCGGCGTCGAACGCGCCATCGACCCGCCCCAGAATGGGCGCCAGATCGAAGCGGAAACCATCGACGCCGGCATGGCGGACAAAGTGACGAAGCGTGTCGAGGACCATTTCCCTGACGACCGGATGATCACAAGCGACGGTGTTGCCGGTGCCGGTGTCGTTGATCAAGCTGCCGTCCGGCCGATGCCGGTAGTAGGCGCGGCTGTCGAGGCCGCGCAGCGACAGCGTCGGCCCGAGCCTGTCGCTTTCGCCGGTGTGGTTGAAGACAAGATCGAGGATGACGCCGATGCCGGCCCCACGCAGCGTGGCAACCGTCTGCCGCAATTCCGCGAGACCGCCGGGCGCCAGACGCGGATCGAGCGCCATGAAGGTCACGGGATTGTAGCCCCAGGCATTGCGCAGCCCGAGCGGCGGCAAATGCCGCTCGTCGATCGATGCCGTCACCGGCATCAGTTCGACCGCCCCGACCCCGAGCTTTTTCAGGTGCTCGACGATAGCCGGATGGGCAAGGGCTGCAACCGTCCCGCGCTGGGGCTTCGGGATGTCCGGATGCAGCATGGTGAAGGCGCGCACCGGCACTTCATAGATCAGGCCACCGGGCTGGAACAGCGGCGGCAAGACGGGCACCGGCCGCGGCAGGGTGGCGGTAATCGCCTTCGGCAGCAGCGGCGCAGTGTCCGTGCCCTCGCCCCGGCGCGCGGCGAGCCTGACGTCATAGACATAAGACCTGTCGATTTCGACGGCATAGGGGTCGACCAGCAGCTTGTCGGGATCGAACCAAAGCCCGTTCTCGGGCGTATAATCGCCATCGGCGCGAAATCCGTATCGGGTGCCGGCGGCGAGGCCGGCAACGAAAAGCGCGTGAACGCCCTCGCCTTCCGGCTGGAGTTCGAGCCGGTCGATCTCCCCCTCTCCCTGCTCATCGAAGATCGAGACCCAGAGCCGGCTGGCCGCGGACGACCATGCGGCAAAGCGGATACCGCCGCGGGTGACGGTGGCACCGAGTGAGTTCATACGGCGACCCCTTCTCCCCTTGTGGGAGAAGGTGGATCGGCGCGCAGCGCCGAGACGGATGAGGGGNCCCCTCATCCGACCGAGCTTCGCTCGGCCACCTTCTCCCACAAGGGGAGAAGGGGGAGCCTCGCAACGCAGGCCGAACTCAGACGGCCGGCTGTCAACCAAACTCAAGTAATCACGCTCGGCTTGGCGCGGCCGGTATGGCTGCGAATCCCGGCGATATCTTCGGCTGCCGCAATCAGGTCGGCAAGCGCCTCCTGCGTGTCGAGATCGTGCCTGGACTTGTCCGGCTCGTAGCGCTCGATATAGACGCGCAGCGTCGCCCCCGAGGTACCGGTGCCGGAGAGACGGAAGACGACGCGCGATCCGCCTTCGAACAGCACCCTGATGCCCTGGTTCCTGGCTATCGAGCCGTCGACCGGGTCGTGATAGGCGAAATCGTCGGCGCTGGCGATCTTCATGCCGCGCACGCTGGTGCCGGGCAAGGAAGCGAGCCTGGCCCGCAATTGGTCGACCAGCGCATTGGCGCGGTCGGTCTCGACCTCCTCGTAGTCATGGCGTGAGTAGTAATTGCGGCCATAGGCGGCCCAGTGCTCGGTGACGATCTGCCTGGCGCTTTCGCCGCGGGCAGCGAGGATATTGAGCCACAAAAGCACGGCCCACAGCCCGTCCTTTTCGCGGACATGGTTGGAACCGGTTCCGGCACTTTCCTCGCCGCAGATCGTCGCCATGTCGGCATCGAGCAGATTGCCAAAGAATTTCCAGCCGGTCGGCGTTTCATAGATGCCGATGCCGAGCTTTTCGGCGACGCGGTCGGCTGCACCGCTGGTCGGCATCGAGCGGGCGATGCCTTTCAGGCCGGCCTTGTAGCCCGGCGCCAGATGAGCATTGGCGGCGAGCATAGCCACCGAATCCGACGGGGTGACGAAAATGCCCTTGCCGATGATCAGGTTGCGGTCGCCGTCGCCGTCGGAAGCGGCGCCGAAATCCGGCGCATCCGGTCCCATCATCTCGTCATAGAGGTGCTTTGCGTGGACCAGGTTCGGGTCTGGGTGGTGGCCGCCGAAATCCGGCAGGGGAACGAAGTTGCGGGCGGTGCCTTTCGGCGCGCCGAGCCGGTTTTCCAGGATCTCCTTGGCATAGGGACCGGTCACGGCATGCATGGCGTCGAAGCGCATGCGGAAGCCTGACTTGAACAGCCCACGCAGCGCATCGAAATCGAACAGATTTTCCATCAGCTCGGCATAGTCGGCGACCGGGTCGATCACCTCGACGGTCATGCCGCCCGCCTCGACGGTACCGATCGTGTCGAGGTCGACCGTGCCGATATCGGCGGTCTTGAAGCTCGAAATCATCTTGGTCTTGGCGAAGATCGCGTCGGTCAGCTTTTCCGGTGCCGGGCCGCCATTGCCGGCATTGTATTTGATGCCGAAATCCTCGTGCGGGCCGCCCGGATTGTGGCTGGCCGACAGGATGATGCCGCCGAAGGTGTTGTATTTGCGAATGATGTTGGAAGCGGCCGGCGTCGACAGGATGCCGCCCTGCCCGACCATCACCTTGCCGAAACCGTTTGCCGCGGCCATGGCGATGGCCTTCTGGATGACCTCGCGGTTGTAAAAGCGGCCGTCGCCGCCGATCACCAGCGTCTTGCCCTCGAACCCGTCCAGCGCATCGAAAATCGACTGGATGAAGTTCTCGGCATAGTGCTCCTGCTGGAACACCGGCACTTTCTTGCGCAGCCCGGACGTACCGGGCTTCTGGTCGAGATAAGGTTTGGTGGCGACGGTGCGTATCATGCGTCAAGCCCTTTTCGAAAGCAGCAAGCGATAGAGTTCGAGGTATTTTTCTGCGCTTTTATCCCACGAGACATCCGCCTTCATGCCTTGCCGCTGCATCGACGTCCAGATCGCAGGGTTGGCGTGCGCCGCGACCAGCCGGCGGATGGCGTGCAGCAAGGCGCCGGCATCGGCGGGTGCGAACTGGAAGCCGGTCGCCACACCTGCCGAAACCGCCGCTTCATTGGCGTCGATGACGGTGTCGGCAAGACCGCCGGTGCGGGCGACGACCGGCACGCAGCCATAGCGCAGGCCGTAAAGCTGCGTCAGTCCGCAAGGCTCGAAGCGCGACGGTATGATGATTGCGTCACAGCCGCCCTGCATGGTGTGGGAAAGCGCCTCGTCATAACCGACGACGACGCCGATGCGACCGCGATGGCGGGCAGCGGCGGCCAGCAGCGCGCCTTCGAGGCCGGCGTCGCCGGACCCCAGGATCGCCAGGCGGGCACCCCTCGCAACAATCCCGTCGACGACCGTTGCCAGTATGTCCATTCCCTTCTGCCAGGTGAGCCGGCTGATCACGCAGACGATCGGACTGTCGTCGCGGTCAAGGTTGAATCGATCCTCGACGGCGGTCCGGTTGGGGTGCCGCGCCTTCAACGTCCTGGCCGTGTAGTTGGAGACCAGATGCTTGTCGGTTTCAGGGTTCCATATCTCGGTGTCGATGCCGTTGACGATGCCATAGAGATCAACGGACCGCATGTTGATGAGGCCATCGAGCCCCATGCCGAATTCCGGCGAGCGGATCTCCTGCGCATAGGTCGGGCTGACTGTGGTGATGGCCCAGGCGGCCTGCAGGCCAGCCTTGAGGAAACCGACGCCGCCATAATATTCGACGCCGTCGAGCGCCATGGCCGCCGCCGGCAGGCCGAGTTCGCCAAAGGTGCCGGCGCCGAACTGGCCCTGGAAAGCGAGATTGTGGACGGTGATCATCGACGGCGTGCCGACCGCCTTGCCGTAGCGCATATAGGCCAGCGTCATCGCCGATTGCCAGTCATGGGCATGGACGATGTCGGGCTGGTAGCCCGAGACGGCGCCGCCGGCGATGTCGCCGCCAACCTGGCTCAGGGCCGCGAAACGCCGCCAATTGTCCGGCCAGTCGGCGCCGGTGGCATTGCCATAGGGGCCGCCGGGGCGATCGAACAGATGCGGCGCGTCGAGCACGAACAGGTCGAGCCCGGCGATCTGGACGGCATGGACCGAAGCCTTGCCGCCTTGCAGCAGCGGATAGTGGTGAACGGGTTTTTTCTTCTTGAAGGCATCGATGATCTGGGGATAGCCGGGAACAAGCGTGCGCATCGCCACGCCCTTGCCGGCGAGCGCGATGGGCAACGCGCCGGTCACGTCGGCAAGCCCGCCAGTCTTGATCAGAGGGAATATTTCGGGCGTGACCGACAGGACCTGCATTCACGACAGTCCCAGTTTGTCGATCATGGCCTGCGTGACGAGGCAGATGCCCTTTTCGGAAACGCGGAAGCGCTTGGCGTCGAGGACGGGATCCTCGCCGACCACGAGCCCTTCGGGAATCCTGACGCCATGATCGATCACCACGCGCTTCAATCTCGCGCTGCGGCCGACCTGGCAGTCGGGCAGCATGACGACGTCCTCGAGCGTCGAATAGGAGTTGATGCGCGCGCCGGTGAAGATCAGGCTTCGCTTCAGCGACGCGCCTGAGACGATGCAATCGCCCGAGACCAGCGAGGATACCGCCGAGCCACGGCGACCATCCTCGTCATGCACGAACTTCGCCGGCGGCTTCAGCTCGGCATAGGTCCAGATCGGCCAGTCGCGGTCGTAGAGATCGAGCTCGGGCGTGATGTCGGTGAGGTCGATATTGGCTTCCCAATAGGCGTCGACGGTCCCGACATCGCGCCAGTAGGCTTCGTTCTCGGCGGTCGAGCGCACGCAGGATTTGGCGAAGCGATGGGCGATCGCCTTGCCGTGCTCGACGACATAGGGGATGATGTCCTTGCCGAAGTCACGGCTTGAGCCCGGTTCGGCCGCGTCGCGGCGCAGCTGCTCCATCAGGAACCTGGTCTTGAACACGTAGATGCCCATCGAGGCCAGGGCAAAATCCGGCTTGTCGGGAATGCCGGGCGGATCGGCGGGCTTCTCGATGAAGGAGATGATGGTGTCCTTCTTGTCGACATGCATGACGCCGAAGCCGGTCGCCTCCATGCGCGGCACTTCGAGGCAGCCGACGGTGACGTCGGCGCCGGCGTCGACATGCTGGCGAAGCATCAGCTCATAGTCCATCTTGTAGACGTGATCGCCGGCCAGGATGACCATGTATTCGGGCCCGTAGGCCTCGATGATGTCGATGTTCTGGTAGACGGCATCGGCCGTGCCCTCATACCATTGCGTTTCCGATACGCGCTGACTGGCCGGCAGGATGTCGAAGCTCTCGTTGCGCTCGGGCCGAAGAAAGTTCCAGCCGCGCTGCAGGTGGCGGATCAGCGAGTGCGCCTTGTACTGGGTGGCCACGCCGAGGCGGCGAATACCCGAATTGAGCGCATTGGAGAGCGCAAAATCGATGATGCGCGTCTTGCCGCCGAAATAGACCGCCGGTTTGGCGCGCCGGTCGGTCAATTCCTTGAGGCGGCTGCCACGGCCGCCGGCCAGAACATAGGCCATGGCATCGCGCGCCAGCGGCTGGGTCCGTTTTATCTCTGCCATTCTTATCCTCCCAAGTTACGCGCTGCGAGACATCGCCTAGTCCGGAGCAAATTCGAGCATGATCGTCGACAGCGGCGGCAACAGCATCGTCGCCGAGATGCCTCCTGCTTCCTTCCGAGCCTCGACGGCACCGTCATTGCCCTTGCCGGAACCGCCATAGTCGGAGGCGTCCGTGTTGATGATCTCGCGCCATCTTCCAGCCATTGGCAACGGCACGCGGTAATTGTCGCGCGGCACCGGCGTAAAATTGGAGATGACGGCGACCGGGTTTCCGCCCGGCGCGCTGCGCAGCCAGGCAAAGACCGAGTTGGCGCTGTCGTCGACGATCAGCCAGGAAAAGCCCTCCGGTTCGCAATCGCGCGCATGCAACGCCGGCCGTGAGCGGTAGAGATAGTTGAGATCGCGCACCGTCTGCCAGACGCCGCGGTGGGCCCGGAAATCGAGCAGGTTCCAGTCGAGTGCGCGCGCCTCGCTCCACTCGCGGCGCTGGGCGAATTCCTGCCCCATGAACAACAGCTTCTTGCCGGGGTAGCCCCACATAAAGGCGTAGTAGGCGCGCAGCGTCGCGAATTTCTGCCAGTCGTCGCCGGCCATCTTGCCAAGCAGCGTCCCCTTGCCGTGCACGACCTCGTCATGGGAGAGCGGCAGCACGAAATTCTCTGAGAAGGCGTAGACCAGACCGAAGGTGATGTCGCCGTGGTGATGCTTGCGGAAAATCGGCTCCTTGGAGAAATACTCCAGCGTGTCGTGCATGAAGCCCATGTTCCACTTGAAGCCGAAACCCAGCCCGCCCTCATGCACCGGCTGCGAAACTTTTGGCCATGAGGTCGATTCCTCGGCGATCGTCATCACACCCGGATGATGACCATAGACTTCCTTGTTCATCCTCTGGAGGAAGCTGACCGCCTCGAGGTTTTCGCGCCCGCCTTTTTCGTTGGGAATCCATTCGCCGGCCTTGCGCGAATAGTCGAGGTAGAGCATCGAGGCGACGGCATCGACGCGCAAACCGTCGACATGGTATTTTTCGGCCCAGAACAGCGCATTGTTGACCAGGAACGAGACCACCTCGCGCCGGCCGAAATTGTAGATCGCGGTGTTCCAGTCGGGATGGAAGCCCTTGCGCGGGTCGGCATGCTCATAGAGCGCGGTGCCGTCGAAATTGGCCAGGCCATGCGCGTCCACCGGAAAATGCGCCGGCACCCAGTCCAGGATGACGCCGATGCCGGCGCGGTGGGCGCCGTCGACGAACCGGGCAAAACCGTCCGGATCGCCGAAGCGGGCCGACGGCGCGTAGAGGCCCGTCGTCTGATAGCCCCAGGACGGATCATAGGGATGTTCGGAGATCGGCATGAATTCGATATGGGTGAAACCCGTGTCGACGACATACGGGATCAGCCGGTCGGCAAGCTCGTCCCATGACAGGAAGCTGCCGTCGTCGTGAAGCTGCCAGGAGCCGGCATGGACCTCATAGATCGACACCGCCTCGCGGCGGGCGTCGGCGTTGCGCCAGAAATTGCGGTGCGCCTCGTCACCCCATTGATGCGCCGGCGGAAGCGCCGTCACCGAAGCGGTGGCCGGTCGCAGTTCGGACTTGAAAGCGAACGGATCGGCCTTCAGCGGCAGCCTCACGCCATCGGGCCCGATGATCTCGTATTTGTATGGCCGTCCGGCGCCGATGTCGGGGATGAACAACTCCCAGATGCCGGTGTCGCGGCGGACGCGCATCGTATGCCTGCGCCCGTCCCATTCGTTGAAGTCGCCGACCACCGAAACGCGCCTTGCATTGGGCGCCCAGACGGCGAAATGCACGCCGGACGCACCCTCGTGATCGATGAGATGCGCACCGAGCTTGTCGAACAGTCTGAGGTGCGAACCTTCGGCGATGTAATAGTCGTCCAGCGGACCCAGCACCGGACCGAACGAATAGGGATCGGTCAGCCACCAGTCGCCGCCGGCATTGCGTGCGTGATAGCGCAGCGGCAGTCGCTTTCTGAGCGACAGGCTGCCCTCGAAGAAGCCGGCTTCGTCGCGCCTGGCGAGTTCGCCGGCTTTCTTGCCGGTCAGCGTGTAGGCAGTGACGAACTCGGCATGAGGGACGAAGCAGCGGGCGACAAAGCCCTTGTCGACCTCGTGCACACCGAGGACAGCGAAAGGATCACCATGCGTGCCGGCGACAATTGCCGCGACATCGCCGGCTGACGCCAGTCCATCCGGCCCGCTTGTCGCAGCGGTCGCGCGCGGCTTCCTCATCAGGCAGTGACCCTCCCCGGACCACGTTGTTCGTGGGCCTCATGCAATCATATCAGACGGGCACGTTCCAGATTTCTTTCGCATATTGGCGGATCGTGCGATCGGACGAGAACCAGCCGACGCGGGCGACATTGCGGATTGCCTTGGCGTACCAATCCGGGCTGTCGCGCCAGACGGCGTCGACATCGCGCTGGGTTGACGCGTAGGCATCGAAATCCGCAGCGACCATGAACCAGTCGCTCTGATAGAGGCCGTTCATCAGGTCGCGATAGCGTTCCGGATCGTCAGGCGAAAAGACGCCCGTCGAAACGGCGGCCACGGCCTGCGCCAGTTCGGGAGAGGCTTCGATCACCGTTCGCGGATCGTAGCCGTTGCTGCGCCGCTCGGCGACCTCTTCGGTGGTCAGGCCGAAAATGAAAATGTTGTCGTCGCCGACGCATTCCTTGATCTCGACATTGGCGCCGTCGAGCGTGCCGATGGTCAGCGCACCGTTCAGCGCGAACTTCATGTTGCCGGTGCCGGAGGCTTCCATCCCGGCGGTCGATATCTGCTCCGAAAGATCGGCGGCCGGCATCATGATCTCGGCCAGGCTGACATTGTAGTTCGGCACGAATACCACTTTGAGCAAGCCGCGAACGGCCGGGTCGCGGTTGATGACTTTGGCGACGTCGTTGGCGAGCTTGATGATCAGCTTGGCATTGTGATAGCTGGGCGCCGCCTTGCCGCCGAAGAACTTGACGCGCGGCATCCAACTGCGCTCGGGATGGGAGCGGATCTGGTCGTAGAGCGCGACTGTTTCGAGGATGTTCAGGAGCTGGCGCTTGTATTCGTGGATGCGCTTGATCTGGATGTCGAACAACGCCGAGGGATCAATCCTGATGCCGAGGCGGTCGGCGACGAGATTGGCAAGCTTGGCCTTGTTCGCCCGCTTGACTGCGGCGAACTTGTCGCGGAAGGCGGCGTCGTCAGCAAAGGCATCGAGCTCCTTGATCGCGTCTATATCGTCGAGGAAGCGGTCGCCGATCGCTTCGCGGGTAAGCGCGGTGAGACCGGGATTGCACTGGATCAGCCAGCGCCGCGGCGTGATGCCGTTGGTCTTGTTGTTGATGCGGTCGGGGTAGAGTCGGTGGAGCTCGGCAAACACCGTTTCCTTCATCAGCTCGGTGTGAAGGGCAGAGACGCCGTTGATCGAGTGCGAGCCGACAAAGGCCAGATTGCCCATGCGCACCCGGCGCTCGCCGTTTTCCTGTATCAGCGAGATCTGGCTGATCTGCTCGTCAGAAAACTGCTCGGAGGCGCGCGCCTCCAGCAGCACTTCGGCGTTGATGGCGTAGACGATCTGCATGTGGCGCGGCAACAGCCGCTCGAACAGCGGCACCGGCCAGCTTTCGAGCGCTTCGGGGAGCAGCGTATGATTGGTATAGCCGAAGGTCCGCTTGGTGATACTCCAGGCCTGGTCGAAATCCATGCCGTGGACATCCATCAACAGGCGCAGCAGCTCGGCCACCGCAATGGCCGGATGGGTATCGTTCAGATGGATCGCCGCTTTGTCGGGCAGCGACTGCAGGTCGCCATACTGGCTGAGATGACGCTGAATGATGTCCTGCAACGATGCGGTAGAAAAGAAATACTCTTGCCTGAGCCGCAGCTCCTGACCGGCCTTGTGGGAATCAGCAGGGTAAAGGACGCGCGACAAGGCATCGGCCTTGTTGCTTTCGGCGAGCGCACCGATGTGATCGCCGGCGTTGAACTTATCGAGCAGTATCGGATCGATCGGCATGCCGGACCAGAGCCGCAGCGTGTTGACGCGGTTGGCCCGCCAGCCAACCACCGGCGTATCGTAGGCAACCGCCAAAACGTGTTCGATCGGTTTCCAGACGTGGCGCTCAAGCCTGCCGTCCTTCGAGGTGATCGAATCCACCGAGCCGCCGAAGCCGACCTCGAAGGCGCGTTCGCGGCGCTCGAACTCCCAGGGGTTGCCGTGATCGAGCCAGGTCTCGGGCAGCTCAACCTGCCAGCCGTCATGGATTTCCTGACGAAACATGCCGTTGGCGTAGCGAATGCCATAGCCATGCGCGGGGATGCCGACGGTTGCCATGCTTTCCATGAAGCAGGCGGCGAGCCGGCCGAGACCACCATTGCCAAGCGCTGCATCTGGTTCAAGGGCGGCGATGAGGTCAAGGTCGACGCCGAGAGACCGCAGCGCTTCGCGCATATTGTCCATCAGCCCGAGATTGGAGAAGGCGTCGCGCATCAGGCGACCGATGAGGAATTCCAGGGAGAGGTAATAGACGCGCTTTTCCTGATGGGCGTAGGCCTCTTGCGTCGCCTGCATCCAATGATCGACGATATGGTCGCGCACGACCTTGATCGAGGCGGTGAGCCAGTCGTATTGCGTCGCGACGCTGGTCCCCTTGCCAAGCCTGTATTTGAGGGCCTTCAAGACTTCCTCGGCAAGCGCCTTGGGATCGGAGTTTTCGAGAATGGGAGCTTCGGTCGTTATCGCGTGCGTCATGCTGCCTCTTGTGCGGTTGCCAAGATCATACCGGCTTTCACCATTCCTCCCAGCCCATGCTAGCTCATATTGTTAAGCGTTCAATCGAGTTAGATTGCCGCGGGGAAGCTTACCCTGCGGCAGTTTAGCAACCTAAAGTGCGTCGCGTTTGGGCCTCTGCGAGGCACCTTGCTTTGGGCGACATGCATCAGGCCGCCAGTGCCGCCTCCGGCGGAAGCTTCGCTCCGGTCATGAAGGCGACGGCGTCGGACATCGTATATTGCTTGGGATCGATGACACAGAGGCGACGGCCCAGCCGATGGATGTGAATGCGGTCGGCCACCTCGAAGACATGCGGCATGTTGTGGGAGATCAGCACGATCGGCAGGCCGCGCTTCTTCACGTCGAGGATCAGTTCGAGCACGCGGCGGCTCTCCTTGACGCCTAACGCCGCCGTCGGCTCATCCATGATGACCATCTTCGAGCCGAAGGCGGCGGCGCGCGCCACCGCCACGCCCTGGCGTTGGCCGCCCGAGAGCGTTTCCACGGCCTGGCTGATGTTCTGGATGGTCATCAGGCCAAGTTCGGTGAGCTTGTCGCGGGCGCGCTTTTCCATTGCCGGGCGGTCGAGCATGCGCAGCCAGTCGCCCAGAAAACCCGGTTTGCGGATCTCGCGACCGAGGAACATGTTGTCGGCGATCGACAGCGCCGGCGACAGCGCCAGGTTCTGGTAGACGGTTTCGATGCCGGCTTCGCGGGCTTCGATGGGCGACTTGAAGAGCACCTGCTTGCCGTCCAACTCGATGATCCCTTCGTCCGGGACAACGGCGCCCGAGATCGCCTTGATCAGCGTCGACTTGCCGGCTCCATTGTCGCCGATCACGGCCAGGATCTCTCCCGGATAGAGATCGAAGTCGCAGCTGTTCAGTGCGGTGACGCGGCCGTAGCGCTTGACGAGGCCGCGCGCGGTGAGGATGGGCTCCTGGGTCATGGTTACACCGAAACCTTTCTGATCCACTGGTCGATCGCCACGGCGCCGATGATCAGCACACCGGTGAGCAGCACTTTCCATTGCGGATCGGCGCCCAGCATGTTGAGGCCCATCGAAACGACGCCGACGATCATCGCGCCGAACAGCGTGCCCAGAATAGAGCCGCGCCCGCCGAAGAGGGAAATGCCGCCGATCACCGTCGCGGTGATCGCCTGCAAATTGTAGTCGGTGACGGCAGCGGACGGCGAGATCGAGCCGTTGCGGCCGATGGAGACCCAGGCAGCGAAAGCGGCGATCAGCCCGGCAAGCGTGTAGACCGAGATCAGCACCTTCTTGGTCTGGATGCCCGACAGCTTCGCTGCCTCCGGATCGTCGCCGACAGCGTAGACATGACGGCCCCATGCCGTGTGATTGAGCACGTACCACAAGAACAGCACCAGCACGACCATGGCAATGACGCCGAACGTCAGCACCGCCGTGCCGACCTTGAAGTTCAGGCCAAACAGATGCAGCAGCGGGGCTTGGACATCGACGTCGGCGTCACGGATCGTCTCATTGGCCGAATAGATGAAGTTCGTGGCCATGACGATGTTCCAGGTGCCGAGCGTGACGATGAAGGGCGGCAGCTTCATGTAGGCGACCAGCAGCCCGTTGAGCAGCCCGCAGGCCGCGCCGGCGGCAAGCCCGATCACCACGGCAAGCAAGGTCGGCAGGCCATAGGTGACCGCGCAATTGCCCATGATCACGGCCGAAATCACCATGATCACGCCGATTGACAGGTCGATGCCGGCTGTCAGGATGACCAGCGTCTGCGCGGCGCCGAGAATACCGACGATGGCGATCTGCTGCAGGATCAGCGTCAGCGTGTAGGACGAAAAGAACCGTCCTCCGATCGTGACGCCAAAGACAGCGATCGACAGGACCAGCACGATCAGCGGCACCGCAGCCGGAGTGGAATGCAGGAAATGCTGGATGCGCTTGACGAGCGACGTGCCATGCTCGTCAAAAGCAGCAACGCTTGTCTCGCTGTTCGCGAGAGCCTTTTCGAATTCCTGAACCTGAGACATGTTTCCTCCCATGAGGCTTCAGCCACGCGCCGACGCCCGTCCAACCGTTCCCGATCTGCCGCCGGAATTGTTCGCGCTTGCGATTTCCGCATCGTCCACCCGAAGCGGCCGGGGATCAAGCCCCTGGCCGCTTCGGTCTGTTGCCTGTCAGACCGGCATCAGCCCCAGCACTTGGCGAGGCCTTCCTTGGTGTCGATGGACTTCACGCCCTCCGCGGGCTTGTCGGTCACGAGGTTGACGCCCGTGTCGAAGAAATCCTTGCCTTCGGTCGGCTTGGGCTTCGTGCCGTCCTTGGCGTAAGCGGCGATCGCTTCGATGCCGAGTGCCGCCATCTGCAGCGGATATTGCTGTGAGGTCGCACCGATCACGCCCTCGGCGACCGACTTCACGCCGGGGCAGCCGCCATCGACCGACACGATCAGCACATTGCCTTCGAGACCCACGGCCTTGAGCGCCTGGTAGGCGCCGACGGCTGCCGGCTCGTTGATGGTGTGGATCACGTTGATGCCGGGGTCCTTCTGGAGGAGGTTCTCCATCGCCTTGCGGCCACCTTCCTCGTTGCCGTTGGTAACGTCGTGGCCGACGATGCGCGGATCGTCCTCATCGCCGATCTTGTTGGGGTCCTTCACGTCGATGCCGTAGCCCATCATGAAGCCCTGGTCGCGCAGCACGTCGACCGTCGGCTGCGAGGGCGTCAGGTCGAGGAAGCCGATCCTGGCATCCTTCGCCTTGTCGCCGAGCGTCGCTGCGGCCCACGCGCCGATCAGCTTGCCGGCCTCCAGATTGTCGGTCGCAAAGGTCGCGTCGGCGGCGTCGAGCGGATCAAGCGGCGTGTCGAGCGCGATCACGAGCAGACCGGCGTCACGTGCCTTATTCACCGCCGGGACGATGCCCTTGGTGTCCGACGCGGTGATCAGGATGCCCTTGGCGCCGTCGGCGATGCAGCTTTCGATCGCCGCCACCTGGCTTTCGCTGTCGCCGTCGATCTTGCCGGCATAGGCTTTGAGTTCGACGCCGAGTTCCTTGGCCTTGGCGCTCGCGCCTTCCTTCATCTTGACGAAGAACGGGTTGGTGTCGGTCTTGGTGATCAGGCAGGCGCCGACATCGGCGGCGGACGCAGCCGAGGTGAACGCCATCAGGCCCAGTCCGGCCGCGGCAAAAACGGTGGATCTTAGCAGTGCTGTCTTGGTCACGATATTCCTCCCAGTGGAACCAGTTCGGATGCCGGCCAACCGGCATCGCATGAGCATCCAGCGACTTCTCCCAGCGTGGACGCTTGCCCCAAGAGAATACCAGACTGAGGGACCTGTCAATAATTAAATCACTCTTATTTATTATTGACAGCGTGGCGTCGGTCACTCATTCTGGCCAAAAGCATTAAGGGAAACGACGGGAGGAGAAGGGGTGGAGACCGGCATACCAAGGCACGGTTCGCCCGAGGCAGCCAAAAGCCGCATTCACCGCGGCACCAACCAGAGCGGCATGCGGGACCACAATGAGCGGCTGGTGCTGTCGCTGGTGCGTCAGCACGGCAGCCTGGCGAAGTCCGACATTGCGCGCATGACCGGACTTTCGGCCCAGACCGTTTCGGTCATCATGCGCGAGCTCGAGGAGGACAACCTTCTTGTCCGCCAGGCGCCGCTGCGCGGCAAGATCGGCCAACCTTCCATTCCGATGGCGCTCAATCCCGATGGCGCCTATTTCATCGGCCTGAAGATCGGCCGTCGTAGCGCCGAACTCGTTCTGATCGATTTTCTCGGCAATGTGCGTTCGATGCTGCAGCATTCCTACCGCTATCCGGCACCGCGCGAGACGGTCGAGTTCGTCACCTCCGGCATGAAGACGATGCGCGGCGAACTCACCCCGGCGCAGGACAAGCGCATTGCCGGCCTTGGGATCGCCATGCCGTTCGAATTGTGGAGCTGGGCCGATACGGCAGGCGCGCCGCGCGACGTCATGGACGAATGGCGCCACCGAGACATCCGCGCCGACATCCAGGCGCAGTGCGAATTCCCGGTCTACCTGCAAAATGACGCCACCTCTGCCTGCGGCGCCGAACTGGTGTTCGGCAAGGCGGGCACGGCACGCGACTTCGTCTATTTCTACATCGGCGCCTTTGCCGGCGGCGGCATCGTGCTGAACGGTCACCTTTTCGGCGGGCCGACCGGCAATGCCGGCGCGCTGGGTTCGATGCCGGTGCCTGGACCGGACGGCAAGCCGACCCAATTGATCGGCGTGGCGTCGATCGCCATGCTGGAAAAGGCACTCAACGCGCGCGGCGTCGAAGCCTCACATCTGTGGACGTCACCGGAGGATTGGGGCGAAATCGGCGTCGAGCTCGACGATTGGATCGCCTGCGCCTCGCAGGCGCTCGCCTATGCCATCGTGGCGGCGTCATCGGTTATCGATTTCGAGGCGGCGGTGATCGACGGATGGATGCCGAAGGCCGTGCGGCGCCGGCTCGTCGATGCCGTTATCGATGCTATCGGCAAGATCGACGGTGAAGGCCTGAAGCTTCCGGCCGTGCGCGAGGGGACTGTCGGCATTCATGCACGTGCCCTGGGCGGTGCCAGTCTGCCGCTTTCCGAGCGCTTCCTCATCGGCTCGACCACGATTTCCAGGAGTGCCTGAGCAATGCTGATCGGGATTCCGGTGCTGCTCGGTCCACAGCTGCTGGCGACGCTGCGTGCCATGGGGCATGGCGACGAGATCGCCCTTGTCGACGGAAACTACCCGGCGAAAGAGCAGGCGCACCGGCTCATCCGCGCCGACGGCCATCATCTCGTACCGATGCTCGACGCCATCCTCAGCGTATTGCCTGTCGACGACGCAGTGCCGGAGGCGCTGTTTCGCGCCTCGGTCAAAGGTGATCCACTGATTGCCGATCCCGTTCATCACGAGATGGAGGCGATCTGCGCCAGGCGTGCTCCGGGCCGCAAGGTGGTTGCGCTTGCCGGCGCCGACTTCTATCAACGGGTCCGTTCCGCGCACGCGATCGTCGCGACAAGCGAGCCGCGGCTCTACGCCAACATCATCATCCGCAAGGGTGTGATCTATCCGCCGGAGACCAGGAAACCATGATCCTCTGTTGCGGCGAAGCCCTGATCGACATGCTGCCACGCACCACGACTGAGGGCGAGCCGGCCTTTGCCCCCTATGTCGGCGGCGCGGTGTTCAACACGGCAATAGCGCTCGGCCGGCTGGGCGCGCCCGCCGGTTTCTTTTCCGGCCTGTCGACGGATCTGTTCGGCAGCCAGTTCAAGGACGCGCTGAGGGCAAGCCAAGTCAGTTCCACCTATGCGCACACATCGCCCCGGCCGACCACGCTCGCCTTCGTACGGCTGGACGACGGCCAGGCGACCTACACGTTCTACGACGAAAATACAGCCGGACGCATGCTGACCATCGACGACCTGCCGAAACTCGGCAGCGAGATCAAAGCCATGCTGTTCGGCGCCATCAGCCTGATCTCGGAGCCGGCCGGATCCGCATATGAGGAATTCATGCGGCGCGAGCACAGCCGCCGCGTCATGATGCTCGACCCCAACATTCGGCCAAACTTCATCCCGGACAAGGCCAGGCATCTCAGGCGCATCCGCTCGATGATGGCCATGGCCGACATCGTAAAACTGTCGGACGAGGACCTCAACTGGTTCGGCGAAGCCGGCTCGCATGAGGACGTCGTCCGCAACTGGCTGGGTCGCGGTCCGACGCTGATCGTCGTCACCCATGGCAGCGAAGGCGCCATCGGCTACACCAGGGATCACAAGGTCACGGTCGTGCCGGACAAGGTCGAGGTGGTCGATACGGTCGGCGCCGGCGACACGTTCAACGCCGGCATCCTGGCCTCGCTGCACGAGCAAGGCCTGCTGTCGAAGGAGGCGATCGCCAATCTGTCGGAAGACGCCATCCACCAGGCGCTGGCGCTTGGCGCCAAGGCTGCGGCGGTAACCGTGTCGCGCGCCGGCGCCAATCCGCCCTGGCGGCATGAAATCGCCTGATTGGACGGCGATGCGCTGAAGATGCGCTAAAACATCATCACTTTATGTTTCGCCCAGCCGAGCGCATGCGACACCAAGGCCGTGTCGTGCGCAACAAAGCCCCGGATTTCCGGCGTCTGATGGGAACCTGTCGGACTGAGAGGTAACAGGCTGCGACATTTCAGCAATTCGTCGATTGGTCCGTGCAGCTTTCTCGGCCGCGCCAACTCTGATACCAGCGGCCGGTTACCTGGCTAGTCCCGTTTTGAGGCCGACATGCAGTTCATCGATCTTGGCGCGCAGCGCGAACGAATCCGCGACAGGCTGAAAGCCGCCATCGACCGCGTCGTCGACGAGGGGCGCTATATTCTCGGACCTGAGGTAACCGAATTCGAAAATAAGCTCGCCGCCTATGTCGGCACCAAGCATGTCGTCGCCTGCGCCAACGGCACTGACGCACTGCTGCTGCCGCTGTTTGCGGCCGGCATCGGTCCAGGTGACGCGGTGTTCGTGCCGAGCTTCACCTTCGCCGCCACAGCGGAAGTGGTGGCGCTGGCCAAGGCCGAGCCGGTTTTTGTCGATGTCGATCCGCAGACCTACAATATCGACATCGCCAGTCTCGAGGCGGCCATTGTCATGATCAAGGCGGAAGGCCGGCTGAAGCCAAGGGCGATCATACCCGTCGACCTGTTCGGGCTCGCCGCCGATTACGAGGCGATCATGGCCATCGCCAACCGCGAAGGGCTGATGGTGATCGAAGATGCCGCCCAGGCGATCGGCGGCTCGAGCGACGGCAAGATGCTGGGTTCGTTCGGCGCGGTCGGCTCGACCAGCTTCTACCCGGCAAAACCGCTCGGCTGTTATGGCGACGGCGGCGCGATGTTCACCAATGACGATGCGCTGGCCGAACAGCTCCGCTCGTTCGCCTTCCACGGCAAGGGCGAAACCCAATACGACAATGTCCGCGTCGGCATCAATTCGCGGCTCGACACTCTGCAGGCGGCGATCCTGATCGAGAAGCTGGCCATTCTCGAAGACGAGATGGTTGCCCGGCAAGCGGTCGCCAATCGGTATGCCGAAGGCCTCGGCGATATCGTCAAGGCGGCGCGCAATCTGGACGGCGGCCGTTCGGCCTGGGCGCAATATGCCATCGAGACGCCGAAGCGCGACGGGCTGAAGGCGCATCTCGGGGAAAAAGGCATCCCGTCGGTGATCTATTATGTGAAGCCGCTGCACAGCCAGATCGCCTACCGCGACTATCCGCGCACGCCGACAGGTCTTGCCGTTTCTGAGGAGCTGCCGAAGCGTATCCTGTGCCTGCCCATGCATCCCTATCTGAGCGAGGCCGACCAGGACCGGATCATCGAGACCATTCGGAACTATATCGGCTCGAATTCGGCGCAAATCGCCGCCGCATAGGCGCGCACCCTTGAGGGGGAGATGGCCGGCAGGCCAGAGGGGGTCGCCACGCGTGAAGCGCCGACTTTCCCTCCCTCTTTCGTTTCCATATGCGCGCACCTGCTGAGGCGACCCCCTCTGTCGCCTTCGGCGACATCTCCCCCTCAAGGGGGGAGATTACTGGCCCGCAGCCTTGCCGCTGGCGATAAAATGCGGATTGGCGAAGTCCACGTCATCGCTCTGGTTGCGCTTGCCGTAGGCCAGCGGCTGACCATCGAGCGAGCGCGTCATCCCGCCTGCGGCGCGCAGCACCGCGTCACCCGCCGCGGTGTCCCATTCCATGGTGCGGCCGAAGCGCGGATAGACGTCGGCCTCGGCGCTGGCGACAAGACAGAATTTCAGCGACGAGCCGACCGAGACGATCTCGGCAGCGCCCACCGTGCGGATATAGGCTTCGGTCTCCGGCGTATTGTGGGACCGGCTGGCGACGACGGTCAGTGGCGCCACGCCCGTTCTGGCCGAAATCGGCCGACGGCCGATGATCTGGTAATCGCCATTGATATCGATTGCTTCCGCCCTGCCCGGCCGGCCGGAAAAGAAGCGTCCGGTGCATGGCGCAAAGACCACACCGATCTCCGGCACGCCGTGGCGAACGAGCGCGATGTTGACGGTGAAGTCGGTCCTGCGATTGACGAATTCCTTGGTTCCGTCGAGTGGATCCACCAGGAAGAAGGCGTCGTCGACATCGGGCGGCACGATGCCGGCCGATGCCTCTTCCTCAGCCACGCAAGGGATATCAGGGAACGCCGCGCGCAGCCCGGCGAGAATGATCTTTTCGCTCTCGCGATCGGCTTCGGTCACTGGTGAGCTGTCAGATTTCTGGTCGACCGCGCAGCCGGCATCAAAAACACGCATCACCTCTCGCCCCGCCGCCAGGGCAAGGCGCTCGAACACCCCGAGCATCGCTTCGTCGTCAGATACCGCCGCCGCTATCGTATTGGTTTTCGGCAATGTCGCGCTCGTTCAGCCAGAGTTCCAGGGCCTCTACCATCTCCTCGGCCGACTTGCCGAGTGTCTTGAGATGGATTTCGGGATTTTCCGGGGCTTCATACGGTGAATCGACGCCGGTGAAATTCTTGATTTCGCCATTCAATGCCCGCGCATAGAGGCCCTTCGGATCGCGTCTGGCGCATTCCTCAAAGGGAGTGTCGACAAACACCTCGACGAATTCACCGCTGGCCATCAATTCCCTGGCCATGCGCCTTTCGGCGCTGAATGGCGAAATGAAGGAAACAATGACGATCAGCCCGGCATCGGCCATCAGGCGCGCCACTTCGGCCACGCGGCGAATGTTTTCGACGCGGTCGGCGTCGGTGAAGCCAAGATCGCGATTGAGCCCGTGGCGGACATTATCGCCATCCAGGATGTAGGTGTGGCGGCCGGTGGCGAACAGCTTCTTCTCGAAAAGGTTGGCGATGGTCGACTTGCCCGACCCCGAGAGCCCGGTGAACCAGAACACGGCAGGCCGCTGGTTCTTCAGATCGGCGCGGCCATGCTTGCCGACATCGAGCGATTGCCAATGGATGTTTTCGGCGCGGCGCAGCGAATGCAGGATCATGCCGGCGCCGACCGTGGCGTTGGTGATGCGGTCGATCAGGATGAAGGCGCCGGTCGTGCGGTTTTCAGCGAAAGTATCGAAGGCGATCGGCGCCCGCGTCGAGATGTTGCAAATGCCGACCTCGTTCATTTCCAACGACTTGGCCGCCTCATGGGCAAAATCGTTGACGTTGACGCGGTATTTCAGGTCGGTGACGGTAGCGCTGGTCTGATCGGTCTCGGTCCGCAGGATATAGGAGCGGCCCGGCAGCAGCGCGTGCTCGTCGAACCAGACGATGTTGGCGGCGAACTGGTCGGCGACCAGCGGCCGCGCCGCCGGCGACACCAGCATGTTGCCGCGCGAGACCTCGACCTCGTCGTCGAGAACAAGGGTGATGGCCTGGCCGGCCACCGCCTGGCTCAGATCCCCGCCATGCGAGACTATGCGCCTGACATGAGCGGACTTGCCGGATTTGGCGACAACGACCTCGTCGCCTGGTGAGATGGAGCCGGACGCAATCGTGCCGGCAAAACCGCGAAAATCGAGATTGGGGCGGTTCACATACTGCACCGGAAAACGGAACGGCAGTTCGACAACGGCTTCATCGACTGACACGGCTTCCAGATGTTCGATCAGCGTCGGGCCGGAATACCACGTCGTCTTATCCGAGCGGCTGGTGACGTTGTCGCCGTAACGGGCAGACATCGGGATGGGCACGATCGTCTCGAAGCCAAGCTTGTGCGAAAATTCCCGATAATCCTCAATGATCCGTTCGAACACCGCCTTGTCGAAGCCGACGAGATCGATCTTGTTGACGGCGAGCACAATGTGCCGGATGCCGAGCAGCGAAGCAATGATCGAGTGGCGCCTTGTCTGGCGCAGCACGCCCTGCCGGGCGTCGATCAGCACAATGGCCAGATCGGCAGTCGACGCGCCCGTCGCCATGTTGCGCGTGTATTGTTCGTGGCCGGGTGTGTCGGCAACGATGAATTTGCGTTTTGGCGTGGCGAAAAAGCGATAGGCGACATCGATGGTGATGCCCTGCTCGCGCTCGGCCTCGAGGCCATCGACCAGCAGCGCGAAGTCGACGTCGTCGCCCGTCGTCCCGTGCTTGCGCGAATCACGCTCGAGCGCAGCAAGCTGGTCCTCGAAAATCTGCTTGGTGTCCGAAAGCAGGCGCCCGATCAACGTCGACTTGCCGTCGTCGACGGAACCGCAGGTCAGGAAGCGCAGCAGCGATTTTTGTTCCTGCACCGCCAGATAGTCGCGAATGCCGTCGGTGGGGGCGAGGCTCTCGGCCGTGATGTGGCGCATGCTCAGAAATACCCCTCGCGCTTCTTCTTTTCCATCGACCCGGCCTCATCACGGTCGATCAGGCGGCCCTGCCGTTCTGAGGTGCGCGCCGTGAGCATTTCACCAACAATGGCCTCCAGCGTGTCGGCGGCCGATTCGATCGCGCCGGTCAGCGGATAGCAGCCGAGCGTGCGGAACCGCACCAGCCGGTTCTCCACCGTCTCGCCGGGACGCAACTGCATGCGGTCGTCGTCCCTCAGAATGAGCATGCCGTCACGTTCGACGACCGGCCGCTCCTTTGCGAAATAGAGCGGCACGATTGGGATGTCTTCCTGGAGAATGTACTGCCAGATGTCGAGTTCAGTCCAGTTCGACAACGGAAAGACCCGGATCGATTCACCGGTCGCGACGCGGGTGTTGAATATCTTCCACATCTCCGGCCGCTGGTTCTTCGGATCCCAGACGTGCTGGGCATTGCGGAAAGAGAAGATCCGCTCCTTGGCGCGCGATTTCTCCTCGTCGCGCCGCGCCCCACCGAAGGCTGCATCGAAGCCGTATTTGTCCAGCGCCTGGCGCAGCGCCACGGTCTTCATCACATGCGTATGGGTGTTGGAGCCATGGTCGAAGGGATTGATATTATCGCGCACACCATCGCCGTTGACATGGACCAGGAGATCGAAGCCGAGCTTTTGCGCCATCTGATCGCGAAAGGCGATCATCTCGCGGAATTTCCAGGTCGTGTCGACGTGGAGAAAGGGAAAGGGCGGCTTGGCCGGATAAAACGCCTTCATCGCAAGGTGCATCAGCACGGAGGAATCCTTGCCAACCGAATAGAGCATGACCGGCTTGGCGAAGGTCGCCGCAACCTCGCGAAAGATGTGAATGGATTCGGCTTCAAGCCGCTTCAGATGCGTAAGCGCGATGTTCATGGACTTTAAGCGTTCTCTCGTGCCGCCCAGGTCTTGCATCGACGCATCAGGCGCAATTTTCAGCGGCCCGGCCCAAGCTTCACTTCTGGACGATGTTCTTTTCGTGCAGGCGTTCTAGCAGATCGCCATTATCTATAACAATGCAAGACAGGCCTGCGCTGGAATGGTTCGAGAAAGAATTTTCCACGCAGGCACCAGAACCCGGAAATTCCTGCCCAGATCGCAGAGCCGTCGCCAGCAGGCGCTAGGACGGCGTTCCAATGGGGACAAGTAATTTTTCACCGTTGTGGTCGATCTCGATCAATTCACTCTTCTGGGCCGAACGGGCTGCAAATCCTTTGTGGAAGATAATGGCATTCATAAAGGCAAACGTCATTGCAAGCGCCTCGGTCCGTAAGGGATAATCGACGAGTGAATGAATGAGAAGAAACGACACCGAGAGAAACGCCGCCTTTTGAAGGGGATCGCGACGAACTCTAGTAAGCGCCATAAGAAGCATCACGAAATAAAGCGTCATCAATAGAACAGCAAGAACTCCGCCTTCGAAAGCTATTTCGAGATACTCATTGTGAACATGATTTACGTACTTCTCAAAAATCATCCCTTCTTTTTCGTATATCTGGTAGGCTTTTTGAAAATTCCCAAACCCAACGCCCGTCGCCCAATTCTCTTTGATCCCCTCGATGGTGGTGCGAGCGAACTCTCCTCGCCCGAAATCACGATCAATAGCTTCGGCCTCGACCTTCGTCCATGCGCCTATCGTAAACACTGAAAGTGCTATGAAAACGGCAAGGATGCCAATCCCACTCACCCTGGAACGCGTTGAAAGAAAGATTATGGATAGTACGGTAGTCGCCAGACCGATCAGAACGCCGGCACGCGAACCGACGGCCAAAAGGAGCAGCAAAAGTGTGACCAGCCCGAGCGATCCGGACAACAGATGCCCGCGAAACAGTCCATGATAAACGACGAAGGGAATAGATACAAAAAGCAATGCCGCAAAGTGATTCTCGTTGGCAAAAAGCCCGGCGTTTATCGTGAAAGGCAACAATCCCTCGATGGCGATGTCATCCGAAAGCGAATATTGAATCGCGCCTGCCAAGCCGTTGCAGATAACACCCATAAAAAAGAACGGCAGAAGGGCCTGGACCTGCGCGACACGCAAACGCAATACGCTCAAAAAAAACGCCGTCAACGCCACCAGATACAACAGACATTCGATCGTCCGTCCAACGCCGACACTGACAAAACGAAATCGGGTTTCTCCAACCAGCTCGGAATCTGCGAGCAACAGCTCCGGACGCAATCCGCTGAATGTCGCCGCAGGCAGCGGAACGATTTGCAATACCACCAGCGCCACAGCGAAGATAAGCAGCCACAGAACAGAATGGGGGATTCTTTGGCCAGAGGCCTGCGAAAAGACCGCCGCTGCCGAGACAATTGCCGCAACCTCAATCAGCGTATCCGTGTAAAGCCCGCTCGCAGTGCCACCGCCGATCAGCAGCGATACAAACAGAATCGAGCCGAGGAGATACTTATCCCATTCCGATGGCCGGTCGCTCAAGATGAAAGTCTCTCGATGGACAGCTTGTGCATTACCAACGTGCCGACGTAGCGAAAGCGCCAGCTCTCGGCAATGGCGGCAGTCTCCAGCCTCAATAATTGCATGGGGCACCCGGCCGATTCCACCGAAAACTCCTGACCGAGCGCTTGGCGATTGTATGTACCCTCCGGAATATTGAACCGCGCTGTTTCGCTGTCTGCACCCACGCACCAGATCGACCAGAACAATTCCTTTGGAAGCTTCAGGTTTCTTGCAGAAGCAAGCAAGGAAATCTTGTACGAACCAGGAGGCAATTCAATATACTGCGAAAGCGCTGCATGCTTAACCGGCGTATTCAAGAACCGCACCGTCGCCCCACCCTCGCCTTCGACGGAATCGGTCGATGTTGAAAACGCAATTTCCAGGCCCGACTGATCGTGGACTTGCCAATCGAAAGGCTTGCCGCTCCGCACCGGTTCAAAGGTACTGTTGAAAATATACCCGCCCAATTTCCGTTCCTGATCTGACAGACTGAAAAGGAACAACCGATACGCCCGTTCATATTCCTTTTGACCAATGTAGCCTTTGATCACAGCAGAGACTTCGTTCGAGTTTGGTGGCGCATTCGACCCAGTCAAATCGAGCTGCAGCCGATTTGCGAAATCAAGCCCGGCGGGGGTTTTGCCCAGCGCGACCAACAGATCGGCCCTCCAGGGCGCCGCGGCCCTGATGGCTGCCAGCACAGCCTGATATCCATCGGGGTTCGAGAGGATTGTCGGCAGCCCCTCGGCGATCGCCGGAAATTGATTTGGCCATCGCCGCAGCAGGATATCGATCTCGCCGACGGCCCCAGACAAATCGCCTGTTTCGATCGAGCGACCTATTGACCTCTGGAGCGCGTGGATTTCTGTCTTGGATAATTTTCGGGCTTGGTCGAAAAATTCATAGGCCCGGTCTTTTTCACCCTTTCGGTACTTGATCTCGCCGATCAGGCTATAGAGACGCGCGTCCGCAAGGTCAAAGCGAAGCGCGCTTTCGATCTCGGCAAGCATTGCGTCGAGATCAGGAGTGTTGCTCGCATCGTTCAGGTCGTTGGTAATCTCGCCTATCAAAGCATTGACGTTCAACGGATCCAGCGCGAGGGAAACGGTTGGCGTTTCAGTTTCAAGAAACCGACTTAGCCCGATCGATGAAGCCGCCAACGCTAGAACGGATGCGACGAACCAAACGCCTGAACGCCGGAGATTTCGCATAAGCGGGCTGGTCTGCTCCATCATCGACTTTGCCCTCAATTTTCGGGGTGCTCGTGCCGTAGTCGTAATACTGGTAGTTCATATATTTGTAGGCGTAGTTGTAGTCGAACTTGTTCACTGCAAACTTCGACATCGCGGCACCGACCACGTTCGCGCCGGCAGCTCGCAGGCGCTTCAACGCTGTCTTCGCCGACTTGCGCGTGACCTGATTGGTAGAAATGACCATCAATGTGCCCTCGGCAAGCCGGCTGAGTATGGGCGCATCTGAAAGGCCGACGACCGGCGGGGCATCGATTATGACAAGATCGAAGCGCTTGCCGAGATTGGTGACGATCAGCGCCATTTTTGGCGAAGAGAGAAGATCCGCAGGGTTCGGCGGGATCGTTCCGGAAGTCAGAACGGTCACATTAGGATATTTCGTCGCCCTGAAAATGCTGGCCAGATCCTCCTTGCGAACGGTGTTCGTCAGCAGATTGCTCAGCCCAATGGTGTTGTCGAGACCAAACAGCCGATGAAGGTTGGGCTTCCGAAGATCGCCGTCGACGATCAGAACCCTGGCGCCGAGCGCTGCAAAATCCTGTCCGAGCTTGAACGAGGTGGTCGACTTGCCTTCTGACGGCTCCGCACTCGTTACCAGCAACGATCGCGGCGCGCCCTCAGCGCCGGAGAATTGCAACGAGGTTCGAAGCGAACGGTAGGCTTCGGACAGTCCTGATTTCTGATCGGTGACGCTGGCTATGAGTTCCCTATCATCGACTAGCGGCAAGATGCCGAGCATCGCCAATCCCAATTCCTTTTCGATCTGCTCAGGATTGGTGAAGGTGTTGTTCAGTAGCTCAATAATGTAAATAATCGCCGCACTCAAAGCCGTAAAAAGAGCCAGTGCCAGTGCAAGATTTTTTGACAGGCTCGGAGAATAGGGTGAAGTCGGCTGTGCGGCGAAGTCAACGATTGCTGCACTCTGTGTCTTGAGTTCAGAGCTCACCCCGACCTCATTGAGCTTGGAGATCAAGCTGTCATACTGGGACCGGTTTGAATCAACCTCCCGTTTTAGGATCGTATATTTGATATTTTTGTCGTTGAAGATGACCTGCTGCTTTTCCAACTCGGCTAGTTTGAATTTAAGGTCTATCTCTTTGTTCTGCGCCTCCTGGTATTTCAACCTCAGTGAATCCGTTATAGCCAGAACACCATTATTATACAGCCGTTGCAACTCCTTGATCTGCGACTGGAGCTGCCGCATCTCCGGAAAACCAGGCTTCAATATACCCAATTTCTGCTGATACTGGCTGGTCAAATCTGCCAGCTTCTCGCTGAGCTTCTGCAGACCCTCGCTTTCCAGGACTGGGCCGAGGCTCGACCCGCGACCTTTGTCTATCTGGTCCACCACCCGTCCGGCATCGAGACGATCCTGGATTGCCGTTGCGAGGGCAGTATTCAGGGCCTCGATGTTCGATCCTATCAGCGATTTGGCGTCACCGGTTACTGTAATGCCCGCATCTTTGGCATAAGCAACCAGTTCCTCTTCGGATTTCTGGAGCCTTTGCTTTACCTGCAGAACCTGTTCCTGGATGAACTGCCGTGCCAGGTCTGAGGTTTCGCTGGTCTGATCGACGCGTTGATCGATAAAGCTTTGTGCGACCTGATTCGCTATGTCACTTGCATATTTCGGGTTCTGGTCGGCAAACGCAATCGACAGCAAGCTTGTGTTGGTGACATTAGTGACCGTGAGGTCATTCATAACGCGACCGATCGCAATCTTCTCACGTTGCTCTGGGGTTTTCTCTTCTATGGAAGGCGATTTTGATATTCCGAACGCACGATAGAAAATATTGCTAAGCGAGAAATTCGGAGTCGGAAACAGGAAATCCGGCTTTTCACTAAGCCCCAACTGGAACACGACCCGTTGTGCCAACGCACGACTTCTGAGTTTTTCCCGGGCGGTCAGAAAGGCGCGTACGTCAGCATTTTCAGAAACCACTTCGATGTCTTGAAAGACCTTGGCTGATGGAACCAGTACTTCCAACTGCGTTGTTGCACGATATTTTGGGGTCTGCATCATCGTAACAACGGTGCCGGCCACAAGTCCGGCCACCGCTAACATGACGATCAGCCACCGATACTGGACAACGTAGAAGAGTAGCTTAAGTGGATTGAACCGCTCATCCTGCTCGGAGGAATCGCGTCCATACGGGCTATAGTTTTGCGCACCGTCATAATACAGTTCGGCGGATAAGGCCTGGCCATGCGCTGGGCCCGCGATTTGATGCTGTCTGTTACGATCGAGCATGGTGCGAGGTAATCCTAGGTTTATCTGGCCGGCTGCGATTTACCGTCACGGGATCACCGCAATACGGGCTGCACTCGAGGCGACGCCGAGGGCGTCCTTGAGGTTGTTCAGCGCAATTTTCGACTTCGAGGCGAAGACGACAATCTTGTCGCCACCATAGATACGTGGATTGCGGCTCTTGCCAGCACGAATTTCTTCCACATTGTAATTTGCGACCAATGTGTTCGGGCCGATATTGCGGTAAACAAAGACCTTTTTTGCGTCTCCAACGGCATTGAACCCTCCTGCAAGGGCGATCGCATCGATAAGAGAAGAATTGCTCGACACCGGAAAAATACCGGCCCTGGTGACTTCGCCGTCGACGGTAATACGCTGTCCGATCGATTCCTTAATGTAGACCGACACATCGGGCGACTGGAGATAGTTGGCGCCGTAGGCGGTTTCGATTTCCTGCTCCAGCTGACGGACGGTCTTCCCTGCCGCGGTGACGGTTCCGATAAGTGGAAGCGAAATTTGCCCGCCGGCGTCGACTTGAACGGTTCTGTTCAGATTGTCGACCTGGAACACATTCACCTCGAGCACATCGTTAGGCGACAAGGGCTGCTCGTTGCCGTTCTGGCTGTTTTGCGGCGCAGGCAGTTCCTTTACGACCTGCAGGGCGCCGCCGCCGGAGAGCGGCGCCGACGATGACGTCAGTTGCAGCGCATCAACCGATGTTGGCGAAGACGATGATGTGGTCGATGAGGTGCTCGTGCAGGCAGACATCGAGAGCGACGCGAGCAACGCACATATCGCGCCCGCATAATTTTTTGCGAAATGAAACCGGCCCATTACGCTGCCCCACCCTTCAACATGCGCCCTAATGCTGCAAAGCGACCGACGGTGCCGGGGCTTGACTTCTTCGAGCGTGCCTTTCCGACCGGCTCGAGGGGCCGGTTTGCCAATATTTCGCCTGGACGTTTCAACACCATATTGCGGGCCTCATCTTCCCCACATCGCTTCGCGGCAACGGCAACCGCCTGCGAAAGCCCAGGGCGCCGGCGGGTGGCGCCATGGGTGTCCGAAGCGATAATATCTACTCTACCCTCGTCAATAAGCTTTTCCGAATAGTAAAGCGCCGTGCGTCCAAAAGCACCGACAATCGAGTCTGCGGTAAGTTGAATTAGGCAACCCACTGCATTCAATTTCTCGACAATGTCGTAATTTGCCTTGATCCATGTCAGCCGCTCAGGATGGGTAAGAATCGGAACGAACCCGGCGTTTATGAGGCGCAGAGCGAAATCTTCCAGCCTCGGCGGCAAGACGTGATGCGGCGGCTCCAACAAAAAATAGCGAGATCTGTTCAAGGTCGGCACGCTGCCCAGCTCCAATTGCTCCGGCAGATCGGGCGCTATATGCACGTCGGCGCCAACGTAAAGAGCAAGCGGTATTGCGGCGCGGCGCAGCGCCTGTTCCAACTCTTGAACCGCGAGGGCAATATTTGCCGATCCGTTTTCGTACATGCCTGGCACGATATGCGGCGTACACGCCATATGGGTCGTTCCGTCGGCCACCGCCAGCCGTGCCATTTCCAGCGATTCAGCAAGGCTGGGCGAGCCGTCGTCAAGACCGGGCAAGATATGGGAATGCAGGTCGATCATAGGTGGCCGCGCTGAAGCAAACTGACGACTTCTCCCGAATAAAAGGTAAATGCGCCACCCGCACGATAGCGAATGACGCATTCGTCAAGTCCATGCAATGCGGTAGATGCCAAATTCAAGCTATTCGCTGACAGCGAGCAAGCCAATGACCAGCGTTGCCGCGCCACCCGTCACGGTGCCCCCGGGTCGGGCGAGTCGAATTCGCTCAAGACGAAGCGCAATCAGCTTCAACTCAAGTGATAGAGTGGTACGGTTGACGAATTCCATTAATATCCCGACTCCATCCGCCGCGCCAACATAGCAGAGGTAGTCACATGGCTCTGCTATATTGTCTACTGGGCACCTTAAGGGCTTACGCCGCCGCCGCCGCGGCCGTCGCCGTCATCCTGCGTTGCAGCCAAGATACCAGCCGCACCAACCATGCCCCCAAAAATAAAGAGAGGGGTGTTGGACCGGTTGCCGCCCGGGGGAATCTGACCCGTATGCTCAGAGCTAACGGCGCCAGCCGTCTGCTCGGAACCCACAACTCTCAGGCAGATATTGTTCTCGACACGGGAAATGTCGAGGCTTGAATTCGCAGGCACATCCAGGCTGCAGCCACCGACATTAACAGAGGCCGCCCCGTTGGCACCGACCACTATGCGGCTGCCGAAATCCAGCGCATTTCCCGCTTTGGCCGAGCCATAGCCCGCGGCTTGCGAAACCATTACGTCGCCATTGGCGCGCCCGATGGAACCAATCGAGCTCGCGGTCCCCTGATAGGGTGTCGTACAGGTGCAAGACTCATCCTGAGCAAAAGACGAAACCGGGCCGAAACCGATCGAGGCGACAAATCCGGCCAACGCAACTTTTACAGTGAGGTTCATTCGTTTCGATCCTTTTTGTCCCGCCGCACCTCGGCCCCACCCGGGCACCAAGGTAATGAAAAGCGCGTAACAGCTTTTTGCATTGATTCCAACATGCTTCGCAATTGCGAGATGACTTTTTGGTTTCTCATGTGTTTCATTGGACACACTCGCTTGCATCTACCATTTTCGTGCCGGCCACTGTGGAAATTGTCGGAAAGGCAAGTTTATTTTGTGGCGTTTGAGGGCCATCGCGCCAATGCTTGTGGTCGACTCTGTTTAATGTGGGCCTTATCGCACATTCTGTCTTTCGTTTTATGACAGGCAGTCAGCGTGAACTATGAGCCTGACAAGCAAGATTTGTAGGCCGAACCTGCCTGCGCCGGCTGTCCGCACAAGATGCCACTCTCGGCAAGTTTGGCGGCCAAATCCGCGCCATCGGACGTGAGGCATTGCACAACGATGGCATCACCAAACTTTGAGGCGACATTGCCGTCGCAAGGCGTCCCCATGCCGACCGGCTTACAAGTCAGGGCGAGCCCTTGGTAGTCCCGGCGCGCCGCGTCCGTTACAATGGCACGCAGAGATTGAGGCTTGGTAAACGCCACGCCGCATAGCACAATTTTGCGGTTGCCGACCCGAAGATCATCGATTGCCTGGATGGAGAGCTTGCCGTCAAACGGCTCAAGTGCCGCTTGCGGCTTTGGCGGACGAACAGGCGTCCCTTTTTTCACGACAATGGCAAGGAAGCCAACCGCAAACGCCAAGGCAACGAGTGCCAGCAAGCTTATCTTCTTGAACGACAAAAATCCTCACTCCCGCCGCGGCCAAGCACGTGTCTCAATCACCTCTGGCGGAGACGTTCGGACGATCGCCTGGTCGCATCCATTTCAATCGAAGAAATTCCGTCAACTGCTCTATCGAGATTCACCGACGGTGCTGTCGAGATATTGGGTCAGCGCGCAAACCAGATGATAAAAGATGCTTGCCGGTACATCGGTCGCCAGCGAGCGGCCACGCTCGTCGATCCGGTCTATCCACAGGCCGAGCGGTGCCGGGTTGATGTGCCAACGGAACAGGCGGCCGACACGCGCTTCGATCTCGGGCTTGAGGTCGGGGCCGCCTGAACCGTCCAGTGCAATCGCCGCTTTGATTGCTTCGGCCTGCGGCCAACTGCGCGAGACAAGGTCGAGCGGCAAGCCGTGCCGCGAGACGGCGCCATAGGCGAGGCCGGTGGCGCGATTGAGGCCGTTGGCGATGGCCGAGGCATAGAGCTTTCTGGCAAAGCCGGTCAGGTCACTCTGGCCGCTGCGCCCGGCGAAGTCGACCAGCAGCGAGGCCCATTCGAAATGGTGGCCGGGTTCCGTCCAGGCACCTTTCTCGCCCTCCGCCGGCCTCCACTCGGGATCGAAATATTCGCCGAGCGTCCAGCTCTCCGGATCGAAGAAATGGCTGCGAAACAGATCGACGATGCGCGCGGCGCGGCGAAGATAGGCGAGCTCGCCGGTCGCTTGATGCCAGGCCAGAAAAGCCTCAAGCAGATGCATGTGCGGGTTGGAGCGGCGTTCGCCCTCGCCGCTCGACGTTTCGAGAAAGCCGGTCATGCGGTGATCCTCGAGATGCGCGTCGAGGAACGAAAACGTTTCTTCGGCAAGCCGCAATGCATCAGGGTTGCCGACCATATGGGCATGCGCCAGCGCCAGCAGCACGCAGGAATGATCATAGGCATCCTCGGCTGCGTCGGCGACCGTGCCGTCGACATTGAGCGTGCGCACCCAGCCGCCATTGTCGGTGCGGCCGTTCCTGGCCATGAATTCGAGGCCGTGGCCGATCAACCGGTCGGCGGGCCCGTCCCAGCCGCGCGCCCTGGCGACAGCGAAGGCGTAGACTTGCCTGGCCATGGTGCGCATGCGCTTGGGCTTCTTCAGCGGAGTGGCGTCAAAACCGAGCGCCTCGTGAAAACCGCCATGGCGCTCATCAACCCCGACCGTGGACCACAGCGGCACCGTCTCTTCAAACAGCCAGTGATGCACACGGCGCCGCCAGGCGCCGCTTTCGATCACGCGATCACCGGCGGGCGTGAACCTGGTTTCCAGCCGGCCGCTCTTTTCGAGCTGCTCGACGATCTTCTTGACGTTCTGGCTGCGGCTGACCGGGGCGACGAAGGTGGCATCGGCGGTCGAGACGATGGCAACGTCCTTCAAGCCGATGGCAGAGAGCAGGCGACTGTCGCTGCGGATGTAAGAGTTCTCGCAGTCGATGGCGACGACATCGCCGACGATGACATTGCCGTCATTGTCGGACGGACCGACATCGAGCAGTGACTGCCACGAGCCGAGATCGTTCCAGCGGAAGCCGGCCGGCACCATGGCGATGTCGCTTGCGCGCTCCATGATGGCATAGTCGATCGACGTCGAGGGAATCGCGGCGTAGAGCTCCAGAGGCATATAGAGACCGGAAAGATCCGATGTCGCCGCCTGGTGGGCAATCTCGGTGGCCTTCCAGATCTCAGGCGCAAAAGCCGTGAAGGCGTCGCGCATGGCGCTGGCGCGAAACAGGAAGATGCCGGTGTTCCAGTAGAAGTTGCCGGCCGCCAGGTAATTCTGCGCGGTCGCGAGGTCCGGTTTTTCGACGAAACGCGAGACATCGCAGATGCCATCGGTCTCGCCGGCGATCTCGATATAGCCGTAACCGGTTTCGGGGTGGCCGGGCTTAATGCCGAACACCACCAGCCGGCCCGCACGCGCAGCGCCGGCGCCGTTTTCCACACTTTGCCAGAATTGCCGCGCGGTTGCGATCTCATGATCTGACGGGACCACCAGCACCAGGCTGTCGCCAAATTCGGAGAGGGTGCGCAGCGTCGCCAAGGCGACGGCGGCGGCGGTGTTGCGTCCGGTCGGCTCGAACAAGGGGCCGCCGCCGGAAAGGTCGATGCCGGCGAGATCGGCGTGAACGCGGTCGGCGTGCCGTTCCGAGGCAATCAGGAAGACCGGCGTTTCGCCCTCCGGCCGCGCCGTAAGCCGGTGCAAAGTTTTGACCAGCATCGAGCCATCGCCCGAAAAATCATGGAACTGCTTGGGATTGTCCTCGCGCGACAGCGGCCACAGGCGTGAACCGACGCCGCCGCTCATGACAAAACTGACGATCCGCTCGGTCATGGGGTGACACCTTTAACCTTTGCTCGGCGGAAGAATGATTAATCCAGCGGTGAGATCAGGTAATTTCCCCGCTTCAATTTCTGGCTGACCACTGGTTCAATCGTCAGGCGTCGAACGACCCCCTCAGGCTGGGCCAAGCGGTGCATCTTGATCGGATAGGGGAATAGCTCCTGCACGCGCCGGAGAGAACTCAGGTCTTCAAACGTCCCGCCTCCGATCTCGATCCAGACTACCGGCTTGGATTTGGCAAGTGTCTTGTTGAGCCCGATCAGTACGTGCGGCTCAAAGCCCTGAACGTCGATCTTGATTGCATCGACCGTCGAAATTCCTTTGGCTTCGAGATAGTCATCCCCCCGTTCGACCCGGAATACACCAACCTGCTGGAGTGGACGATCATATTGCTCGATGGTTGAGAACGTCCCCAAGCCAAGATTGTCTCTGCCGATGTCAAAGAAGGGCAGATCGGCCGCAGATTCCGCCAATCCAACCCGGTGCAGATGTACGTTTTCCAGCTCGTTGAGCGCGACGTTTCGCTCGAACGTCTTCCAAAGACGCTCGTTGGGCTCAAAGGCGTGAACCGCCGCAAAGCGGCTGGTGAACGCCATACTATGTGTCCCGACATTGGCTCCGATATCAAGAGCAACCCCCCGTCTCTCTGATGGGATGAAATCGAGAAAGACGCGAATGAAGTCGGCTTCATAACTGCCGAACAAATAGACTTCGCGGTCAAGCTTTGAGGCGAAGGTTCCCGTATGAGCAACCGAACCGTTGACTACCGTGAAGGCCGCTTCACTTGGTGCAATGCGGGCGATTCGACGCCAGCCGCGGAACCGATCGAGCCAGCGCATTGCCCTGAATAGCCTGGCTGACGCGCTAGGGTGTACCTCCGATATATGCTTCATTGCGAGTTGTTCCGGTGGAGTGACTTTACCCCCTACCACGCAGACATCGCCCTTTAAAGAACGATATTTGCCGGCCCTGGTCGTGACCAAAGCATAAGATCGACATTGGATGCCGAACGTGTCGCGTTGCCGGTCAAGGTGATCGTTCCAGCGCCTGCATCCACAGCCGTGACGACAGAGTTGGTTTCCGAAAACAGTCCCGTGTTCGACCATCCCATATAAAAATCGCCAACTTGGATTGCAGATATGTGCGCCGATGATCCCGCAAGGTTCGTGACGCCCATTATGACGGCGCTTCCCGATGTCACCGTCCCTGTGGTCGTAAAGGGAAGCGCAAAAATGTTGGCGTTCAGAATGTTCATGGTTCCGGCAGCGAGGTCGAACGTCGTGAACGACTCGTCTTCATCGGACACCTTGTAGTTGTTCTGCATGATCGCTTTGACGGTCGTGCCAATGCGGGAATAGATAAACAGCACTGTGCCACTGGCCAGATCGACTAGGATGTTGCCAGGGTTCCATCCCCGGTCAAGCGCCCGCGCATCCGATAATGAGGTATGCACCATCGTTATCAACCGCCCGCTACGCGTCATGCTGGAGAGCGACGATTTTGCTATGGACTGAGAGGGAACTCCGCGTGTGTAGGCCGCGCCCATTGGTTCGCTAGCCGGACGAAACCGCCTCAGGTAGATCGGCAAGCAATATTCGCGCGTCGTTAGCGTGTAATCGCTCTGCAAGGCGCGGATAGTCTCCAGAACACCCGTTTCAACATTGACCGGCCTAAAGACTGGGTTCTGCTCCTTGATGTTCTGCGCCGAGTTCCAGCATCCGACAACAAAACCGCCTCCAAGGGCGTTGTGCGCGTATGCCTCATAAAGATTGGTGATCGTGTCATCCCGAGCGGTTTGGTTCAGTACGCACTTGTCGATGACAGTGTTGTCGGGCCTGAAGGTCAGGACAGACGGAACAAGTGTAAACGCAATTTGACTAAGGGTTATTTCGGCCATGGTGGTCCCCTCGAGGAACCAACCAGGCGATCCATAGGTGTCCTGCCATAGATAGCTCTGGAGACCCCCGCTCCATCTGATCGGATACTCATAGCTGGCGGCGGAGCTTATGTTGCCCATCCGCCACATGCTCTCGCCGTACAGATTGCTAATCGCCATGCCAGCCAGAAAAGCTGATCCAGCAAAATCAACAATCTGTACGGCACACCCAACAGAGACATTGGAAATCAACCCACCGTACCGGCCCGAAAGTTCACCATGCTTATAGTTGGTGAAAACCGTGTGGACGCGAGCGGCCTGACTGTTTTTAATCTCGATTGTGCGCGATTGCGTCCCGCCAACGCTCCAGGCATACTTGCAGTCCTCAACGCGACACTTATTCCAGCTGCTGAAGTCGCCGTTTGAGGCAGCATCCCCAAGCGAGTTTCCGAATGCCGTGTTGAATCCGATTACCTCCACTCCATCAAACGAAGTCATGGTGCTGGAGGTTTTGGTATACCCGCCTGTTGCCCCGGTCCATTCGGGAGGCGTGTAGGCTGGATAGGGGCTAACCGGCGAATCACCTATGTAGGCGTCGATCGAAATTCCGCAATGTGGCGAAAACCTATCATTGCCACCGACTGCAGTCCAAGTTGCTTCGTCAAGTATTGTTTCGCTGGCAGCAGAGATAATCGCCGCGTATGACGCCGCCTTATCCCCGGCGACCGTGAAGTCGTTCATGGAGACGCCACGTCCGGACTGAATGTTGATGAAGTGTGCCGTTCCGGTATGCAGAAGCCCTGTACCGGAACCGTTCGAAAGAGTCCCTCGATATCTCTTGCCTTGGCCGCGCAATGTGGCGTTATGAAACGTGTTTCCATAACCGAAGAACAACCTACCGGAGACCGGAATGGAAGCCCCAGGCGGCAGTTCAATCGGCGCGTTGAGTACTCCGTAAATTACGAGGTCGACCGCAGACTGGAGAATTGCAGTATTGTTGGCTCCGGTTTCGGCCGCATGAAAGCCCCACGCAGCAACCTTGATCGGACCCTGAACGTCCTTCCACGAATCGCTATCCATCGGCTGCGCATGGCGCGCTACCGCCTGCTCGATCATGGCGTGAACCTGTTCCCGAAGCTCGGCGGCGACTTCAGGAGTCAGGTTGTTTAAGAGTTCGTCGATGCTCACGCGTGGCCTGCCGCTGTTGGCAGACAAAGCGACGGCGGGCAACGATGCGACAGGTACCGCCGCCCCGACAGCAGGAATGCCCATTAGAAACGAGCGGCGACTGATACTCTGCATTTCAGTCTCCTTTGGTAGCAGTTTGGTTGGGAATTTGCGTTGGGAAGGAGGCAAATGGCGCTTTCGGCATCCGGTTCGGGCTCGTTCTGCTGCGATCCGGCCAGCAGCCTGTGGCACAGGCTGAGCTTAGCGGCGCGATTGCCGTTGGCGAGGAAGCCGTAGTGGCGGATACGATGGAAACCGTCAGGCAGCGTGTGCAGGAGAAAGCGACGGATGAACTCGTGCGCGTCGGGCGTCATGACCGATCGTTATGTCCTCGATCATGAGCCGGCGAAGCGGGCTCAACTCGGCCATCTCCTTTTCTCAAGGTTGCACTTCAACAGCAGCAATCCTTCAAAACAGAAGTGTCATCCGCAAACCGATGCACCAAATGCGGCGTCAGCGGCTTCGTTCAATCCCTTAAAACGCGACGTGCATTAGGTCGCATGACGTCCTTCCCACGAGCGCCACAGTGTTGTCAGTTAAGCTTTAATGAGGTTGGTGGCTGTTATTCCCTTTCTCGCAAACACATTTCTGGTGTCTACGATCAGTCGAGCGTGCTCGGCAACGAGGCGATAGTCGACAGCGTCATGATCTGTCGCGACGATGATAGCGTTGTAGCCTTGCACCCCGCTCCTGTTCAGCGCTACTGATTTCCGATTGGCGAAACTGGCATGCTCCCGTGTGATGGGAATAATCGCAGCATGAGGGTCATGAAAATCAACCTTGCACCCCCGCGCTTCAAGCATTTCCATCAATTTGAAGGAGGGGCTTTCACGAATGTCGGAAACGTTTTTCTTGTAGGCTAGGCCAAGAACGAGGATGCGAGCGGAACTCAGCGAGACTTGCTGGAGGCGGTCCAGCGCATTTTCGAGTTTGCCAAGAACATAGCGTGGCATCGAGATGTTGATCTCGCCAGCAAGTTCAATGAAGCGTGTCGACAGTCCGTACTCGCGAGATTTCCAGGTGAGATAGAACGGGTCGATCGGGATGCAATGACCGCCGAGGCCCGGGCCCGGATAGAACGGCATATAGCCGAACGGCTTCGTCGCGGCAGCGTCTATCACCTCCCAGATGTCGATGCCCATAGCGTCGTAGATCACCTTTAGTTCGTTCACGAGGGCGATATTGACCGCACGGAACACGTTCTCGGTGATCTTCACCGCTTCCGAAACTTTAGGCGAAGACACGGTGACGACACTTTCAACGACAGCGCCATAGAACGCCTCGATCATCGAAGCGGCCGCTGGACCGTCGCCCGCCACCACTTTCGGAATCGTCGTGGTCTTGAAAATCGCGTTACCGGGATCCTCACGTTCGGGAGAAAAACCCAGGAAAAAGTCGCTGCCGCTCTTCAATCCTTTGCGTTCGAGTATGGGCTTTACGATTTCTTCCGTTGTGCCCGGATAGGTGGTCGATTCCAGCACGATTAGCTGTCCGCGGCGCAACTCCCGCGCTATGGTTTCGGCCGTCGCCTCGACGTAGTGCAAATCGGGTTCACGATAGCGGGAAAGCGGGGTCGGGACGCAGATAATCACGACGTCGCACATCGACAGTTCGGCGAAGTCGGCGGTGGCGCGAAACCTCTTTCTGTCAATGTACCCGCCCAGATCGGTGGAACTGACGGCGTCGATATAGGACTGGCCAGCGTTAAGCTGAGTTATCTTGCTCTCGTCGACATCTAAGCCAACCGTAGGGAATCCGGCGCGCGCGCACGCCGCCGCTAACGGCAAACCGACATAACCGAGTCCGATAATCCCTACCACCGCTTGTCGCGTGGCTAGGCGCTCGGCCAGCGAGGTTTCGCCTGATACTCCGAAATGTTCGTTCATTTCTCGCCATCTTCCCTGAATTCGTTCATTTCTCGCGGTATTCCCTGAAAAAGAGGTGTTCGGATCAGTCTGCCCTCGACACCAGGTTATCCAAATATCCGAGCATCTCAGTTGCCAGCGCGTTCCTATCGTAGCGTCCGGCCGCCTTAAGTCCGTTTCGGCTCAATCGCTGCCGAAGATCCTTGTCAGCAAACAACTCGTCCAGACGCCGGCACAACGCCTCTGCATCTTCGGGCTCGAAGACCAGCCCAATATCCTCACGCTCGACGATGCCAGCCGCTTCGCCTTCGACACCAAGCAGCACAGGAATGCCCATGCCCATACATTCGAAAAGCTTCGACGGTATGACAGAATGAAACAGCTCACTCTTTCTCAGGTGGATGATTGAGGTATCAAGCAGTGACCAATATCTGACGACCTCGTCCTTGGACACAGTATCGACGAAGATCACCGAGTTGAGGCCCCGCGCGCGCGCCTGCGCCATCAGTTCCGCTTTACTGGCCCCGTCACCAAGTAACAGAAATCGGAAGACATCGCCACCGGGAGACCCGCGAAACCTTTCGGCAGCATCGAGAATTGTCTCTAGCGCATGCGCCATGCCATGCGTGCCGATGTAACCGGTGACGAACTTACCCTCTAGGCCGTGGTGGCGGACCAGTTCTTCGTCTCTGGCACGTGGCTGAAATCGAGTCGAATCGACGCCGTTCGTAATCACGCGGACTTTCGACGTATTGACGCCGCGAGCTGCTAGATTCTCGCGAAAGGAATTGGTTACCGACACAATCAACGCGGCCTTGCGGTAAAGGAACAGTTCAACACGTTCGAGCCAGATCAGCACCGCGGACTGTTTCATCGCACCGACAGCCCGGATCGATTCTGGCCAGAGATCGCGCAATTCAAAGACGAACGGAATGCGCTTCAGCCGACTGACAGTATAGGCCGCACACGCCGTGAAGAACTGCGGCGACGTACCGATGACCAGGTCGACGCCGCGAACGAAAGGTGCGGCCAGAGTCGCAGTCACCATGTAGCTGATATAGTCGGCGACGCGACGCGCAAACCCTTCGTTGGCCGTAATGTAGGACCAGACGCGTATGACCCTAATCCCAGCCATCTCCTCCTGCTGCCAGAGCCGGTTGCGATAGCCGTCGAAGACTTTTCCCTTGGGAAAGTTGGGCACACAAGTAACTACTGTAACCTTATGGCCGGCTTTCACCCACTCGCAGCAGTGCTCGAATGTACGGCTGGCCGGCGCATTTACTTCTGGCGGAAAATTGTCGGTGAGGAACAGGATGTGCATGATGAACGCGGTTACCTTTCAGACCGCTCCAGCGCAATCTTTTCGTCCCAACTGAACCGTATCGTGCTCTCGCCCTTGACGAGTGAGATGACAAGGCGTGTGGTCGGCTGGTTTAATCCAAACTCTGGATGCCAAGTCGATGGTTCCAGACGACCTGTGCCCACCTCAATTTTCCAGTACAGCTTGTTACCATCTGGAAACACCGCCTGTCCCGATGAACAAGTTTCGTCCTCCTCCAGCACAACATCTGGATGGAAATGAAAATTCGCCTCCGATCTATAATTCCCACCCGTTACCGAATCCGAAACCAAGAACTCGTTACGCCGCAGTTCCCAGTTCCGACGATGGGTCGGACTTTCGCTCAAACGTTGATAGCCATCGTGCGCGCAACTGACTTTCAGCCCGTCGTTGTCATCAAACATCAAGCCGAACGGCCGGGCGCGACGGGCCACTCGGAAGCCAGACCAGACTTCGGACGAATTCTCGTTGGCGACGACGACGGTGTTATGGGCAGAGGTGCTACGCTGGCGTACTCGTTCGGCGCCGGTTCCATAGACCGAGGTACCAGAGTTTACTAGGACACGTCGCCCGTAAAGCGATAGTTCGAACGAGAGAGTATCCGCATGTGCGTGGCCGGGCAGATAGTCGGGCCCGACGGGGGCCACATCGAGTAGGGCGACCGCGGCACCGGCGTCCAACCGTATGTAGCCGCTTTCCGCTAGCCATGTTTTCGCGTGCCGCGTCGCCTGATCGCATAGACTCGACAGCCCAAGCCGCAGCGCATAGGCTTCGATCTCCCGTGGTGACGGCGCGACTGCCAAGGCAGCATCATTGAACAAGGCGATGTCGCCGTCCGGATGGCACATCGACGCCAACCATCGTCGCATCAAATCGATTCGCTCCGGCAGCACTGCTGCGAAAGCCTGCCACCGAGCGCGGCCGTTCCCCGGAAAGCTGCAGGACAGGTTCAAGAGGTCCAGCATATCTTCCAGAGCCAGCGCATGATACATCGTGCTGCGCTCGAAATGGCCGCCGTCTTCAAGGATCTGCTCCGGAACCTCGCGCTCCAGGATCGCGCAGCCTCGCTCCAACCAACCAGCAGCCTCCGCTCCTTCGAAAAAGAGCCCTGCAAAGACGAGAGCCTTGGCGTTGGCGAACAGATGGTTGCCAAGCAGGTGGTATTCGAGACGCCGGTTCAGCCATCGCACCTGCACGGCGAGGCTCTGCAGCGCAGTTTCCGAAAGCGATCGTCCGGAAAGAGCCCATTTAATCCAATTGACGATGCGCAGCGAGGTTGGATAAGGCTCCCAGCCCGTGCCAGCTCCCGCCGGATTTTCGGCAATCCAGCGTTCCATGAGCACCCGATGCCAGTCGAGACGTCGGGCCGCCTCCAATGCGTTCAAATCGTCGAAGTAATGAAGGTTGTATCGCCACAGCTTATCCACCCTAGTGTCATCCCAGCCCTTCGGATCCAGAGACCGCTCGACGTTCAGAAAGCGAAACACTTCCGGCCCGATTTGGCTCTGCGACCTTATCGCTGGCATCACCCAGAGACCCGTGGCGGAGCGTCGGCCCGGTGCAGGGCTGAAATCCGGCTTTGGTCGGGCTAGGCGGAACCAGGCGCGCGCGTAGATCTGTACGGGCCGTAGGTAGCGGACCGTGTGCCAGAACAGCCGAGCCTGCTCCAGAGACGGCATCAGGACGGAAACAGTTCTTCCAGCGCGGCGACGATGCGCTCTCCGGTTCGACCGTCCCACAATTCTGGGATTCCGCCTTTCTTCCAGCCGGCGGCGAAGAGGCGGTCGAGCGCTCTGGACAGATTGGCCGGGTTTGTTCCCAGAATTTCATTGGTGCCGATGCTCACCGTCTCTGGCCGTTCCGTCGTGTCGCGCAGAGTCATGCAGGGAACGCCCATGACAGTCGTCTCCTCGGTGATCCCGCCGGAATCGGTGATGACCGCTTTGGCGTGCCGGACAAGATAGTTGAATTCGAGGTAGGGCTGTGGTTCGACGAAAACGAGATTGGCTGGCAAATCCTCGATCGCCTCCAGCGTCTTTCGTGTGCGCGGATGGACGGGGAAGATTGTCGGCAGACTCCGCGTCCCCTCGCCGATCGCCCGCAGCAAACGAGCAAAAGATGATCCGGCATCGACATTCGACGGGCGATGCAGCGTCACTACGAAATAACTGCCCGGTAGAAGCCCATATTCGTCCCAAAAGGGAGGCGGCCGCAGCCGATCCATATGGGCGAGCAGCGTATCGATCATCGTGTTTCCGACGAAGAACAGGCGATCGTCTTCAACGCCGGCGCGACGCAGATTGTCGTTCGCGGTCTCGCTAGTGGTAAAGAACCAGTTGGTGATGGAGTCTGTCACCATTCGGTTAATTTCCTCCGGCATCCCCCAGTCGCCCGACCGGATGCCGGCTTCAACATGCGCTACCGGCACGCGAAGCTTTTGCGCCGCAATCGCGCAAGCCATGGTCGAGGTGACGTCGCCGACGACGAGGCAAAGGCTGCTCGGATGGTCGAGCAGCAGACGCTCGTACCGAGTCATGATCGCCGCCGTCTGTTCGGCCTGGGTGCCGGAGCCGACATCGAGATTGATATCAGGCATCGGTATGTCGAGTTGTTCAAAAAAATCGGCCGACATGCGGGAGTCATAGTGCTGGCCTGTGTGAATCAGCCTGTATCTCAGGCGCCCACCTGCAACTTTTCTCTCATCAAGCGCCCTGATGATCGGCGCGATCTTCATGAAATTTGGTCGCGCACCAGCGATAATATCGATCACGGTCGGCGAAGTGTTGTTCATGCGCGTGCCGCTTCGGCCGCTTCTATGGTGACGCGACTTACTTCCAGCAACTCTTCGAACGGTATCGGCGGCGCGCCGCCCTCCTCTACCGCCCGAACGAAGGCTGCCGCGCATGCCTTCTGGCCCTTGTCCTGTCGCCACAGGTTCATTCGATTGAAGCCCGGCCAGCCATAGCCGGTCAGCTTGCGAAAATTGTCGAGTTGCAGAATCCGCCCGCTTGCGAACACCTCCAGCCGCTCCTTCGAGAAAGCCTTGCTGCCATTTGCGAAATAGAGAACCGTCCCCGTTGAACCGTCGGCGAATTCGAGCTGGATCGTTACCGTATCGCGGCTCGCTGAGGCCATGCTGCTGGTCACATGGCGAACAATCCGACTGGCGGCCAAAAATCGCAGCAGATCGATGAAGTGGCAGGCTTCGCCGGCGATCCGACCGCCGCCGACAGCTTTATCCTGGGTCCAGTGTTCAGCAGGTATCGCGCCGGCATTTACCGTCATCACGAAAGTCTTCGGACCGCCGATGCCATCGAGCAGCGATCTTATCTTTCGAACATGCGGGGCGAAGCGTCGGTTGAAGCCGAGAGCCACGACTGGTGTGAAAGCGGATGCGACAGCCTTTTCCCGCGCGGTTTCAATCCGCCGCAGATCATCGAGAGAAAGCGCTAACGGCTTTTCGACGAAGACATGCTTTCGCTTCTCGATGGCCTGGCACACGAGGTCGGCATGGCTGTCATGCCGCGTCGCGACAACCACCGCGTTGATTTCGGGATCCACAAATACTGATGATGTATCGGTCGTCGTTTTTTCGAAGCCAAATTTGCGGCCGGCGTAGACGCCGCTGACGCCGGCACTGGAGGCGACGAGGACAAGCCGGGCTTCGGTCGCCTTGAACGCCGGAATTAGCACCGCCGTGGCATAATTGCCCGCTCCGATGAAGCCGAGTGCGATTTTTCCGGCAGGCGTTCCGGCTGGATTCAATATCACCGAGCGGAGTGTAAGTGCCTCTACGGATTTGTCCGATCCGCCCGGATAGTTAAGCAGGATGCCCAGCGAAGGCTCCGCGCCGCCGATCAGCGCATAGGCTTTTTGGGCTTCAGTCACATTAAAACGATGCGAGATCAGCGGTCCGACATCGAGGCGGCCGGTGGCCATCATATCGAGCACAGCCTCCAGATTCCGCTGCTCGGTCCAGCGTACGAAACCAAAGGGATAGTCCTGCCCCTTATCCTCGTAGTTGGTATCATAGCGTCCAGGACCGTAGGAACATGACACCTGGAAAGTCAGTTCCTTCTCGTAGAAATCGGCGCGGGAAAGTTCTAGCCCCGTCACACCGACCAGGACGATGCGGCCGCGCTTGCGGCTCATTAGCGCCGCCTGATGCACGGGCTCGCTGCTCTTGGTCGACGCGGTGATGATGACGGCGTCGACGCCGCGGCCGTGGGAGAACGCCGATGCTGCTGCAATCGGATCTTCGCCGGAGCCGAGCCTGACAGTGCTAGCACCGAATTGTTCAGCGAGTGCCAACTTTTGCGCGTCGAAGTCGAGCGCTAACACGCGGCAACCATGCGCATGAAGAAGTTGCACCGCCATCAACCCGATCAGCCCTAACCCGGTCACCACCACCGCTTCGCCGAGAGTGGGTTGGAGTAACCTGATACCTTGCAATGCGATAGCGCCGAGCACGGTGAAGGCTGCCTCGTCGTCGGACACCCCGTCAGGGACTTTGGCGCAGAGATTGACCGGCACCACCACCGCTTCGGCATGCTTGCCGTTGGAAACCACGCGCTCGCCGGGTGCAAAGGCGGTCACATCCGCGCCTGCCTGCAACACCGTTCCGACATTGCAGTAGCCGAGCGGCAGCGGCTGGTCTAATTTGTTGAGTACGGCCTCGAGTGTCGGAGCAAGTCCGTCGGTTCGAATCTTATTGATAACCTGCTTGACGCGCTCAGGTTGCTGGTTCGCTTTGCCAATTAACCCGGCCTTGCCGAAATCGACCAGCATGCGTTCTGTGCCGGCGGAAACCAGCGTCCGTGACGACCGGATCAGTAGCTGTCCGCTACCTGCGGTCGGACAAGGCACTTCGGCAACCTCGGTGGTACCGGTCTTGAGAGATTGGAGGATCTGTTTCAATTGGCCACACTGTGCTGAGAAAACTGGCACCGCTCAACGCCGTACGAGGATCGAACACAAACCGGCGACAAACCACAACTCCTCGTTTCAACATATCGGCGACGATTATGGCCGGTCACTTCCGGAATTCCATTATTAAGGTTCGGGGCGCAGAAGATTCCTCTTGGCGCTCTTTCTCCATGCACACTGAAAAAATTTCTGGATAATCGGTCTCCTTTGTCGGCAACTTTACGGTTCCTGCAAGAAATCCGGCCCTCTTGGCGACTTCCTGTAGGTACGACTCCGTAAGGATGGTCAGATGTTCATTCCGGCAAAATATGAAATTCACGAACCGACCGCCAAGGCTCTCATAGCTGTCAGGCCAATCGCCAAACCAGCTCAGATCTCCTTCAACGAATTTCTTGATGGCGGAGTCACCATTTGGTCCTCCAACCCGATAGACACCACCAGGTTTTAACACACGGTAAATATCCTTAAAATGGCTTTCAATCCGCGGCAAATGCTCAACCACGTGGTGCGAGTATACATAATCCACGCTTCCGTCACGAAATGGTAAATTGTTCCTTAGGTCTGCCCATATATCGCATTTTCCGGTAAATATATTTGCGTCTACATTTATCCACCCATCAATGTAATTTCTTTGCCCTGGTCCAAGGTGCAGTTTTTTCTTTTCATCTGTTATTATTCTTGCCAATTTTGACACATAGCGGATTCGGATTCCGTTCAATGCCATGAATGGTCCGGCCATCAGATAGAATGCATGCTTTGCTCGTCTTGATAACATCTTCGTTCTCTACCCTCTGGCGGCGAATTTTAATTGAACGCAAAACTCACTTCTGCATCATCTGACTTACCTCTCCAGATGAGTCTTCTCGTAGGTCTGCTTGAACGGCGTTAGGATGAGCCGGACCAAGCACCGGGTCTGCTAGCCAGAGCTCGCGACCCCGAAGGCGCATTTCCGCCAACTTCAAGATCCGCATTCGATACACGTCGACACGAAGACGTGACCAAATGTAGCCGGGTCGACCTGCACGCCATGCGCCCTGCCAAAAATAGCAATAGACGAAAATAATGAGCGAACGAAGCGGGATGCGTGAAAGGTACAGTTTGAGCCACATGCGCCTCTCCAGCGGAACTCCGAAGAGCCGGGGCTTTGCCGAAAGCGGGGCGCCACGAAACGCGCTCAGCGCCTCCGCGGAGGAGTACCGGTTCTGCTTATCGAACCAGTGATGCAGGTCTGGGCTATCGTGGTGCTCAAGTTCGCCACGGGTATCTCCAATGCTGCCCAAGACCAACGGATGTTCATTGACAAGCACGTCGCTGAACCGACATGTGCCGGTACGCCATCCACGCAGAAGAAATTGTGTAACCGGTAGCGGGCATCCCATAAACCATAGACGCCGCCGGACTCTCCACGCACCTGCTTTTCCCTCCTTAATTGCTGCCGTTATGCTGTCTTTTAAACCGTTCGTCAGTCTCTCGTCGGGATCGAGCTTCATCGTCCAGGGCGCAGTAATGGGGAGCTCTGCTATGGCAAAATTCCATTGGTCTCCGAAGCCATGGAACCGTCTCTGAACAACATGGACTCCATGGCTCAACGCAATGTCAACCGTTTGATCAGTGCTGTAGCTGTCAACTAGAAAAACTTCTTGGGCAAATCCCTTGAGGTTTTCCAGCACGCCTCCCATGTTGTGCGCCTCGTTGTAGCTGATCATCACCACTGCCAATGGAGTCGAGCCGGCGTGCCAAACTGCCTTGGACTCACTCGTCGTCACACTTCCCCCGGCTGGTGGGTTCGTTGCCATTTAACCGATCCTAATCCAGGGCGGGATAGGACCGCCATTCTGTACCCATGAATATGTTGCAACCATTCTCGATCCAATGTTTTGCCACGAAAACTCGTCCTGCATCCAAACGCGGCCGGCAGCCCCCATGGCTCTCAACGTTTCGGGTGTTTGCGACATCGCTTGCTCGAATGCGGATACCAACGGTGCCACGCCAATATCAATCCACCATCCGGCTTGTCGCGAAATCAGACCTGACCAAGGAGCGCCTTTGGTGGTGATGACCGGGCATTCGGCCGCTAGCGCCTCGGCGACAGCGATGCCGAAATTTTCTGAATATGTCGGGAGAACGAAGAGATCCGCTGCTCGAAATGCGGCAATCTTATCAGCCCCATAGAGTGGACCGTGGAAATTGGTCCTGGCAGCCCCCAATGCGGTCGCGAGTGACAACATTTCCCGCAGATAGTCGGCGTCGCCTGGACCCACGATTAATAAATGCCATTGCGGAAACTTTTGCTGCACAGCCACCCATGCGCGCAGCAAATTATCTACGCCTTTTACGGGATGAATGCGTCCAAGGAACAGCAAAGTTTTCTTTTCGGCAACTGTGCGGCTCGGAGTACCTGGAGCAACATTGATACCATTCGGAATGATTGCAACAGGTTGGCCAAAACCGGCGCGCCGAACATCCTTGTATTCGTCCTCTGATGTGACATGAAAAAGCGTTGCGTTTTCGATGGCCCGCTTCTGCAAGACATACCAGAATGCGAACTTTGTATAACGAGACCGTTGGAGTGCCCAACTGGAAAGCGTGCCTCTAGGCGATACTATCAACGGTGTTCCAGAACGCCTTGAAACCCACCCTGGATAGACATTCGGCATCATCCACAGACTGTGGCTATGCAAGATATCAATCTTATGACCATTGGCTTCGTTGCGGAGCCAGCGAAGCATTTCCGGTGACCGGCCGAGGCGGAAGACAAACTTTTGCCTCGGAAACGTATAGATGTTCTCTGAGATCGCAGGCGCCACTCCTGTAACGGCAATCCGAGAGTGCGCACCAAGAGATCTCAGGGCAATGTTGAGTGCTTGTACCGAATAGCTTGGTCCACTTGCCTCTTCTTCAATACTAGGTACAATATGGGTGATATTCACGCTTGTAACAAACCTTCCGCGACACGACGGTATACTTCGGCGTATTTCATTGCCACGGCATTGGCCGAAAATTTTTCGGCGTTTTTGAGTCCGCTCTCCACAAGGCTATTGCGATAATCTTCGTCACAAACAACCCTCTCGATTCCTTTGCGGATCGAAACCACGTCAAATGGATCGATTAGGCAGGCCGCATCACCAGCAACTTCCGGCATTGAAGAGAGATTGCTCGTCACCACCGGGCGGCCAACCGCATTTGCCTCGACAATCGGAAGGCCAAACCCTTCATAGGTGGATGTGAAAACAATCACGTCGCAGGCAACATACTGTTGCAACAGCTCGCCGCGAGAAATCCCGACATAATTCTCGAAAGCTATGCGATGCCGCTTTAGCAGAGCGCGCTGCGGTACCGACAGTGGGCCGATCACGACAAGGACCGCGTTCATGCCTTCAAGAGCTTGGATTACCCTTTCCACGTTTTTGTTTTTTTTAGTCCCGATCTGCAGAATACGCGGCCGCTGCATGTCGAACGTTTTTGCCACAGGCCTGAATTCGTCGGACACATTATTGTGGACGACCTGAATTTTGTCCGGAGGGCAATGAACCTCATCCAGCAGCTGCCGCTTTGTGCTCTCGGAGATCACCACCACTGCCGCGCTGCGCTTGATCGGCAGCCAATACCACAGAAACCAGACAAGTAATCGCGTAAGGCCTTTGAGCCGCCCGAGCAACACAAAATCGTGAATGGTGAGAATGGTTCGGCGTTTCTCCAGGAGGAACGTCAGATAGTGAACGTCGCCGGTGACGTGGTTGACCTCCCCCTGATTTTGGCGGGCAAGCCATATGTCCTGCAGCCGCCCCCAAAGCCCAGTCGAAAAATTCCGGCAGGTGTGTACCTTGACCGCGCAGTCGGGCGGAAGGTGGGCGCGAACGTCCTCGAACAACCGTTCCATGCTGAAGGCGTTGGCTCGCGGGCGCCGCATGAACTGCGTTATCTTAATGAGCGGACGTTTTTCCGCCGGAATCCCCGCATGCCGCGCATCTGCCGCCGCTTTGTCCAACGTCTCGCGCGACCTCATCTCGTGTCCGATCATTGGGGATGGCAAAGGGACAGTTGCCGGGACTCGGCTAGCAAATCGTAATCTTCCTGCCTCATGTGACGCGGCAGGAGAAGTCGCCAGCGCCTACCTGATGGAAGTGGGCGGCCCTTCGATCGCCAAATGACGAACAGCGCGCTTCGGGACCAGCTTGAGATCGACAATCTGGCCCCCTGCTGCTCCCTTTCCGAGGCAACAAACTGAAAACACATCAAGGTCGCGATAATTGTCAAGTTTTCCGCCGGCCATGCCAAACTGAACGGTACCGACTGCATACAAAGCCATTTTTCTCAAGGCTGCAAAGAACGGCATTTTTAATTTGCTCGCTATGCAACTCGATTAGAATATGATCGACGTGCGGAAGCCACTCCTCCGGTGCGTTCTCGAAGATGGCGGCCTCGGCTCCCTCAATATCCATCTTTAAAATATCGATGTGCCCTTCAGGCAACGTCCGCAGTATCTCCTGAATCGACGTCGCGGAAATCACCGTCCCAGAATCTCCAATCGATCCGCCCAACGCTTCTCCGGAGAAGCGAAGTGTGGCCTGCTTCCACCACAGAGCGGATTTTAACAGGCGGACACGATTTCCATAAGGGGCGAGATTTCTCTCGGCTAAGTTGAAATTTCGCTCATTCGGCTCTAAGGCGACAACACGCAAATCACCGAAGCGTGAGAGAAAATAGGCGCTGGTATCGCCGATGAATGCTCCGGCATCAATCATGGTTTTCGGCCTGAGCCTAGGCGGAAGAGGGACGCCCCATTCCTCTCGGACTGCATTGTTGATGACCGCAGGAATGTCGGAAGTTCCGGTAACCACGGTGAAGGGATGGTTTAGCTTCGACAGGCGCAGCTGCCGTTCAGAGCCGCGGGTGATCCTGTTCAATTTCCTTAATTCCGCGGTGGTCTTAATCCCCTCACGAATGATCAACGTAGACGTCGCAAGCAATGACGATCCGAGTACATATACCGGGGACTGGTACCCAATTATGTTTCTGACAAATCGTCTTAATTTTTCCACTTATAGTTTCCTTAGAACGACGATTGGATCCCATGGGATGTTCGTGGCGCAAATCGTGTTGAAAACCGCAGAAATTGCGTCACGAAACCAGTATCGTAGCGCGCGAACCACACGCTTTTGCGCGCGTCCCGTCTGGAGACGGAAAAACGGACCATATCTCGACACTGTGAGCTTGCTGTCTTGCAGGAGTTGCTCGATCACGCTTCTAGACAGATAGGACCGATGCGTCGGATCGCCATGCTGCGGCACCAGTCCGAAAGGGCTTTGGGCATTCGGAAACCGAGGCGCCATATGCCCGCCCGGTTTCAGCATTCGTCCCGCGGCATCCAGGCGCCGCCACCTCGTCCAAATAAAATGTTCAAAGACATCGAAGGCAATGATCGTTTCAAATCGCGCGACCTGTTGTTCCGCGATGGTCTCGAAGTCGTCCGGCAGCAATTCGACACTATTTATGCGAGCGGCATCGAGCAGGACAGAGTTGATTTCTGTACCGGCTACCTTGGCACCTCTATCTTGCGCCCATTTCAGGAAGTCACCGGAGCCGAAGCCTATCTCCAGACCCGTCGCGCCCGAAATTGCCAAGTCGCGTGTTTCGCCGGCAAAATAGTGGGCCTTCTCGTCACCATACGAAAAAAGCTTGTCCCAGGCGTTCCACGCCTCGTACCCCGATTTTGGATATCTGCTAATACCTTCATTTTCCGAAATGGCGCGCGAGGTTTCCGAAACGGAGTGGGCCCTCAAAGCGCCAGCCGTTCGGCTATCTGACGAGCCCGTTCGCGAAAGGAATAGGCTGGGACGCAACGCCGATATGCGCGATCGATCATCGACGCTCGCAAATCAGGCCTTTGTAGATAGAAGCGAACTTTGTCGGCAAGTTCATCCGGCGATGCGAACACGTCGATTTCCAAACCCGGCTCAAAGAACTCTCGCACTTCCTCATTATCGATGTGCAGCATGAATCCGCGACAGGCAGGAATTTCGAACGTTCGTTTTGATACCATATCCTCCCAACCCGACTTCGTTTTTCCGAAGTGAACCGCGATATTAATCTTCGCCGTCTGCAGCGCTTCGGCGTAGGAAGAACTCGTTCTTACGCCAAGGAAATCGCAGCCGGCAAGCGGGCCGGAGGCAACTCGTTCATTCCACCGTCCTCCAATAATGTCGAGGCCAAGGCCCGGATGCCTAAGCATAAGCGATTCTAGCCACTCCTGCTTATGGAACGAATGGTTTCCTGCATAGAGAACATCTGTGCGATATTCGTCCTCTGCAATCCCTTGGTACATCGGGCGGATCATCGACGGCGAGTAACCATGCGGAACATATGCCGCCCGTCCGGGACCCAGCCGTTCCTCGAGATACGGAATTTGGAACCGCTTTGTAGTGCAGAACAGATCGAACTCGCCCAACACGGCCTTGTTCAGCCAAGGATGATCAAAGTCGACATCCGGATAATAATTCACTGTCCTCGCGCCGGTCTTGCGGATCTTCTCAAGTAGCTCTGGCGTCAGGAAGTCGCCCTTCACGGTCAAGAAAACGTCAGGGCGCAATGTATTGCATACATTGAGTAGATCATCACGATAGGTTTGACCCGCCTTGAAACGACTAAATCTAGCAAGGAGCCTTGAAATAGAACCAGAGGTGCGCCCAAGATAGTGACGTGAATTGACCTCCTGGACGATCCAACCCATTTCCCGGAAACCGCTCGCGATTTCTGCTCCCGGATCGCCATGACCCGCTTGTCCGCCAAAAACCATAACGGGAAAACGTTTCACGACCGACACCTTCGTGTTGCGGCCATCACGGCAGTTAGCAGCCCCGCTACGCTTGCCTGTGAACTGCATTCCTCAAATATCCGAATAGATGCCCCACCCATGGACTGACACAATGCATCGTTGGTGGCAAGGCGAACAATATTTTGCGCGAAATCAGATACGTCACCGCACTTGAAAACGATCGTGTTCTCGCCTTCTCTGGCGATGTCCGTGAGGCCGATCGTGCCGACAAGATCACTAAGTATCATCGGCAGACCAACGCAGGCGGCCTCGGAACAAATGAGTGGATGCGCGTCACGGTCCGCCGGATGCACCAAAACATCGGCAGCGGCGAAATAGTCAGGCAATCTATCAATGTTCACAAACCCGGCGAAAGTCGTAGGAGAATCCAATGATGTCACGATGCCTTCTAAATATTCCATATCCGGGCCATTGCCGCATACCAAAAGATGGATCTTGCGTCGCCCGGAGCATGCTTTTGCGGCTTGAGCCACCGCAACAACCGCATCCTGCGTTCGTTTTCGCGCGATAAGCTTTCCGACCACGATCCCGACGAATGCGTCATAGGGGATTCCATGCAGATCCCGGACCGACCGGCTGAGTGTTGAGCGTTCGGCGCGCGCGCGGCGGTACCTGTCCTCGTCGATGGTGAAAGGACACCGATACATCCGCGCACGCGGCACGCCCAGCGAGGCAAGCAAATCCTCGTTCTGATCGCCGACTGTCAGGAAACCCGTCACTTGGGAGAAAAGCATCCTGAGGACTGTTTGCCGAAGCACCATTTTCCAGCCGGGTCGTTTGGTGACCGCATTGCTGTCGCCGATCATGAGAACGGGAACCTTGTTCCAGCGGCACCAGGCAAGAGTCCGCAACTGGGTCGGTTGTGCATAGCCGTAGATTATCACGGCATCAGGACCGAACGCGTTGAGCGCGCCGGCGACGCTCGGATTGTTCAGAGACAGCCGTCGCGTGCCCCTGATCCGCATGGCTTCCGGCAGGAATTCATGGTCGAAGCCCGACAGCATGTCATCCGCCCAACGAATGATAGTGCCCATGTCCTTATCGAGGTAGGCCTCCACCCCAATGCGGGAACAGAAAAACACCTTGACAACAAGATCCTCCCGGGCCGCCAAAGCCCGATAGAAATGCACGAAGTGCTGAATCGGGTGCGATACGACGATCGCCAGCCGCGGCTTTTTCATTGTCAGGTTTCCGCGATGTTCCAAGTGGGCTGGTTAAGCGTAGGTGTTCGACTGGTCAAAAGTGCCGGAACGGGCTTCGAACCAGGAAAGAGCGGTCTCCTTAACAAGCACATAATTGGACTGATAGAAGCGCTCGAGTTCTGGATGCCAGCTATCGAACAACTCGACGTGGTCCGGCATAATCCTGCCTACCCGATATGGCAAACCATCCGAAAGTTCAAAAACGTCTTTCAAGAACGCCCCCGCGCGCACCCAGCAGTGGTTGTATTCGAACTGGAAGACGTCGATCGCACCGGCGGAAAGAAGTCGCGAGGCGCCCCGCATGACGTTTAGATCATTTCCTTCAGTATCACACTTTGCCATTTGGATATGTCGAATGCCTCGATCTAAACAATACTGGTCCAACGTGACTAGCGGAACTTCAATAAAGCCGAGGGCAGCTGTTTCCATTGTTTTGTCGAAAACGAGCGAATTGGTCCCGCCCGTGGGACTCATGACGGCCATTCTGAGATTGCCAGAGCGATCCGATGCGGCCGCGCCAGCGACTTCGACTTGCCCCGAAAAGCCTTCGGCCACCAACCTGTCTGTAAGAAAAACACGTGTCGTCGTTGTCGGCTCGAACGCATGGACTTTCAAATTGCGAATGTCAGGGCGACGCTTCTTCACATCCTTAAGGAGCGCGACCGTCCACTCGCCTCGATTAGCACCAACATCAAAAATGGTAAGTTCTTGCTCCGGCCGCGCAGCGTCAACCACCCTCGCCTGAAGATAATATTCACCATTGAACCGCATGTCGTTGTTTCCCTGCTCACCACGCGCCACACAATAGAGCCATCTGCTAGCGCGCCAGAGGAGGCGACGAACCGGGGACGAACTGACAACCGCTTTTCTAGAAATATCTACGAGCTTCGGTTTGAACCAAGGCGCCATTACTCTTACCATTCTTGCTATGAGATTGCACAGTTACAACGATCAATGAGAATTCTTAAGCTTCGTATGAGTTCTTACCTTAAGCTCTCGTATGAGGAGGAATCGCATATCCTCCGCGATCGCCGACGTCTCGACGATATCGTAAAATGCCAAACATTCTCCCTAAGCACACAAAGATGACAAGTACAATTATCGTCCGTGTAATAGTAATAAATTGATAAATTCCAATCTCATCGAACTGCGAAAGGGATAACGCCGCAACGAATACTGGGAATAGCTTGACCGGATTAACGACCCAGATTGACATAAGGATGCTGGCAATCGTCAGAAACACTCCAGTTAGAAAGCCGACGACCGCCACGCCAACTAGTCCTGCCCAGATGTATGAACCAACTGGCCTACTCGGAGCAATCGAACTGTGCGGATTCCCTGACAGTTCAGTGGAAAGGACAGCTCCCAAATTTGCCAGCGGCTTGCTAGGCCAGATTAAGCGAGGGATAACGGCCATGGCAAACCAGCCGCGGTACACTTCCTCCATCCCGACCTTATACGCGCCAAGCAGTCCGAATTCATAGCGCTCTAGTGCTCGCACCGATATTTCTGTGTAGTCAAACCTCTTCACCACCCGTTCGATAAGTGCGTCTGTGGTATAAATCTCAATGTCAGCACGTGAGCCCAACTCATTGTACGCCTCGACAACATCAACTTCCCCGGTAAGCTCGCGATATTTACGCAGCGGTTCAATCACGGTATAGGCCGCAATCATCGCCAACATAACATATGCCATGTAACGCCACCTCACGTTGCCGGCGAGCCAGCTTGCAACAACGATCATGGCGACCGGCAGGAAAACCGAGGACTTGAAACCTGAGAGAAACCCACTCCCAACCCACAGTATTGCGAGCAGGAATGCGGGACGAGGCCGGCCAGTTATCTGCCCAATCACCGCCACAATTAGGAAAAGAGCGTTCCCTAGGCTTATGTACTTCTCGACGAAGTCGAGCCAATACGGAGGATTAGTTAAATAATCAGGAACCTTAAAGTATCCAGAGTATCTGTTTAATTGCAAGTATATCTGTAGCAATACAGCCGTCGATGAAATCCAATATATTGTGTAATACAATCTGATGTTACTCAAATACAACTCTGGAAGTTTTATTTTATGTATCTTTTCTCCAAAAAAAGTAGACAAAAACCAATACCCTATCAGTATCGAAGCACTTTCGACTAACTGTAGTGTGTACATAAGCTCATATTCGGCATCAGATGCCTTAGACTCGGTCGGCCTTAACCCGAGACTGTCAAGGGAGGTCAGTACTACACTCGAGCTTATTCCGAATGCGAATAGCGCCCAGAACCAAGAGTACGGCGTCCTCACCCCTCGATACGATCGGAAAATTCCGAAGAGCATGAGCCCGACGGAAAGCCAGTTCAGGAATTCAAAGTATCTCATTTCTGACTCAAGATGACGATCTATGCCCGATGCGTTCCGCTAACAGCCCGCGCACTTCATTGAATGACCTTAATCCAAAAAGCCACCCCACGCCGGCATAGAGGGAAGCCCCGAGGATCGTCGTCAGTATAAGTGATGTGATAGGGGCTCCAGCCAATTTGTCAGAGATCAGCCATACTAAACTGGCCATGGCGACGGCGGCACCAAAGGGCGGAAAACAATCTAAGAATTGACCCTTTAAACTATATTGCAGATATCTTTTGATATACAATGCACTTATTGTGAAAGAAATCATTGATATGGCAACCTGCGCCCACGCAACCCAAATTACCCCGTATAGCGACGATACTGCGATTGCAAGAATGGCAAACAGCTTCTTCGTTAGCTCTATTCTGAAATATACATTCGCGTGTCCTTGTGCGAGAAGGGCGTTTCCGTAAATTACCTGTAGCGGCATTAGCACCGCAGCCATGCACAGGATTTGCAAAATTGGCACGCAAGGCAGCCATTGTGTACCGAACAACACAACAACAACTGGCTTCGCGACAATTATGAGCCCAAACATCAGGGGCAGATTAATGGCCATAACTATGCGTGCGGCTAGCCGCACGCCGCGAAGAAGCCGCGCTTTGTCGCTGCCAATCGTCGCAAACGTCGGATACGCAACGCTGGACAGAACCCCGGATAGTAGACTAGTCGGCAACTGCTTTGTATTATCAGCTCGGATGTAATATCCTATCTCTTCCACTCCGTACAGGCGACCGATGGTCAACGTATAGAGCCGATTGTAGGTCACGTCGAGCAAGCGTGATGCCAGCATATAGCTACTGAAGCCAAAAAGATCGCGTGCTGAACTAATGCTGATTTTCATCGTTGGACGCCATCCCTGAAGGATCCATACGAGCAACAGCAGCACTGCCGACGCAGTTACCGTCTGGGCAGCAAGCGCCCAAACACCATACCCCTTTACGGCTAGAACGATCGCCACGGTACCTGAAAAAAAGGTCGACACGCCACCCACAGCTAGGAGCAGTTTGAACCGTAAACCCTTCTTTAGCAACGTTATCTGCAAGGCTGAGAGGCCATTTAGGAAAATGCTCAGAGCCACGATTCTCGCAAGGGGAACCAGGATCGGAGCGTCGTAGAAGTCGGCGATTAAGGGAGCAAACGCAGCAAGCAAAGACGCGGTGATTGCGCCCATCAGCAGGTTGAACCAGAACACGGTCGACTCGTCGGCATGGGTGCTATCCTGCTTTTGGATTAGCGCCGATGTGAAGCCACCGTCCACAAATACATGTGCTACGCCGACAAACAGATAGAGTAGCGCGACGGTTCCGAAATCCTCTGGCGTTAGGAGTCTCGCCAATGCAATTGAAACGACGAACTGAAGGCCTGTCCTCAGAAATGCGTCGGAAGCGCTCCAAATAACCGCTTTGAAGCTGCGTTGCTTAAGCACCTCGCCTCCGGCGAAGCAGGGACGCCCTCTGCGCCGCCGGACAGCCCATAGGCGCCAGACTCATCGCGCACCGAAGCCTGTCAGCATAGTTTTGATCGTCCTCAGAACAATGACTACGTCCAGCCATGGCGAGAAGTTTTTTATATAATAGAAATCATAGTGCAGCTTCTGAAGCACTTCATCGACCGCCGCGACATGGCCCTGGTTCACCTGTGCCCAACCACTGATTCCCGGCCGCACTATGTGTCTGTAGCGATAAAACGGCAACTCCGCCTCGTACCAGCGCGACAGCACCACCGCCTCAGGGCGCGGCCCGATCCAGCTCATCTCGCCGCGAATGATGTTGATCAACTGCGGCAGCTCGTCGATCCTCGTTATTCTCATGAAGCGCCCGAACCGAGTGATGCGGTCATCGCCGCTCTTCGTCATCGCCTTGTCCTTTTCGTCGCCCGGCCCGTTGTCAGCTTTCATCGAGCGGAACTTGTAGACGGTAAACACCTGGCCGCGATAACCCATGCGCTCCTGTCGGAACAGCACCGGCCCATTCGACTCGAGGCGAACGGTCAAGGCGATCAGCGCAAAAAGCGGCAATAGGAAAATGAACGCAAGAAATGCGCTGATCCAGTCGATCGCTTGCTTGATCTTGAGATAGGCCTGGTTGGGATTAAGCGAACCCAACGTATTTTCGGACAGATGCTCGATTTCGACGCGACCCGTCAGCGATTCACTGATCTGCTTGACGTGATAGACAGGAACGCCTGCGAGAGCCTGGTCGGCTATGTAGCGCTCCCAATCATCGGATAGCTCGGCACGAAGGTCGGCAACAACGCCGCTCACGCGGTCAATGACCGTTTCGGGGGAGCGGAGCCAATGCCAATTCACACCGCCAATCTCTTCAAGACGACTGACAGCCCCGCCTGGAACCACGGCGAGACTATACGGATCCAGGCGCCGGCTCAGGATGCTCAGACCGAAATACCAGAAGATTGACAGTGTCAAACTGCCGGCTGCCTGGAAAGCGCTGTAGTCAATTCGGAACAGAAAAATAGTTAGATATACAAGTCCGTAGGAAAGCGCAAATGTTGGCATAATATAACCAGCAGCCGCAACGCCAGGCAGATTGATTATTCGGCGAAAGAAAAAAAAGCCTGCAGTATGGGCGACGATACCTGCGAAAATCGTAATCTGAACGTTTGAGTAATACAATACATTTTGACCGATTAGCATCCTAACCAGCGCGGGAGTTAGAATTGCAAAAGCCAATCCACCGAGAAGCTGAAACCTAATCCGGTGCAGCAGGTGCCGCTGATTTTTCGGCTTTATGATGGACATATTCAATTCAGAGCGCTCTCTAGTAAGGTCACCGAAAACGGTCAATGGCTACCGCACTCCCGGGTGAACCCGAGAGCCGACATTGCAGCAGCTTGCATCGCATAACCGAGCGTCAGTTGCGGTTATGCGATCGCGACGAGTTCCCTTGAATCCATGTCAACAGGGATCTCGCCATTCATGATGGCAACCAGGACTCGGGCCCTTCCGGCTGGATCGAGCCGGTCAAGGCGACCGATCATCTCCGCGAAAGGACCTGAAAGAATCCGAACCGATGCGCCCGCAGCGAGGCCTCCGCTGAAATCAAGCAGGCCATCGCTGCCAGTCAGGGCTATGAACCGCTCCACCAACCCCGACGGGACCGGCAATGGCCGTTCGCCCTGCATGATGAGTGAGCGCACACCGAACGTTCCATTGACCGAGCGCCACCGCTGCAGCGCGACATCGAGGGCGTTGAACATGTAACCTGGAAAATAGGCCGCCGGTCGCGTCTCGATGCGCCGGGCATGACGTGTGGTCTTCTCGCAGCGAGGNTGTAACCTGGAAAATAGGCCGCCGGTCGCGTCTCGATGCGCCGGGCATGACGTGTGGTCTTCTCGCAGCGAGGCGTGAACGGGTGAAATCCCTGCATCTGGAGATGCCGTTCGGCGACGTCTTCTTTTCCCGGAAATACGCTGGCGGCATACCAGCGTGCTGCGGTGCCGGTTGCGGGCCGTTGCGACGACACAGTCCTCTTAACAGTTGCTTTTTCGGGGGTGGTCACAAGTATCCTTCTCGGCGATCTTTGGCACGGTCGGGGCAAGCGTTACGACAGCGCAAAGATATCAGCAAGCAACCATGTCGCGAGAATCGATGCGGTTGGTCGAATCCTGCTAATTGTCCATTACTTTAGCTGCGCCTAATAGTCATCGCGCCGATTTCTTGTTTAGCTATCCAGCAGCGGTATCGAGCAATTGCGTCGATATGTAGCTGCTTGGTTACGCTGACTCGCGACGAACCGCTGGCTATTCTGGTCCTTAATCAGTCGATTTGACCATTGTGTGACGGTTATCGTTAGCAGAGCGTTACCGACCGCTTGGCGGTGGCCTGCTTCGACGAGAACTCGCGGCAGGCCGTCGCTGAAACGGGACCACGNGGGCGCCGACGATGAAGGGCACGACGCCGAACTGCCACGACTTTTCCGGGCCGATGAGCAGCGCCAGCCAGGCAAAGCCCATCGCCATAATGACGATTTCGGCAATCAGAATCGCGTTGAAGAGCTTGACCGGATGGCGATTCCAACCAGGATCGGCGGCCCAGACCGCCTGCTGCTGCCCCGCCATGGCGGACCAGTGACAGCGCCAAGCAGCTGAAAGCGCGTCCGAAGCAGGAGATGCTTTGGACTGGACAGTTGAATCGTGGTGGTGTTCAAATTGCCACTCGCGAACCGGGTCCCACGAAAACCTGACGTTCACTTAGCAAGATGCCGCTCTCGGCCAACGCTCGAATAGGCTATGCCTTCCTTCACGACATCCTCACCTCGGTAGACGTTTCGCAGGTCAACCATCACTGGCGTCGCCATGAGTGCACGGAGCCGCTTGAGATCCAATGACCGAAAGGCATTCCACTCGGTGACGATCACTATCGCATGGGAGCCGTCGGCTACCGCGTAGGCGCTGTCTCCGAATTCAATGCCCTCGATCAACTTGCGCGCCTGCTCCATGCCGACCGGATCATAGGCCTTGATCGAAGCGCCCGCATCCTTCAGCGCCTGAATGATGGCTAATGAGGGGGCGTCGCGCATATCGTCGGTGTTTGGCTTGAACGTAAGGCCGAGGACACCAATGGTCTTGCCGCGAACCGAGCCGCCGCAGGCATCGACCACTTTGCGCGCCATCGCCCGTTTACGCTGGTCGTTTATCGAGACCGTCGTCTCAATAAGCCGGATGGGACTTGCCGCGTCCTGCGCGGTCTTGACCAGCGCCAGCGTATCTTTCGGGAAACAGGAGCCGCCGTAGCCCGGCCCCGCGTGAAGAAACTTTGCGCCGATGCGATTGTCCATGCCGATGCCCCGCGCGACGTCCTGCACATCGGCTCCCAACCGCTCGCAGAGATCGGCAATTTCGTTGATGAAGGTGATCTTCATCGCCAGAAATGCATTCCCTGCATATTTGGTAAGCTCCGCCGTACGTCGGCTCGTATAGAAAATCGGCGCGGCATTCAGCGAGAGCGGACGGTAGACCTCGCCCATCACTGCCTTGGCCCCTGTGGCGTCGGTCCCGACAATGATGCGATCAGGTCGCTTGAAATCGTCGATCGCCGATCCCTCGCGAAGAAATTCCGGATTGGAGACCACCGCAAAATCGGCCGTTGGATTCTGCTCGCGGATAATTCGCTCGACCTCGTTACCAGTACCAACAGGCACCGTTGATTTCGTCACAACGACCGTAAATCCCTTCAGCGCCCGGCCTACTTCGGCCGCCGCGTCATAAACAAAGGATAGATCGGCAAAACCGTCGCCACGTCGCGACGGCGTGCCCACCGCAATGAAGACTACATCCGATTGAGAAACCGCGTCCGCCAGATTGTCGTCGAAACGCAAGCGACCTTGCAAAGCGTTGGTCGTGACGAGTTCCTCGAGCCCTGGCTCATAGATTGGTATCTTGCCGCCCTTGAGCATGGCAAGCTTTTCTGGGTCGCGATCAATGCAGCAGACCTGATGGCCAAAGTCGGCGAAACAGGCGCCCGAGACAAGCCCAACATAGCCGGCACCAATCATTGTTATTCGCATGCCACGTACTCCCAATCGGCGCGGATGAGGCGATCGCGCAGAGACGCAAGTCTTACCAACCGACGGCTACCGCACTTCAGGGTGAATCCCGAGAGCGGATACCACAACAATTTACATCACGCCGCCTTGATGGCGGCGCTACGCGATCGCGACGAGTTCCCTTGAATCCAGATCAACAGGGATCTCGCCATTCATGATGGCAACCAGAACCCGGGCCCTTCCGGCCGGATCGATCCGGTCAAGGCGGCCGATCATCTCGGCGAAAGGACCCGAAAGAATCCGAACCGAAGCGCCCGCAGCGAGGCCTCCGCTGAGATCAAGCAGGCCATTCGTGCCAGTCAGCGCTATAAACCGCTCCACCAACCCCGACGGGACCGGCAATGGCCGTTCGCCCTGCATGATGAGGGAGCGCACACCGAACGTTCCGTTGACCGAGCGCCATCGCTGCAGCGCGACATCGAGGGCGATGAACATGTAACCTGGAAAATAGGCCGCCGGTCGCGTCTCGATGCGCCGGGCATGACGTGTGGTCTTCTCGCAGCGAGGCNGATGAACATGTAACCTGGAAAATAGGCCGCCGGTCGCGTCTCGATGCGCCGGGCATGACGTGTGGTCTTCTCGCAGCGAGGTACAAACGAGTGAAACCCCTGTACCCGAAGATGCCGTTCGGCGACGTCTTCCTTTCCCGGAAATACGCTGGCGGCATACCAGCGTGCTGCGGTGCCGGTTGCGGGCCGCTGCAACGCTACAGTCGCCTTAACAGGTGTTTTTTCCGGGCTGGTCACGCGTCCCCTCTCGGCGGTTCTCTGCATGGTTGACGGCATGGGTTACGACAGCGTGAAGACACCAGCAAGCAACCATGTCGCGAGAATCGATGCGGTTGGTCGAATCCTGTTAATTGCCCACTACTTTAGCTGCGCCTAAAAGTCATCGCGCCGCTTTCTTTTTTAGCTATCCAGCAGCGGTATCGAGCAATTGCGTCGATATGTAGCTGCTTAGTTACGCTGACTCGCGACGAACCGCTGGCTATTCTGGTCCTTAATCAGTCGATTTGACCATTGTGTGACAGTTATCGTTAGCAAAGCGTTACCGACCGCTTGGCGGTGGCCTGCTTCGACGAGAACTCGCGGCAGGCCGTCGCTGAAACGGGACCACGATCACGTCCTGTGGTTGCGTGGACTCGATCAGTGCTGCGCCCCGATCGACCGGAGTTCAGGGGCGCCTGAGCAGCGACCAGACGGCTGGCACAAGGCTCGCCGCCAGGGCGACCTTGATCAGGTCGCCGACGATGAAGGGCACGACGCCGAACTGCCACGACTTTTCCGGGCCGATGAGCAGCGCCAGCCAGGCAAAGCCCATCGCCATCATGACGATTTCGGCAACCAGAATCGCGTTGAAGAGCTTGACCGGATGGCGATCCCAGCCGCGATCGGCAGCCCAGCCGACGATCGCCGCCATGACGATGAAGCCGGCAAGATAGCCGCCGGTCGAGCCGAGCATGTAGGCAATGCCGATGCCCTTTTCCGGCGTGCCCTGGAACACCGGCAAGCCGATGGCGCCCTCCGCCATGTAGAGAAGCAGCGTGGCGACGCCAAGGCGCATGCCGAATGCAGCGGCGATCAGAAACACGGCCAAGGTCTGCATCGAGATGTCGACCGGTCCGAGCAACACCCTGGTCTTGGCCGACAAGGTCAGCAGCAGCGTTCCAACGATCGCCAGCAAAAGCTGGGTCGCCAGGCGGGCCGCGCCCTTTTCAGGCAGAGCGAGAGAAACAAGCGGCGTCGTTGCAATTGCCATGGTCTTCCTCATTGCGGACTGCCGCAGATCGCGGCCTTGCGTTTTCCTATATTGGCTTCCGTGTTATGCGGCAATCGGTTTTGCCGCCTCTGGAACAGGGCTGAACGACTTTGCCATGGCGCTGAAATTCGACACAGACTTCGACCCGGCCTACAGCCAGGGCGTGACCGTTGCGCCCGACGTGGTTCGGGTTACCGCGGAAAATCCCAGCCCGTTCACCTTTCACGGCACCAACAGCTACATCGTCGGGCGCGAGACGCTGGCGGTGATCGATCCGGGGCCGGATGACGACGCGCATCTCAAGACACTGCTCGAGGTGATTGGAGACAGGTCGGTCAGCCACATTTTCGTCAGCCACACGCATCGCGACCATTCTCCGCTAGCAGCGCGGCTGAAGCAGCACACTGGCGCAATCATCCTGGCCGAGGGCCCGCATCGGCCAGCGAGGCCGCTGCGCATAGGCGAAATCAATCCGCTCGACGCCAGCGCCGACACCGCCTTCAATCCGGATACCGCGCTTCCCGACGATATGGTGGTCGACGGCGACGGCTGGGCGATCAGAACGGTGCTGACGCCGGGCCATGCCGCCAATCATGCAGCCTTTGCGCTGGAAGGAACCGGTATCCTGTTCTCGGCCGATCATGTCATGGCCTGGGCGACCTCCATCGTCGCGCCGCCGGACGGCGCCATGGCCGACTATATGGCCTCGCTGGATCGGCTGATCGAGCGCGACGACCGCCTGCTGCTGCCCGGCCATGGCGGGCCGGTGACCGCGCCGCGCAGCTTCATGCGCGAGTTGAAGTCGCATCGCAGGATGCGCGAGCAAGCGATCCTGGAGCGGATCAGAAGCGGCGACCGGACGATCAGGGAGATGGTCGCGGCGATCTATCACGATACCGATCCGCGCCTGCACGGCGCTGCCGGGCTGTCGGTGCTTGCCCATCTCGAGGACCTGGTGGCCCGCGGCCTGGTAAGCACCGACGACGACCCGGCGATCGACGGCATTTTCATCTCTATCGCGTAAGCACTATTCGGCCGTGGCTGTGTATTTGCCTCCAGCCGCACCGCTTCGGCGCGTTGCGGGCGCCCAGCTCGAAGGCAGGAGTTACGGTGCCCACGGAAACTTGAGCTCTATCGGCTCCTCCCAAAGATCGCGCGTTTCTATGAAACCCCACGGCCGAAATTTCTCACACATTTCTTCGGACTTGCTCTTGTGCGATTTGATTACATCTCTGTCCCTTTCAATAGCCTTCTTGAGGCGTCTCACCACCGCAGGCCTGGTTTCCTCCGCAAGCGCTTGCTCCGATACGGCAAGTCTGTTTTTGAAGACTTGGAGCATTTGGCGACAATCGTCTCGGAATTCCTCATAAAAGGCTATCGAACTGTCCTTCTCTTCCTTAGTCAACGGACCCACAATCCAGACCTCCCCATTCCGCTCATTTCGCAGGTCGAGGATAATTTGATCCGGATGCGGAATGATTTCAGGCAGCCCAGTTATGCCCAGCCGAGCGCGCCGCTCGAGCTCTTTCTCCGCGCGAATCTTGTAGTCCATCAGTGCTGAAATGTTTTCCCGTTCGATGCGCGCCCGTTCCCTTTCAGCGGTGAATAGAATCTCCGTGAACTGGCGCTGAGAGCGCGGATCGCCCTTCATCGCATTGATGCCGATGGAGCGCACCACGGCCTGGGCGACTGGTGTCTTGATAGAGCGTTCGCCGTCGTTGATCTTGATGACGCGTTGAGCCTCGCTCAAGACGAGCGAAATGATATCGCTGTCCTTGATCTTGTTTTTGGAGCCACGCGGGCGACCGGCAGGATTGCCGGAACGGCCGGGCCTGAACTTTCTCTCGGCAGGCGGCTTTCCATAGCCGACCTCATAATTCCGCTCCGGCTTGTCCGAAGGCGGTTCACTACCTCCACTGCGTGATTTACTCATTGTGCTGCCTCCTGGAATTTCGAAGTGATGCCTTCAACGATGCGGTTCGCTTCGTCCCTGGCGTACGTCTCCCAGCGTCGGATGATGCGATCGCAATAGATCGGGTCGAGTTCACACAGGAAGCCACGACGCCCTGTTTTTTCCGCAGCGATGAGGGTTGAGCCTGAGCCACCGAAGATATCGAGGATGATGTCGCCGCGGGCAGAGCAATCCTTGACGGCGTCAGCGATCATCTGAACCGGTTTGACCCTCGGATGGAGAGAAAGCTCGCCCATTCGGCCGGCCTTCGAGGTGTTGACGCTCTTGTGCTGCCAAACGTTGGTGCGGTGGTGCCCATGCTGGCCAACTTCGAAGGTGTTGATATGTGGCGCCTCGCCATTCTTGAATGCGAAGATCAGTTCGTGGCGGGAGCGGTAGAATTTGCCCGTCCCACCATTGTCCTTTGCCCAGACGATCAAGTCTTTCAGGTGGGAATAGACACCGTCGCCGGCCTTGAGCATTTCGCCCATATGGCGCCAGTCCATGCAGATGAAATGTATGGAGCCGTCACACGAGTTACGCACGAGATTGCGAAACGAGGCGGCCAGGAAATCGGTGTACTCGGAAGAGGTCATCTCGTCCGAGCCGATGGCGAACTCGCGGTGCCTGGTTACTCCCGAGCCGCCGACGTGCCCCTGGATCTCCACTTTGTAGGGCGGATTTGAAAATACCATCCTTGCGATTTCGTCATCCATCACCGTGGCGACAACCTCGGCGTCGAGTGCGTTGCCGCAGATCAGGCGGTGACGGCCAAGCTGCCAGACATCGCCGGGATTGCATCGCGGTATGCCTTCTTCGAGCTGCGGCAAGGCATCGTCCTTTGATTTGCCTTCCTCCTCGGGAACCAGCCCTTCGACGAGATGGTGGATCTCGGCGATCGAGAAACCCGTGATCTCCGCGCTGAAGTCGAGATCGACCTCGACATCGAGCAATGCCTGCAGTTCTTCAGCAAGCAGGCTTTCGTCCCAGCCCGCATTGAGTGCCAGCTTGTTGTCCGCAAGCACGAAGGCCCGCTTCTGTTGCGGGGTCATCGTATCCAACCGGACGCAAGGAACCCGGTCAATGCCGAGCAGCTTAGCCGCCTCGACCCGGCCATGGCCGGCCAGAATGGTGCCTTCCTGATCGAGCAGGACCGGGTTGGCGAAACCGAATGTCTTGATGCTTTCGGCAATCTGCTTGACCTGCTTGCGCGAGTGGGTTCGGGCGTTGCGTGCATAAGGCTTCAATGTGGAGACCTGGCGATACTCCATCTGCAGATCCTCGCTGTTGCCCCGGCCACTAGCGGGCGACTTTCCCCTAGCACCATCCTGGCCCGATTTAGATGTTCTATTTTTGTCCGTCATGTGTGATCCTTTTGTTCATGAAGGCAGACAGCGTTCAACGCGAGGCAACTGACCTAAAAAACGGTGATTCGTTCGCCCGCGTCGTCGTATTTCTGTTCACCGAGTTGGGCAGGTGGTGGATAGTGGGGATGAAGGAGATCAGGCTGATTTCGCTTGACAGCCGTCGAGGTGATTCTAGCCGAGAGAGCGCGCACCCTAAAAGCGTGCAAGATCGCTGTTAATTCCTGTAAACAGCGGAGACGGGTTCGCTTAGCCTTGTTACCGCTCTGCCCTACCACCAGCTGTGATCAGCCTGTCGACAGGTGAGGCGGCATGCAGTTTTGGCGATCCCAGCTACGCCGATGCCAACTTGACAGCCTCCTCGCCAATGCCCATCAGACGATGTCAAAGCTTGCGGCGAACGCAGCAGCGAACAGATGGCCAGGCCCGAACGAATGACAACAATCTGCCAGCAGAGCGCCGGGTCCCACGGGCGTGGTTGGATCTCTGCAACGGAGCTTTAGTCATGCAGGGAATTGATGAGCTGCTTTGCGCCACCTTACGTGGCGAAAATCCGCCTTGGCCGGAATACGGCGACAATAAGTTCTTGGACCACTTCCTCGAGCGGAGTGCCTATCACGGTGTCCAGGCTTTGCTTTACCACTGCGTTGCCGATCAAGCAGGCGTTGAGTTGGGCTGGCCGAAGGTAATTTTGGATACTTGTCGTCAGCAGGCCACTGCTCAAGCATTATGGGAGATGCGCCACCAGTACCTGCTGAATCAAGTACTGGAGCGGCTAGTCGCCATTGAGATCCACCCAGTTCTGTTCAAAGGCACGGCCTTAGCCTACGATGTGTATCCGGCGCCTTTCCTGCGTACTAGAGGTGACACGGACCTTATTGTGCCGTCGGACACCCGTGATCGGGTGGCCAAAGCATTAGAGACCTTGGGGTTTCGTGAACTTGGAACAAGAGCGGACGTCATTAGCGGTCAGACGAGCTACAGCTGGACAGACCCCGCCTCCAATCAGGAACACGCCCTCGATTTGCATTGGCGGATCAACAATTCCACAACCCTGTCAAATCTGTTCTCATATGAAGAATTGCGTTCCGAGGCTCGGCCACTGCCGGCCTTAGGCGCGAATGCCCTCGCAGCTGATCCAGTGCACGCGCTCGTGCTCGCCTGCATGCATCGAGCGGTCCACAAGCATTCTCCGTATTACGTCGACGACGTGGCCTATTATGGCGGCGATCGACTGATCTGGTTTTACGACATTCAGCTTCTGTTTTCGATGCTATCGCCGTCGCAACGCGATGAATTTGTTGGTCTTGCCGAGCGTAAAGGATTGCGGGCGACCTGCTTGGACGGCATCGAGGCGACCCGAGCCCGATTTCACACCACTATACCCGAAGCCGTGTCTGGCGCGCTTTCCCGTCCTGGACCGACAGAAACCGCGTCGAGCTATCTCAGCGGATCCAGATTGTACCGAAAATGGAGGGACTTCCAGGCCGCGAGAGGCGTGCGAAACAAATCCGGTTTTCTGACCCAACTCCTCTTCCCGCCGGCAATCCACATGCGGCAAAAATATCGCCAGGCAAACCTATCGTGGCTGCCTTGGCTCTACTTACGCCGGGCCCTAGCCGGGTCTTTGAAGTATTTACGCAGCCGGGATAGTTGAGTCTCTCTGCGGGCGCGGATTCCGAAATCGTAAGAAATTCTACCGCGGTTGAGGATGCAGCCTGCCTCTTGGTGCTCACTCCAGCAGATCACGTCGATCGATCTCTTGTGGAACTATGAACAGATTGTCGAAAATTAGTGAGACAAACATGCTGCTGACATTAGCGGCACCTTATCGCCTGGCGTTGGCCGTTGGCCTGATACTGATGCTATGCGAAAGCGCTGCTTTGTTGGTTATGCCTTGGCTTGGTGGCAGGCTTGCTGAAACGTTTCTCGAGGAACGCGCAGGCAGCAGCACGATCAATATCCAGGTACTTTTTCTAGGAGCATTGGCGCTGTTCGCAGTTCAGGCTGTTTTAAAATTCAGCAATATATACCTGCTTGGTGGAACCACCACACGAATACTGGCGGACTTGAAAATCCGAATTTACGACCATCTTCAGGCCTTGCCGCTTGCTTTCTCCCACCGGCGGCGTCACGGCGATACGCTCGCGTTACTCACTCATGATGTGTATGTCGTGAGCGATTACATCAGCGGCACCGCACTTGCTGCCTTGCCGCTCTTCTTCACCGTCAGCGGGGCATTGGCTTTAATGTTCCGAATCGATTCTCTGCTCGCAATGTTTGCGGCAATCACTATTCCATTGCTCTATTTACTGCTCAAAGTCTTCGGACGACGCATGCGGCCATTGGCGCGCCAACTTCAGGAGGAGCATGCCATTGCCATCGCCATTGCTGAAGAAAACCTTAGCTTGCTTCCCGCCATCAAGACCTTCACGCGCGAACAGCAAGAATCGCAGCGTTATCGGAACCAGATCGAGCGCGTCGTCAGCCTGAGCGCCAAGGAGCGCGCTATCCATGCCGCATTGGGGCCGGGGGTTCAGCTTGTGACGGCGGCCGCGGTCGTTGTTATGCTTTGGTTGGCCCAAGGGCAGATTGGCGATGAGGCTCTCACTGTGCCTCAATTGGTGAGTTTTCTCCTCTACGCCCAGGTAATTGCGCGACCCATGGCCGGGCTCGCAGACGTCTATGGACGGACCCAGCACGCGCGCGGAGCGCTGAGCCGGCTCGCGAGTGCCTTGGCCGAAGAGCCTGAGCCGAGCTGGCATGCGGGCAAGCGGATGGGGAAAATAAACGGCAACATCGAATTCCGCAGTGTCACGTTCGCTTATCCGGGGCGTGAGCCTGCATTGAAGTGCCTCGATCTATCCATCGCCGCCGGCGAGACAATAGCCATCATAGGTCCCAACGGCGCAGGAAAGAGCACGGTGGCGCATTTGCTTATGCGATTGCATGAGCCTGCCAAGGGAAGCATCTTCATCGACGGCGTGGATATTGCCACGGTTTCCTTGCATAGCCTGCGCAGTCAGATAGGGGTCGTGCCTCAGCACGTGTTGCTGTTCAACGCCAGCGTCCGCGACAACATCGCATATGGGCGGCCTGAGCCCACACAGGATGACGTCGAGACAGCAGCACGGTCGGCCCGCGCGCATGATTTCATCATGCAATTGCCGCAGGGTTACCAAACGCCAATCGGCGATCGCGGCGTGCGGCTGTCCGGAGGGCAACAGCAGCGGCTGGCGTTGGCTCGGGCGCTGTTGAAAGATCCGCCGATTCTAATACTCGATGAAGCTACCGCCATGTTCGATCCAGAGGGGGAGCGCGAGTTCTTGCAGGGATGCGTGGATGTGCTGCGACAGAGGACGGTGCTTCTGATAACCCACCGGCCGGCGAGTCTGGCGCTGGCTGATCGGGTGTTCAAGCTGGACAATGGCATTATGACAAGCGCCGACTAACGCCTCACCGTCACCCAGGCTGGGTCAACTGAATTCGGTGCCTCGGATCAGGCTATCGCGCCTGCTGCTGGACAATACGAATTTGTACACTCAAGCCGCTTCAATCTTGACCAGCCCTTGGCGTTCGAGCGTTTGCAACAAGCTGAGTACGTCTTTCTCCAAGGGCGCAGGCTCGACCTCGTACTCGTCGAGCATGGTTCGGCAGATTTCGCCGACGGTTTTTCCTTCGGACAGCAGTATCCAGATACGTGCCCCGACCGGGTCCAGCCCAAAATACGTTCCGCTGGCGAGGTCCAGGATCACCGTCTCCTTGCCCACCTGTCGCGCCATCACTTGCGCCGGAATCGCCACTCTGTCAGTCAAATTCATGCTGGTTCACCTATACGCGTGTTTCACAATGGCCTGCCTTACCCGCTGCAGGTCTTCAAAGCGTCGGGGATAATCCAGGCGGTAAAAAATTGGTTGCCCAACTAGGCAGGACAATTCATCGAAATGGGCGGCAAGCAGTCCGTGTGCCTCAATTTCGAGTAAGAATGAATGCTTCACTAGTTCCATCAGAGCTTCGCGCCCGGTCATACCCTCGAACACCGCTTCTTGCTGGACACCCTCGCCAAGAAAATACACCCGGCGTAAGCGCCGGGGTTGCTCGCAGAAGACGATGCCATCGCCCGCAAGAAAACGCGCCTTCGATGTGAACTGCACCGGGGGCGCTTTTCGTGCACCATCCTTGCCCACCAAGGCTTCCTCACTGTCTCCCCATAAGCGGATCGAAGGATGGCTCGGCATGATCTGAAACCCACCGTCGCAAGGCTCTACCAGCAGCCCATCATCCGTCAGGAAGCGGAACCCGTCGGTTGCAAAGCTTGCCGCCAGCGTGGACTTGCCTCGGCCTGACTCGCCGATAAATGCGATGCCCTCGCCGCGGATTTCGACCGCGCTGCCGTGCAAGACCAGCTTCCCCTGTTTGCTGAGCGCCAGGGGCAAAACCTGATTCAGATAAAGATGCTGAATGGTCGCGCCGGAGACTCCCTGCACCGGCCATGCTTGGATCTGTCCGCCATCTTCGCTCACCTGGAAATCCGCCAGTTCGGGAAAACGAAGCAGGTAGGCTCCCCCGATGCGGTAGAAATCCGTCCACAAAGTTCCGTCTGGGAAAACCCACTGGTGAAACAAGGTGGCGTCAAGTGGCATTTGAGGGCGGGCGTCCGCCACCTGAAAGTCCACCGTCATTCCGTGTCCTTGCCCAGCACCTGGGCGACAAATCGCGCTGTTTCTTCCACGGAAGGGAACAAGCCGGGGTGTTCGCGCAGCACGGCTTCTTCAACCTGCCTGACCGTCCTTTGACCGTTGCAAAGTCCTAGCACGATCATTCTTGCCTGCCCTTGGCAATTGGGTCGGGGCACATGCGCGGGATTCCGTGTGATGATCTCGGCCGGCGTCCGCAACTCGCCCTGCCAGGTCGAATGGCTGAATTTCCGCCCTCCGGACGCGATTTCGACTTCCCAGGCGATAACCGAATCCGTCGGGCGCGCCATCACCCTTGCCCTCACCACATCGCCGGATTTTACCTCGACGGCTTCGCCGATGGGCAGGAAAGCCTGAGAGCGTTTGATTGGACGATCGGCAAGCGGCGAGTTCGTCAACCACACCCCTTCGGCCAACTCACAATCGAACCAGCCGCCGAGTCCGTGCACGACGCCATCGCGCTCTATGCGCAACTCCGCATCCCAGGAGAAAAAGTCCGGATTGTCTTCACGAAAATCGATGCCGCCCAGTTCAGCGGGGGCGCCAAGCAATTCTTCCCGCTGAAGATTGACCGCATGCTTGGTGTTGACGGCGTATTGGCCCACCCAACGGAATTCGCTGGGTACGCCCTCTCGCCGCCACCCGTCGGCCAAGCCGTAACTGGTTTCCGATTCCACTGCGGCGAGTTGAAGCCTGAGCCTGGCGGGGATCAATGCCCCCCCTGGCTTCAGGAAACGCCGCCTGGCGTCCGCGAGATATTCGATGATACCGGCATCAAAGCCGAAATAGCCGACTTGATCGCAGATCACCACATCAACCCGTTCGGGCAGGTTGGCCCGCGGAGAGTAGTCCCCCATGAAAATCGCCTGGCCACCCCATCCCGCGCGAACGAAGGATTCCCGCGCGACCTCGATCATGGCGGTTGAGTCGATGGCGTACACACGGGACGCGCCCGCCTGCAAGCACAACAGTCCCAGAATCCCGGTGCCACAACCGAGATCCGTGATGTAATCCCCATGTTTGACGACTTGGGCGACAGCGGACTTGAACTGTTCAAGCCTTACCGAATCGCCGACATACCCCAAGTGTTCCTGCAGCACGGAACTCGACATTCCCCCGCAAGGCTCAGTGAATAGAGGGGTGCCGTATCCTCAGCATCCCGTAGTCCACCCTCTTGTAACCGTCAGGATGAACGCTTACGGCTTCCGGCATGACCGTCTCGACCTCGTCGGCCATTACACCAAACTGCCTGCCAAGTCCCCACTGTTCGCGGTATTCAGGCTTGTAGTCGAACAGATAGAGGCCGATTCCAAGCGAATGGGTGCCAATGCGGACGACGTTCTCTTTGGCGCGCGGGTCGGACACCATACTCATACCGGCGACGCCCCCATCTAGCCCGCTTCCGTCCCCGCCTCTAGTTAGCGCGCTTACGGAACCGTAGATTTGCAATGCGGGAGTCGAATAGGGCGCCTTGTTTGGCTCGGCAGCTTTGCTTTCAACGGAGAGGTGGGATGGCGTCGGCTGGTCGTTCAGATTGCTTTTCATTAACTCGGCCCTTTACGCTGGCTTGGTAATCTCTCAGGAAACCGTCAGATGAACTATCTGGACGTTCTCGGTGGCTTTTGAACAAGCTCGTACCTTGCCACCAAGCGAAAACGGGGACAACCTTGACGCGCAGCATCCATCGACAATTTAACCGATGTGACGATCAAGATATCTAACGGTACGTTACATGGCATCCATTAACAGTACGTAATGTGATCCATTAACAGTTCGTTATATGACCTATTAACAGTCCCTTATTTGGCATCAACGATACGTTACATGGCATCCAGAAATACTCCACAAAATCCATTTCGGCATGCCGGCCTGCGGATTGTCTCGATAAGCCCGGAATAGCCGGGCCATCCCGTCCCGATCAACCCAGGTGCTACGCTCATCGGGAATCGTCTCGGTCAATATGGCTTGCATCCGGTCCAGATGCTCATGGAGCACTATTGAAAATTCTGCCTTGCTTTTCCGTTCGAGAATCCTCTTCGGCAGGAGATTCTTCAAAGCCTGGACATGGATATATTTGGTTCTGTCTCCACGCAGCCGCAGCCTCTCGGGTAGCGAAAACGCATACTGAACGAGTTTGGGGTCGTCGAGCGGGTATCGCATTTCGATCCCGCAATGGGCGCTCATGCAATCAGCATCCTCCATCGCCTGGGCAGTATAAGCATCGTATAGAGTCGTAAGTAGCGCCCTCTGGCCTACGCTGCGCACTCGCCGATGGTGTGGTGGGAGAATACGCTCGCGACGTATCCGGATCACTTCCCCCATCCGCGGCGAGAGCCAGTAGCAGGCGTTGCTGGTCGCGCTCCCGCGCACCCTGCGAACCAGGCGGCGGAGACCCTCCTGGAGAGCGATTGGCAGAAGCGGGAAAAACCCCTGCCGTATGAGCCAGCTCACCGCCTGCCGCGTGCCGAATGCAGTCGCGTCGGTTTTGAGGCAGTCATAGAGCGTACGCAAATGCAGTTGCGCCAGTGCCTCTGCGTAATACGCCCGGGAGCCTTCCAGCCATTGATCTCCTCCGTGACCGCCTAGCGTCACGCGGCTCCCGTGCGCAACGGTTTGCTGCCATAGGCCAGCATGCATTGAGCCGTTCGGAAACCCCGGAAACTGCCGGCCGGACCGGGCGCGATCCGCAAACCATGAAAGGGGCATCCTGGAAGGGGGCGTCTCATGAATCCGGAGCCCTAAATACTCACCTACGGCCCGTGCGTAGGGGACTTCGCTGGCGCGGCCGTCCTCCTCCGTGAAGCCGAGCGTGTAACCACTTATGCCGTGCGTCAGCAGTCCGTTCGAGCGGCGCAGGTGTTCAGCCACGCAAAATATCGCGGAGGAGTCGAGTCCGCCGCTCACCTCAATGGCGACCGGCCGATGCGACCGGGATGAACGCCTGACGCACTCGAACAGTAGTTCGCGATAATGCTCTATGAATTCTTCGTCCTTGCGAAACGGCAACGTCGCCCAAAGATTCGGTTGCCAGTATTGTTCGAGTCGCAGCCCCTGGTTACCGGCGACCATTCGATGTGCTGCGATCAAGCGCAGGATACCGTTCCATAGGGTCTCATCCCTGGAATACCATTCCGCCGCCAGCATTTCGGCCAACATGCCTTCATTAGGCTCCTGCTTCACCCAAGGCAGCGCAAGGATCGCTTGCAACTCCGAGGCGAAGGCCAGTGTTTTTCCGTCCCAATGGCAATTGAAAGGCTTGTTGCCCATGCGGTCGCGGGCGCAAAAGGCCTCTTGTCGCCGGGCATCCCAGATTACCAGTGCGAAATCGCCGTCGATATGCGGCAAACATTCCCGCCCCCAAATCTGGTAGGCTCTCAGCACCAGTTCAGCATCCGAACGATCTCGAAGTACGGCGCCGCGCCCCAGCAGTTCCCCCCGCAGTTCCTCCCAGTTGTCCACCCGCCCGTCCATGACCAGGACAAGGCTTTCATCCTCATTCGTCAGCGGCTGGGTTTCTTCCAGCGACTCCGGCGTGGTGCGAAGCATGCATTGGCCGAGCCCCACGGAGCCCTTCACCCAGTGGCCGATGCCATCCGGGCCCCGGTGCGCCATGGCCGTGGTCATTTTTTCTACTAACCCGGGCTCCAGCGGCTTACCGTCAAAATGGATTATCCCGGCGATGCCGCTCATATCATCCCCATGGCATCAACCAAAATCGCGCTCGAATGCGGCAAAGCGCTCGCCAACATCGACCGTATCGTTAAGAACCTTGCCCCGGTACTCGACCCAAGCATGGGCTTCGAATTTGCCATCAGCCTTGCGAGTGCCGATGCGCAGTTCTGCTTCGATGCCTTGCCGGCGCAACAGAAACCAAAGCGTCATGGAGCGCTTTAGGCAGTTGCCGGAATATGAACCACGATACGCGGCAATGGATACCAGACGAGCGGTCTCTTGTGCCTGTCCATAAAAATCAGTCTCGCCACCCATCGAGTAAAGCCGGTCGGGGTTGCAAACCGCAACGGGAACGTTTGAAGGCGGCGGTGCTTCACGAAGCGTGAGTGACGGGATTGCAACCCCTCTCACGCTTCGATTGCAAATCCAGATCAGTATGTTTCTTGCACGTCGGAAACCAAACATCTGCAATAACAGTGCAGTGAATGGTAACAGCAACATTGCGGCGATCACTGTCCTGCGTTGTGCGGCCGTCAGGGCCAGAAATTTTTTCAATCGATTGGTCACTAGCGCCTGCGTTCGGCTGATAACTGATCTGATCGCTAATTGTAACCGCTTGCGCTCGGGTGACTACCCCTATCGAGATATGGTCATCCACGCCATTTGATCGGTCAGCACACCTCTGGCAGTGTTGTGCTTCCGGTGTGGTTAACAATCCGTCGCCGGCCATCGGGATATCATGGCATGGCCAAGGCGGGTCATTACCTGTTCTGGTGGCGGAAGCAGTGCGCGTGGCGTGGGCTTCGCAATCGCGTTCCTGAGCGGTCAATCCATGTCGCCGAGGTATCTCGGGACGCGTTCCACCGGAAAGACAATCGATGACGGCTTGTGGCCTATGATTGGGGCTGCGCTGGGCAAGCGACAGAGATCAGCCGCGCGGTGGCGGCGAAAACGGACACCTAGCGGTGGCCTCGACGCGCACCTTTGAGCCGCCAAGGTGGAACTTCGTCGCCGCTGTGGCGAAGATCGGGGAAGTGCAAATCTAGTCGGTCTTCATCTCGTGCATAGATGTGCCAATACCGTTGAGCGTCCAACGTCCTCGGCAACCCACGCAGGGTCTTTTCATCTTCAGGGCCGGAGCCTTCGCCGTGATCCTCTCCGCTGCCTCGGCTTGGAAGTCGGGGTGATGGTGCCAATAGACCGCCCGAAGGACGGCTTCGGTCATGCCGCAGAAGTCGGCGGCCGTCGAAAGGCTTGCTCCGTTCTGCATAAGCCACGTCGCGGCGGTGTGGCGTAGGACGTGAGGTGTCACGTCGGTTTCGAACTTGCCGTCTTCGTTGTACCAGCCAAGCCCGGCCGCCTCGACGACGGAGGCGAATGCTTTGCGGATTGAGCCGATGGCCTCGCCCTCCCACTCGATGACGAAGTCGTGCGCAACCATGCGGCCGACGTTGCGGCTCTTGTGGCGGCTCTCATACTTCAAGTAGACCGGCGTCCGCGCCCACCGGCGCATATGCGCAAGCAGGCGGTCGGGTATTCGCACCGGCGGCTGTCTTTTGTTCGTCTCGCGCTCGCCCTCCGCCCGGCGGAAGAAAACGCCACGATCGAGGTCAACGAAGCCTCTGCCTTCCGTAGGGCGGATAGCCGCGCCACAGATCGCGCCCGACCGCGTGCCGGTGTAGAGGCCGACCAAGATAAAGCGCGCGACGTGCCGGGCGACATAGCGGTCGCTCGGTTGCCCCTTCCATGTCTGGCGAAGCCGCCAAGCGGTGCGGAGTAGCTTTGCAGCCTCATCCCGTGTGAGCCAGCGCTGGCGCCCCACGGACTTCTCCGGCATGACGATTGCAGGGATCGAAGTCACATAGCCTTCGGCATAATAGTACTTCAGGGCGGCGCGGAGGTCTTCTAGCTGTCGACGCGCTGCCGGAACCGTAGGCGATTGCTTGACGTAATCGCGGCAGAGTTGACCATTGATATCGGCCACCATCAGACGGCCAAAAAACTTGTTGATGGCGGAGAGCCGCGCAAACGTTTCGCCTGGCGCGGCATGAGTTGGTGCGACTTCGTTCGCCTAGACGATGATAACGTCGGCGACTTTTACTTGATCGGGATCACGGTTCCGTTGCCGCGACGGGGTGTGTTTTTCCGCGAGGTAGCTTTGTAGGCGCTTCTCAGCCTCGCCAAGGTCATTTCGGCCGCATCCTGTGCTAATTCGCCTTCCGTTATCTTCGATGTACCAGCTTGCATTGCTCCGGAGCTTCCCGTCTGGTTTGCGGTTTTCCTTCCGCCAGACAAGGCGGGCTCCTTTGCTTTGACGCGGCATAGCTCTCTCATGCGCTCGATCGCGGCCAAGGTGGTATATTCCTTGTTGGCGATTATTTCTGTGGTAAGGCGACCGGCGTCGCGCTCTTTTCGAAGACCTTTGACCCCATTGATCCATCGGGAAACGCGATCCTGGCCGCAAGGTCGAGCCGGATGGGCGCTTCAACGTGGTAAGCGGAAAAGCTCTTTGGCTCCAACTCTCTGAACCGGCCCATATTTTCCTCGTACGATGCCTCGACGACCAACCTGCTCCAGCACGAAAACTAGACCTCGATCTTTCTTTTCTAACCCGCTGTTTTTGGTTCCCGGAAATGGGGTAATTAAGACCTATTCTCGGTCGCCTGATAAAGAGCGCGACTCGGAGGCTATTTTCCATTTCTATGGTGATCGACGGTTTCGTAAAGAACTCCAACCCCGTTTTTCACAGCAAAAAACACTCGCAAATTCCCACCATAGATTGGCCGACCAAAAAAAGAGCGATGCGACGATTTTCGCGTCAGGTGCCAATCCGCACTTGGGCTAATGCGGTGCCTCCCCGGCTCGCTGCGCACAGTTCATCATTGCGACGGCCTGTGCACCAGACAGGCGGCAAAAAGACCAAGAAAATCAGATAATTGTTCCCAGTCAACGGGATAGTCTGGTGCTGAGAGAGAGGTTTGAAACTCTCGTCTTCCGATTGAATTTCAGTTTTGTAGGAAACCCGGCGGGCTTCGCCGAATTTAATTGCTTGTTGCAATTCCCTGCTATGAAAAACCGGCATCGGAAACTCTAACTAACTGAATTTTATAATAAAACTGCCCTTTTTCGACCCTTCGTCGTACTCAAGAACACGTAGATTCTCTGTAAATTCCCTGTAAACAGCGGAAACTGGTCCGCTTACGTCTACATCCTCAAGCATTTCATACCGCGCCTGAAACGGCATGGCGTCGAGCAGCCAGCCATCGACCGCATGCTGATCGCCAATCCGAAAGCCGTGTTCTCGCGGCAGAATCAAGCCCAGACTTACGGCTGAGACTTACGACGGAGTTCAAATGTCCAAGAAAAAAATCCTGCTTGCCGGTGAATCCTGGGTGTCGACCGCCACCCATATCAAAGGCTTCGACCAGTTTCCGACGGTCACCTACCACACCGGGGCGGACGAATTGCTGACGGCGCTGAAAGCGACCGACTTCGACGTGACCTTCATGCCGGCGCATGAGGCACAGCGCAGCTTTCCGCAAACAATGGAGGCGCTTTCGACCTATGACGCGGTGGTGCTCTCCGACATCGGCGCCAACACGCTGCTTCTGCATCCCGACACCTGGGTTCACTCCAAGCCGACGCCGAACCGCCTGCGGCTGCTGCGCGATTATGTGCGCGACGGCGGCGGGCTTTTGATGTTCGGCGGCTACTACAGTTTCCAGGGCATCAATGGCGGCGCGCGCTACCGCAAGACGCCTGTCGAGGAGGTGCTGCCGGTCAACTGCCTCGCCTTCGACGACCGCGTCGAGGTGCCGGAAGGGTTTTCGCCTGTCCTGAAAGGCTCCTCGGACCATCCGATCCTAAGGGGTCTCGGTTCGGATTGGCCAGTCCTGCTCGGCTTCAACGAGGTGACGCTGAAAGACTGGGCGGAAGTCCTGGCAACCGTGTCGTCGGATTAGGGCTCGCTGCCGCTGCTCGTCACCGGCCACTATGGCAAGGGCCGCACTGTGGCCTGGACATCCGATGTCGGGCCGCATTGGCTGCCACCGGAGTTCATCGCCTGGAATGGCTACAAAACCCTGTTCGAGCAGATGCTGAGCTGGGCGACCGGTGAGAACTGAGCAATGCATATCCATGTCGTCGGCAATGCCTGCGTCGACACAATTTTTCGCGTCGGCCGCTTCCCCGCCGCCAGCGAGACTTTGAACGCCCGCAACTACGCCGACGGCCTCGGCGGCAAGGGAGCAAACCAGGCGGTTGCGGCCGCGCGCACGGGTGCTGCGGTAACGTTTTGGACGGCGCTCGGCAAGGACCGCGCAGGCGCATGGATCAGGAGCCGCCTCGACAGGGAGTTGTCTGACCTCGAGGCGATTGAATTCGACCTGCCAAGCGACCGCTCGACCATCGTCATTGGGGCCGGCGGCGAGAACTTCATCGTCAGCGGCGTCGCCTGCAGCGAGGCGTTCGATCCGATCGCACAAACCGCACTTGCGGGCCGAATCGCGTCTGGCGACATCGTTGTCTGCCAAGGAAACCTGCGAGGCGCCGCGATAGATGCCTGCCTGCGGGCAGCACAGGAAAATGGCGCGCGCACCGTCCTGAATGCCAGCCCTATCGATGCGGCGGCTCTGCCTGACTTCGGCCTGGCGCAGGTGTTGGTGGTGAATCAATCCGAGGCGAAAGCGCTGACCGGCCAGGATGACATGGCAGCCGCCGCCGACGCGCTGGCGGCCAAAGGCGCCGAGACAGTCGTGATCACGCTCGGTGCGGAAGGCTGTCTCGCCCTTGGCCCGGACCAGGGAGGATCGTTTCGTTTGCCGGCACCACGTGTCGAGGCGCTCGACACCAGCGGCGCCGGCGATGTGTTTTGCGGCTGTCTGGCCGGCGGGTTTGCCAAGGCAATGTCGGTTGCCCCGGCGCTGAAGTTCGCGCTCGCGGCTGCCGCAATTGCGGTGACTCGCCCGGGCACATTGATATCCTGTCCTTCCGCGTCTGAAATGGCGGCGCTCATCGATCAAACGGAGCTCTCATGACCCAACTCGGTCAATCAGGCGGCGACGCGCTCGTAGAACTTTTCGGCCGCACCAAGGTGGTGATCGGCGTCGTTCACCTGTCGCCGCTCCCCGGCGCGCCGCGCTATGACGGCGAGGCGGTCGAGGCGATCTATCAGCGCGGTCTTGACGATGCGAGATCTTATCTCGATGGCGGATGCGACGGCGTGATCGTCGAGAATCATGGCGACATCCCGTTTGCCAAACCTGACGATATCGGACCGGAGACAGCGGCCTATATGGCGGTTATTTCCGACCGTATCCGCCGCGAGTTCGGCAAGCCGATCGGCATCAATGTGCTCGCTAACGCCGCGATCCCTGCCCTTGCGATCGCCAGCGCCTCCGGCGCGGGCTTCATCCGCGTCAATCAATGGGCGAATGCCTATGTCGCCAATGAGGGCTTTGTCGAGGGCGAGTCGGGTCGCGCAGCACGCTACCGCGCCAAGCTGCGCGCCAACGGCATCCGCGTTTTCGCCGATGCGCATGTCAAGCACGGCGCGCACGCGATCGTTGCCGACCGCCCGGTGGAGGAACTGGTCAAGGATCTGGTCTTCTTCGACGCCGACGCCATCATTGCGACCGGTCAACGCACCGGGCACGCTGCGGATCTGAGCTATATCAGCATGATCAAAGAGGCCGCCGGCCTGCCGACGCTGGTCGGCAGCGGCGTGACGCCCGACAATGCCAACGATATCCTTGGCATCGTCGATGGGATCATCATCGCCAGTGCGCTGAAGCATGACGGCGTCTGGTGGAACCAGGTCGACCCTGCCCGAGTAAAGACCTTCATGGCCGGGCTGAGGCGATGACAAGCCATTGAGACACGCGTGAATCGAATCTATCGCTTCGCGCGCTTGGGCTTGGTTACGGAAGGGCTGACCTGCAGAGCCCATCCGGCTGCTCGAAGCTGCGGGGCTTCGAATGGAGGCGACGACCGGTTCGCCGCAAACGGCTGGAGGAATCAATCGAGAACCGTCGACGAAGACACGCGGACAACTCGCCCGGGCAAGCGGTTCGTCTGCGATGGCGCGACCGTCTGGCGCCGCTCGGCAACTTATGATTTCCAGGAGCCAGTCGCGCCCTGCCCGGCCGCCCACTTGGGACATTTCGGGTTCGCGGCTTGATCGCCGGCCTGAGATCGGCAACCGATATCGGCAATTGTGCTGACTTATGGCCTCAAATGCCTTACATTGCAGGTGATTGAGAGACGATTGAGATCGGCAAGAATGCTTGAAACACCTACCCGCATTGAGCCGCTGTTTTTTGACGACGCGGTACCGACCGTCCTGGCCGATCTCGCGATCGAGACGCAAAAGGCGGCCGATGAACTCGGACGAGCCTTGCATCCGGAATCGGCTGCCGAACTGGCCGATCTCGTGCGCGTCATGAATTCTTACTATTCGAATTTGATCGAAGGTCACAAAACCCGACCTCGGGACATCGAGAGTGCATTGGCCGGAGCCGAGATTGACCCTGAACGCCGATCTCTCGCCTTGGAGGCCAAGGCGCATGTCGAAGTTCAGAGGATGATTGACGGCCTCGGTTTGCGTGGGGAGTTGCCGAGCCCGACTTCGATCGATTTCATCCGGCGGGTTCATCGCGTCTTCTACGACGAGATGCCGGAGGAATTCCGGTTCGTCGACAAACCCGACGGCACCAGGGCCGAGATCGTGCCTGGCGAGTTCCGGTGGTCTCCAGAGCATGATGTTGTTGTTGGCCGCCATCAGCCGCCATCGTCTGACAGGGTGTTGGCCTTTATGGAGCACTTCGAGAAACGGTACGCGATGACCGAAAAGCAGGCCAGCCTGCGTATCATCGCGATTGCGTCAGCTCATCACCGCCTCAACTATATCCACCCTTTTCCAGACGGGAACGGCCGCGTCAGTCGCCTGATGTCTCACGCTATGGCGCTCAAGGCCGGAATCGGCGGCAATGGCCTATGGTCGATATCTCGTGGACTCGCTCGTGGGTTGAAAGATCGCGGCGAATACAAGCGCATGATGGATTACGCAGACAGTCCCAGACAGGGCGACCGCGACGGCCGAGGAAATCTTTCGGAATCAGCACTCAAGGATTTCGTCGAATGGTTCCTGACAGTCGCGCTCGACCAGGTGCGGTTCTCGATCACCATGTTCGACCTCAGACGGCTTGAGGCCCGCTATCGCGCCTTGGTGAAGGATATCGTTGACGACAAACGGGCGCCTGATCTGGTGGCGGCGGTATTGCGGCACGGCAGGCTGCCGCGTGGCGAGGCCAATTTGGTGCTGAAGACATCCGAGCGCACGGCACGGAACACGTTGTCGGAACTCGTCCACCGCGGTTTCCTGAAATCTGATACTCCGAAGGCACCGGTCCGGATCGCTTTTCCTCTCGATTTCAGGGAACGGCTGTTTCCGAATCTCTTCACCGATGCCGAAGTCGATGTCCCAGAACCACCGTCACTGTCTTTCAGGTGAGTGGAATTTCAGGAACCATCCATTTCTATTTGAGGATGACAGTGACGGCCGTGACGATTCGAGGCCTTGGGGTCGTAGGAAGAAAGGCGCGCACCGCGACGACCCGCAGGCCGCAGTCACCTTGTCGTTGATCCAGCCCATTCCGACCGGTACCAGTCGACGAATTTTTTCAGCCCGTCTTCTGTCGAAACGCTCGGCTTGAAGCCGAAATCGCGCTCCAGCGCAGTCATGTCGGCATAGGTCCGCTCGACATCGCTGCTTTGCATCGGCTCGCTGTGGCGGATCGCTTTTACGCCGAGCAGTTTTTCCAGAGTGTCGACGAAATCGCCGAGCCGCACCGGCCGGTTGTTGCCGACATTGTAGAGCCTGCTCGGCGGAACTTCAGCCGATGGCGGCTTGTCGAGCACGGCAACGACAGCTCTCACCACATCCTCGACATAAGTGAAATCGCGCCACATCTCGCCATTGTTGAACACCCGGATCGGCTTGCCTTCGAGCATTGCCTTGGTGAATATCCAATAGGCCATGTCGGGCCGGCCCCAGGGACCGTAGACGGTGAAAAATCGCAAGCCGGTCTGCGGCACCCCGAAGAGATGGGCGTAGGTGTGGCTCATCAATTCATCGGACTTCTTGGTGGCGGCGTAGAGCGAGACGGGCTTGTCGACCTGATCGGTCTCGCTGAACGGCACCTTGCGGTTGCCGCCATAGACCGAGCTCGACGAGGCATAGACCAGATGCTCGAATGCGGGCTGCGCGCGACAGAATTCGAGCACTTCGAGATGGCCGACAACATTGGAACGGACATAGAGCCTCGGATTGTCGAGTGAATAGCGCACACCCGCCTGAGCGGCGAGATGGACGATCCTGACTATGCCTTGCCCGGCCAAAGCGTCGGCAAGAGCGTCCTGTTCGGCGATGTCGATCTGGTGAAATGAAAAATCCTTGTGAGGCTGCAAGCGGGCGAGGCGCCCCTTTTTGAGCGCCAGGTCGTAATAGTCGTTCATGTTGTCGACGCCGACGACCGCTTCCCCCCTGCTCAGGAGATGATGGCAAACATGGCTGCCGATGAATCCTGCGGCTCCGGTGACAAGTACAGGCAACAAGGTTCTCCATGCATATGCTGGCACATGATCGCGAAATCGAGATCGATTTCGGAGAGGATCATGGCAACATCAAAACGCTCATCAGAATGAACGGAACCGACCCAGTCCAATTCGTGTTTTAGCCGAAAGCCCCAATAGGCGCTACCGACAAGCTGTGCGTCGACGCGTCAGCTCGCCTCGCGCAGGGCCTCGGCCGCCTGCAGGTCGACCGACACGAGTTGGCTGACGCCCTGCTCGGCCATGGTCACCCCGAACAGCCGGTTCATGCGGGCCATGGTGATCGGGTTGTGCGTGATGATGACGAAGCGCGTCTCGGTGGTGGCCGCCATTTCGTCCATCAGATTGCAGAAACGCTCGACATTGTGATCGTCGAGCGGTGCGTCGACTTCGTCGAGGACGCAGATCGGCGCGGGATTGGTCAGGAACACGGCAAAAATCAGCGACATCGCCGTCAACGCCTGCTCGCCGCCGGAAAGCAGCGTCATCGTCTGCGGCTTCTTGCCGGGTGGCCGCGCGAGGATTTCGAGACCGGCCTCGAGCGGATCGTCGGACTCGATCAGTTGCAGTTCCGCTGTGCCGCCGCCGAACAGATGCGAAAACAGCCGCTGGAAATGGCCATTGACCACGTCGAAGGCAGCCAGCAGCCGTTCGCGGCCTTCGCGGTTCAGGCTCTGGATCGCCTGCCGCAGCTTGCGGATGGCCTCGATGATGTCCTCGCGTTCTGAAACGATGGTCTCCAGCCGGTCGGACAGCTCCTTCTGCTCTTCCTCGGCGCGCAGATTGACGGCGCCGAGCCGCTCGCGCTCGATCTTCAGCCGGTCGAGCTGACGCTCGATCTCAGTCATCTCCGGCATCGGGCTGTCGGCCTCCAGGCCGGTGTGGCGGATGACCAGATGCGGCGGCGTGTTCAGCGTTTCCTGGATGCGCGCCTCGACCTCGAGCCGTCTTTCATCGGCAGCGGTCAGCCGCTCTTCGGCGCGGACGCGGGTTTCGCGCGCCTCGGCCAGCGACTGGATCGCTGATGTCGCGGCCTTGTCCAGTTCGGACTGCCTGTTTTCCGCTTCCTGCAACCGGTCGCCGGCGGCCTGGCGCAGGCTTTCGGCCTCGGCAAGCTGCGACAGCAAGGCGCGCCGCTTGGCGTCGATCTCTTCGGGTGCGTCGGCCAGCCTTTCGCGTTCGGCTTCGGCCTCGGCCTTGCGTTCGCCGAGTGCGGCGATCTGCGTCGAGGCGTTTTCGGCGCGCTCCAGCCAGTTGCGGCGCTCCGCGCCGATGGCGTCGAGTCGGCGCGTGCGCGCTTCCGCCTCCCGCCTCAAGCCTTCATGGACGGCGCGGGCATCGGCAAGGGTGGCGCGGTCGCGAGCGACGTTGGCGGCCGACTGATCGAGCTGCACCTGCAGATCACCGAGATCGGGAGCGCTTTGCAGCAGCATCTCGGCCTCGACGAAAGCCGCGGCCGTCTCTTCATGGCTGTCGACGATGCGCGCGCGCGCCTCGTCAAGTGCGGCGCGCCGGCTCGACAGCTCGCCGCCGGCCTTCTCGGCCTCGGCCAGCGCGTTGCGGGCGGCGTCCAGCCCATGCTGGGCATCACGCCCGGCCTGACGGGCGTTGCGCTCGGCCTCGCTCGCCTGGGCAAGCGCCTGCTCGGCATCGGCAAGGGCCTCTTCGGCCTGGCGCAGGATGCGGTTCGCGTGGACCGCCTCGGCGTCGAGCTCGGACAGCCGGTTTTTCTGCGCCAGCCGCTGCGCGGCGGCGGTCGGCGCGTCGGCGCTGGCGGTGAATCCGTCCCAACGCCAGAGCGCCCCTTCGCGGCTGACCAACCGCTGCCCGGGAGCAAGCTGCGCCTGCAACCGTCTTCCCTCAGCAGTGTCGACGATGCCAATCTGCGCCAATCGGCGGGCGAGTTGCGCCGGCGCGCGGACGACGCTGGCAAGGCTCTTGATGCCTTCGGGCAGAGCGGCGTCGCCGGGCTGGACCTCGCTTTGGCCCCAATGCACCGGCGCGCTGCGGTCGAGCGGCACGTCGAGATCTTCGCCAAGGGCGGCGCCCAGCGCCGTCTCGTAGCCGCGCTCGACGCTGATCTGCTCCAGCACGGACGGGAAGAGGTCGCCGCTCGCGGCATTCAGGATCTTGGCCAGCGTGCGGGCCTCGGTTTCGATTCGCGCCAGCTCGGCCTTTGCATCCTGAACCGGCGGGCGGGCGGCGCTCTCCGCCACGCGCGCCTCGGCGACAGCCTGTTCGGCGGCAATCGCCGCGGCTTCGGTTTCCTCCAGCAGCGCCAGCGCCTGTTCAACCAGAAGTTGCTTCTCGGCAGGATCGGCCAGGCCGGCGACCCTGGAGGCGATATCGGACAATTCCCGGTCGACATCGGCGAGTTGGCGGGCGAAACGGTCGCGGCGCTCCGCGGTGTCGCGCAGCGTTCGTTCGATCTGGTTGCGGGAAGCGGCGGCCTCCGCCCGTTCGGCGGTCAGCCCGGCGAGTTTGGCTTCACTGGCGGCAAGCGTCGACGCAGCCTGTTCGACCGCCGCGCGGGTGCTGGCCTCGCGGTCGGCGGCGCCGGCGTTCTCGGTGTTGAGCGCAGTTTCTTCGGCGGCGAGACGCTCAAGAATATCCGCATTGTCGCGGACCATCCGCTCCTCGCGGACGATGTCGCCGTCGAGCTGCTGGAGCCGGCGGTCGAGCTCCAGTTGGCGGGCGCGGATGCGGCCCGCTTCTTCCTCGATCTGCGTCTTGGCGATCGACAGGCGCTGGAAGGCGGCAGCGGCGGCGGCTTCCGCGTCGCGCAGGTCCGGCAACCGATGGGCGCCGATCCCTTGCTCCCTGGCGGCAGCCATCTGGGCGGCGGCGCGGTCGCCGACCAGTGCCGTGGCGATCGCCAGCGCCGAGCGCGCCTCGCCTTCCTGCGTCTTGGCCAGCGTCCAGCGCAGATGCAGCAGCGTCGCTTCAGCCTTGCGGATATCGGCCGACAGGTTCTTGAAGCGCGAGGCCTGGCGAGCCTGGCGCTTCAGGCTTTCGATCTGGCTTTCCAGCTCGCCGACGACATCGTCCAGCCGTTCCAGATTCTGTTCGGCCGCTTTCAGACGCAGTTCCGCCTCGTGGCGACGTGTGTGCAGACCCGAAATGCCGGCCGCCTCTTCCAGCAGCGCGCGACGCGCCTGCGGCTTGGCCTGGATCAGCTCGCCGATGCGGCCCTGCCCGACCATCGAGGGCGAACGGGCGCCGGTCGACTGGTCGGCGAAAAGCAGCTGCACGTCCTTGGCGCGGGCTTCCTTGCCGTTGATGCGGTAGAGCGAACCCGCCTCGCGCTCGATGCGACGCGAAACCTGCAACTCGTCCGCGTCGTTGAAGGCCGAGGGCGCGCTACGGTCGCTGTTGTCGAGGAAAAGCGTGACTTCGGCGGTGTTGCGGGCCGGACGCGTTCCGGAACCGGAAAAGATGACGTCGTCCATGCCGGACGCGCGCATGTTCTTGTACGAGCTTTCGCCCATCACCCAGCGCAGCGCCTCGACAAGGTTCGACTTGCCGCAGCCGTTGGGGCCGACGATGCCGGTCAGGCCGCGTTCGATGACGAACTCACCGGGTTCGACGAACGACTTGAAACCGAGCAGGCGAAGGCGCGAGAATTTCATTCGCGCCGCCCCAAAAGCGGGTTCTGCAAAAGTGTTCCGCGGTTTGGCGACAAGAACTCGCGGCGCAACAAAAAGTTGCGCACGCCGAAGCGCAGCCGCTTCGGCGCTGCCGAGACGTCAGAGCAGAGGGTCGATAATGGCCGAGATTTCCTCAATCGACAGCGCCCCCTTGTAGGTCTTCCCGTTGATAAAGAAGGTCGGCGTCGAGTCGACCTTGAATTCATCGGCGCCGCGCTTCTGGACCGACCTCACATCGTCCAGAAGTTTCTGGTCCGTCAAGCAGGCCTCGAACGACTCCTGTGTAAAACCGGCCATCTTGGAGATTTGCAGCAGGGCGTCCTTGGTATTGGCGACACCTGCCCAGTTCGCCTGCTGCTTGAACAGAACGTCCACCATTGGGAAATAATTGTCCTTGGAGCAGCGCGCCAGCATGAAACCGGCCTCGGCGCTGGGATCGAAGGGGAACTCGCGCAGGATAAGGCGGGCCTTGCCGGTATCGATGTATTTCGTCTTCAGCGTCGGGAGCGTGGTTTCATGGAAATGCGCGCAGTGCGGGCAGGTCATCGAGGCATATTCGACGATGGCGACCTTCGCGTCGTCCTTGCCGAGCTGCATGTCGGGCAGTGCGCCGGGCTTCAGCAAGGCAGCCATGTCCACCGTGCCCTGGGCCTCAGGCGCCTTGGCCGCGGCCGGAGCGGCCGGCTTTGCCGGATCGGCCGGCTTCATCGCATCGGCGGGGGCCGCAGGCTTCACATCCTCCGCCACGGCTTTCTCGCCCGAGTCGCTGCAGGCGGCGAGCAGAGCCACCGCCGGAATGGCGGCCAGTGACGACAGGAGGTTTCTGCGGGACAAAAGACGGAGCATACGAATCACCTGACAATGGTTGGATTTTGCAATGCAAAGGCTAGAAAAGGCGAGAGTTGGCGCGAATTAAGGCATCGCCGTCCCCATTCCAATCGCCAAAACTTGGCTATGCGATCACGAAAGCGCGAGATTATGTTTTCTTTTGACCGAGAATGGTGGCGCCGAGCCGCTCCAGCGAGGCGCGCAGCCCATCATCCTCGATCATTCCGACAGTGCCTGACAGCTTCACCTTCTCGGCCGCGGTCAGCGGCCGGATGCTTGGTTTAAGCCGCCCTTTGTCAACCGTGACCGGCTTTTGCACGATTCTGATCCGGCCGATAGCGTTGAAGCCGAGGAAGGCGTTGACCCGGTTGATGATCTCGCCGGTCTCGTGCTGCAGATGGAGCGCCGCCATGCCTTCGCAGGCGATGACCAGCACCGCCGGCTCGAACGGATCATCTTCATGCATTCGGCGCGGCCACTGGATCTTTTCAGGGCGCGAACGGCTGGCAAGCCGCGGCCCGGCAATCTCCTCCCATGACTGGACGAGCCCGATCGACATGCCGGCTCGCTTGCGCAGCACCGGATCGAGGATCTGGGTTGCGAGATCACTCACCGGAACGGGATTGCCGAAGGGCCTTTTCCCTGCCATGTGCGTTCTCCAGTCACGACCTTCACCATGCATCGGTTAGGCCAGTCCTCGATCAATGGCACTGCACGACCAGACCCGCAAGACCGCATCCGTAGACAGCGGCAAAGCCGCATCCGGAGAAAGTGGCGAGATCGCGTCCCGCCTGCTCGCCTGGTACGACGCGCATCATCGCGACTTGCCGTGGCGCATTGCGCCGCGCGAGTTGGCACGCGGCATACGACCCGATCCCTACCGGGTCTGGCTTTCCGAAGTCATGCTGCAGCAGACCACGGTCGAAGCCGTAAAATCCTATTTCCGGGCCTTTGTCGAGAAATGGCCCGATATCGAGGCGTTGGCCGCTTCAGCGACCGAAGATGTCATGAAGGCCTGGGCCGGACTCGGCTATTATTCCCGCGCGCGCAATCTCAAGGCCTGCGCCAATCTCGTCGCGCGGCAAGGCGGCAGGTTTCCGGATACGCAAGCTGGCTTGAGAGAGCTGCCCGGCATCGGCGCCTACACGGCGGCGGCGATCGCCGCGATCGCCTTCGACCAGCCCGCCGCGGTCGTCGACGGCAATGTCGAGCGGGTGGTTTCCCGGCTGTTTTCGATCGTCACGCCGCTGAGCGAGGCCAAGGGCGACATACGCACCTATGTCGAGCGCATGGTTCCAGCGACCAGGCCGGGCGACTTCGCCCAGGCGATGATGGATCTTGGCGCGACGATCTGCACGCCGCGGCGGCCGCGCTGCGGGCTCTGCCCGCTGCGCGAGGATTGCAGCGCCATTATTTCCGGCGATGCCGAACGCTTCCCTGTCCGCCTGCCGAAGGGCGAGAAACCATTGCGGCGCGGGGCTGCTTTCGTTGCCGTACGCGGCGATGGCGCCATCCTGTTGCGCAAACGTGGGGATAAGGGCCTGCTCGGCGGCATGACCGAAGTGCCGACGACCGGCTGGAACACGCGGATCGACGGCGGCACCACAGCGGCGGCGGCGCCCTTCCCCGGCAACTGGCGGCCAGCCGGGAAGATTGGCCATGTCTTCACCCATTTCGCGCTCGAACTCGAAATCTTCAAAGCGATGGCCGATGTCGCCGCCCCAGCGGGTCATTTCTGGTCGCTGGCCGACGAAATTTCCGGCGAAGCACTGCCCACCGTCATGAAAAAGGTAATCGAAGCAGCGATACCGGGCGCGACGAAGAAGCAGCGCGCACATTGAATTGCCCACGTCGCCCCATTTGAACTGCGTTGAACGAGGACAAGAATGACCGAAATCCGCCACATCGTTTTCGACATCGGCAGAGTGCTGATCCACTACGATCCGAACCTGCCGTTCAGCCGTATCATTCCGGATGCCGAGGAGAGAAAGTGGTTTTTCGACAATGTCTGCACGCATGACTGGAACATCGAGCAGGACCGCGGCCGCACCTGGGAAGAGGCCGAGGCGTTGCTGATCGCCGAATACCCGGACCACGCCGAAAACATCCGCAACTTCCGCCGCCTCTGGCACGAGATGACGCCGCACGCTTATGACGACAGCGTCCAGCTCATGGACAAGCTGATCGAGAGCGGCCACGACGTCACCATGCTGACCAATTTTGCGTCCGACACGCTTGCCGAAGCCCGGCAGCGTTTCGACTTCCTCAACCGCCCGCGCGGTGTGACCATTTCGGGCGAGATCGGCATGATCAAGCCGGATCGCGGCATTTACGACCATCACGTCGCCGCGTTCGGCCTCGAGCCCGCGGCCACGCTGTTCATCGACGACAGCCAGAAGAATGTCGACGGCGCCAAGGCGGCCGGCTGGCAGTCGGTGCTGTTCACCGACGCAAAGACACTCGAGGCGGACCTCGATCGCCTGGGGGTCAGAGTGTGATCACTGCGACGGGCCTGACCGCAGTCGCTGAGACGCGCGGTCCACGGCGCTGCCATTGGATCCGTCTCGGGCGCTACTTGACGTGAGAAGCGTAGATGCGATCGAACTCACCCGTCGCCTTGGCAAGATGCAACCATTGGTCGACATAGGCCTTGAAGACAACGGCACCCTCAGGAAGCATATAACCCATTTCGCCATATTGGAGCGGCTTCTCGGGGTTGATCGCGCAAAGGCCGGGGTGAAGTTTCTCCTGCAACTCGGTTTCGACCGATTCGGCGATCATGATATCGGCTTTGCCGTCAAGGATTTGGCGGAAGATCGTGACGTTGTCCGGGTAGATCTCAATTTTAGCGTCACTGAGTTTTTCACGCACGAATTTCTCATTGGTCCCGCCGGGATTAACAATCACAGTCACATCCGGCTTGTTGATGTCGGCAATCGATTGGAATTTCGCCTCGTCCTCGCAGCGCGCAATCGGTGCCTTGCCATTGACGAGATAGGGCTCGCTGAAGAACACCTGCTTCTGGCGTTCCAAGGTCACCGAAATACCGCCCATCGCGATGTCACACTTGCCGGTCGTAAAATCGGCAAGCAATTTTTTCCAGGTAGTCGCCACGAAGTCCGCCTCGACCCCTAGTGAGCTTGCCAGAGATTTTGCGAGATCGATATCGATGCCCTGGTAGTTGTTCGCGGGCTTGTCATGAAAGGTGAAGGGCTTGTAGTCGCCGGTCGTACAGACGCGCAGCTTGCCGTTCTTGATAACCGCATCAAGCTGGTTTTCTGCGCCGGTGTTCTGCGCAATCGCCGGAGAGGCCAACAAACCCATGACGAGGGCGGCGACAAACGGCGAGGCAAGAGCTTTCATGGATCTGGTCTCCGATGGATAAGAGAATCGAGCATTCGAGAAACGGTGGGCAAAGGTCAATAACTCTTCCTGGGGAATCGCTCACCGTGATCCTCCGGCGGCGCCGAAAACCCGAACCGGCTACCCGCGCTAGTGGTACCCACCTGACATAAGAGTCCGGCTCGGGATTCCTCTTGGCTCCACGCGAAGGAGCGGTATTTAGTTTGGCTCCACGCGAAGGAGCGGTATTTAGTTTGGGCCAACTCAGTCAGTCACCGTCGTGAAAACTTCGAGTACCAATTCCATTCCCACGTTCTGCCTGCATCAGCGGAGAACGCACGGCTGTAAATCGGGGTTTTCGGGTTGCGCTTATCCCAGTGGAATTTCACGATAGCGTCCTTGCCGGCCACAACCTCACGGCCGAAGAATTCGCCTTCGTCGCCATTGAACGAGCCCACCTTTCCGTCGTCGAGTTTGCCCGCGTTGCTGTCGGCCCAGTAGATCGTCCAGAGACGCGTCTTTGGATCGAACAATCGCACGGTGAGGCCCTCGAACGGCTTTCCTCCCAACTCCGTTTGAAAAATGTCGAAGTTGCCCAAACCCACTAGGATTTGGCGGAACTCCTAGGTCGCGTCGAATTCTTCCCACTCGTCGCCGCCGGCCAGTGGTTCCTTCAACGTACGATTCCTGATGTTCCAGTTGCCCACCAAATAGTCGAAATCATTTTTGGACGACGTCTCGCTCGCCGTTATGGCAAGTTTCCCGTCCGATGAAAGAGAGAACGCACTCATCTACTTTCCTCTGGATTGACGTCGTGCCAGCACTCCCATCGCCGCGGACATGACGAATGTATGGGCGTTTTCTTCGATGACTGCGGCGCGCTTCGCATGTCCGATCGCGGCAACAATTGGATGGGAACCCAACAGCGCGTCGTGATGCACGCGCGCCGTCACCTCCACGTTGCAACGCGTAAGCCGAAGACCCGTTCCGGGCACGGTCCACTTCGGTTAGCTCCGCACTCCGTCGCGAAGTCGCGTTGCTCCGCGCTCCACTCAGGATTCGCTAACCGCCCTGAACCCCTGAACCGACCTCCCAACCGGGTACCAAGTGTCATGTGTGGATGCCCCCGTTGATGCAAGGGGATTTTGAACGTCGAAGGCATGTGATCGGGTGCGGTCATGTG
>NZ_AYWU01000029.1:0-66296 GCF_000502375.1 Mesorhizobium sp. L48C026A00 | reverse complement strand
GATTCGTGAGTCATCGCAGCGTAGAATCACAACCGATTCCCCGCTGCAACTCCTATCTTAGCGCATATGCCCTCAAGGGGGAGATGGCCGGCAGGCCAGAGGGGGGCCGCGAAGGAATGAGACGTCGATCCCTTTACTCGGCCGCCTCTTCGATCCGCTCCATATCATCGTCCGACAGGCCGAAATGGTGGCCGATCTCGTGGATCAGCACATGGGTGACGATATCGCCCAGCGTCTCCTCGTTCTCGGCCCAGTAGTCGAGGATGGCGCGGCGGTAGAGCGTGACGCGGTTCGGCCCCTCGCCGGTCTGCGGATTCCAGCGCTCGGCGATGCCGCGCCCCTCGAACAGGCCGAGCAGGTCGAAAGGCGTTTCCAGCGACAGGTCGTCCATGATTTCGTCGGTCGGGAATTCGGCGATCTGGATGACGATCTCGCCGGTCAGCTTGCGAAACTCCTCCGGCAGATGGGCGTAAGCTTCTAGCGCCAGGAACTCCATTTCCTCCATCGACGGCGAAAGCTCGTCGTGCCAGGTACGGGTTTTGTAGATGCGGGCCATGCTTTGTCCTTCTGATCCCGGCATATAGGCTTTCGCGCCGGACTCGGCAATTAGCCGGGTTGCCGCCTTTCGCTGACAGGAATAAATTCCCCATCACTCCGCTTGACTCTTCGGCCGCCCTCTGGAATCTATTAGAACATAACAGGAACAATTGTGAGTGGAAGCTGACCGTCATGGCGACAAGCGCCGTGGCGCGGGAGACTGTTTTTGCCCTGCGCCGCCAGATCGCGAAGATCGAGGGAACGCTGCCCGAGCGCCTGCAGGCGCCGGCCGCAGCCCCCGTTGATGCGCCCCGGAATCCAACAGCTGATGTCACTCCCGGGGATCCAACAGCTGATGTCACGCCCAAAAAAATCACGCCCAAAAATCTGACAATCATCCGCCGCGGCCTCGCCGTGGCGCCGCCCGATGCGTTTCTGCGCACCGGCGCCGAAGATCTCGATACTGCGCTCGGCGGCGGCCTGCCGAAGGCGGCGCTGAGCGAGATCCATGGCGCCGCGACCCGCGATGCCGGGGCCGTCGCCGGCTTCGCCCTGTCGCTCGTCAGCCTGATCCTCAAACAGGGGCCGCGACTGCCGGTCCTGTGGATCGGCACCGCGGAAATCTTCCGCGAGGCCGGCTTCCCCTATGCCACAGGACTTCATCGCCTTTTCGGCATCGAGCCGGAGCAATTGCTGTTTTCCGAGGCGCCAAGGCTCCTCGATGCGCTGTGGACCGCCGAGGAGGCCGCCCGGATGACGGCGCTCGCCGCCGTCATCCTCGAAATCCGCGGCAGTCCGCAGCGGCTGGACCTCACCGCGACGCGGCGGCTGCACGCCCGGGCACAGAGCGCCGGCCGGCCGGTGTTTTTGCTGCGCCAGGCCGGCGAACCCGAGCCGACGGCGGCACCCGTCCGCCTCGTCCTGTCGGCGGCGCCGTCGGCACCACGCCAGACGATCGCCGGGCCGCTCGCCGGCTCGATCGGCCGTTCCGCCTTCACCGTCAGCATCGGCAAGAGCCGCACCGCCTTGCCAGGACAATTCACACTGGAGTGGAACCCCGATGAACGCAGTTTCGAGGAAAGAAGGGCCGGGGAAAGACGGCAAGAACGGGCAGCGAATCCTGTCCCTGTGGTTTCCGCATCTCGCCGCGGAAAGGATCCTGCGCCAGCGTCTGGGGCGGTCCTGGCGTTCGCGGCCGTCGGATCACCTGCCGCTGGTGATCAGCCATCGCCAGGCGAACGCGCAGCGCATCGCCGCCCTCGACGAGCGGGCTGAGGCGCTTCATCTGAAGCGCGGCATGGGCATAGCCGACGCGCGCGCCATGCATCCGTCGATCGACGTCGTGGAAGCCGATCCCGAGGCCGACCGCCGCCTGCTCGAAAGCCTCGCCGACTGGTGCGACCGCTACACCCCGCTGGTGGCGATCGACGCAGCCGATGGCCTGTTCCTCGACGTCACCGGCTGCACCCATCTTTTCGGCGGCGAACGGGCGATGCTGGACGACATCCTGTCGCGCTTTTTCCATCAGGGTTTCGATGTCCGCGCCGGCCTTGCCGCCACACCAGGTGCAGCCTGGGCGGCAGCGCGGTTTTCTGGTGACCGCATCGTCCCCGGTGGCGAGGAGGAAGCGCTTCTCGCGCCCTTGCCGCTGGCGGCGCTGCGCATCGAGCCTGACATCCGCGCCAGCCTGGAAAGCGTCGGCCTGCGCACGGCGGGCGCCGTCATGGCAGCACCGCGCGCGCCGCTCGCCCGCCGCTTCGGCAGATCGCTGCTTTTGCGCCTCGACCAGGCAGTCGGCCGCCTCGACGAGGCGGTGTCGCCGCGCCTGCCGGTGGCGCCGCTTTCGGTCGAACGCTATCTCGCAGAACCCATCATGCTGACTGACGAAATAGAGCGGCTGGTGAAAATGCTGGCGACGACATTGAAGGCGGACCTCGAGCGCCGCGGCGAGGGCGCAAGAAGGCTGGCGCTGCTGCTTTTCCGCGTCGACGGCGCCGTCAGCCGCATCGCCGTCGGCACCTCGCGGCCGTTGCGCGAGCCGCTGCTGATCCAGAAATTGTTCCACGAGAGGCTTGCCGCGCTCGAACAGGACATCGATGCCGGCTATGGCTTCGATCTCGTGCGCCTCTCGGTGCTGTCGGCCGCGGCCTTCGACATGCAGCAGGCGGATCTGACCGGCGAGACGCGCGACGACGGCGCCGACATCGCCCTTTTCGCCGACCGCATCCGCGCCCGGCTCGGCGACAGCGCGGTTTTGAAACCGGTTGCCGTCGAGAGTCATCTGCCCGAGCGCGCCGTCGCCACGCATCCCTATGCGGAGGCGCCGCAAAGGGTCTCTGCGCCGAAGCAGCCGGGCAAGATGAAAGACACTAGGCCTGTCTTTCCGCCGGAACGGCCGATCCGGCTGTTCCGTTCGCCCGAACCGATCGAGGTGCCGGCCACCGAAATGCCTGAGGGACCGCCGATGAATTTCCGCTGGCGGCGGGCTCTCTACCGGGTGGCGCGCGCCGAAGGGCCGGAACGCATCGCCGCGGAATGGTGGCGGGAGGCAGCGGGGCAGGAAGTGACCCGGGATTATTTCCGCATCGAGGATAGCGACGGCCGCCGTTACTGGCTTTATCGCCAGGGTCTCTACGGCGCCTCGCAGGTGGCGCCGCGCTGGTTCATGCATGGGGTCTTCGCATGAATGCGCTGGCGGTCGTTCCCTATGCCGAATTCGGCATCCAGTCGAATTTCTCGTTCCTGCGCGGCGCCTCGAAACCGGAGGAGCTGGTGGTCGCGGCAAAGTTTTTGGGCTTTTCGTCGATCGGGCTTGCCGACCGCAACACGGTGGCCGGCGTCGTGCGCGCCTGGCAGCAGGCCAAGGTGGAAGGTCTTTCCTGTCATCCCGGCTGCCGCCTGGTGTTTTGCGATGGCACGCCCGACGTTCTCGCCTATCCGCAGGACCGCAAGGGCTGGGGCCATCTGTGCCGCATGCTGACGCAGGCCAATATGCGCGACGACAGCGAAAAGGGCGCACCGCTGCTCTATCGCGACGATCTTTTCGAATGGGGCGATCGCATGTCGCTGGCGATCCTGCCGGATTTGTCGGCGCCGGCGCAGGATCTCAGGCTGATCAGCCGCCTGAAAGATCGCTTCGGCAAGACCCTGCGGCTTGCCGTTTCGCCGGATTATCACGGCAACGACCGCTACCGTGTTGAGCAGGCGGCGGCCATCGCCGAGGCATCAGGCATTCGGCTGATGGCGACCAACGACGTTCTTTACCATACGTCCGAACGGCGCCGGTTGCAGGACGTGCTGACGGCGATCCGCCTCAACCTGCCTGTTGCCGAAGCCGGGCTGGAACTGGCGGCCAATGCCGAGCGCCATTTGAAACCGCCAATGGAGATGGCGCGGCTGTTCCGGCGGCATCCGCAGGCACTGGCGCAAACGCAGCACTTTGCCGGCGAATTGAGCTTCTCTCTCAGTGACCTCCAATATAACTATCCCGACGAACCGACGGAATCGGGCCTCGGGCCCCAGGCCGAGCTGGAAAGGCTGGCTCGGGAGGGAGCCGCGATACGCTATCCCTCGGGCGTTCCCGCCGATGTGACCAGGCGCATCCGCGAAGAACTCGCTTTGATCGAGCGCCTGAATTACGCGCGCTATTTCCTGACAGTCTACGACATCGTCAAATTTGCCCGCAGCCAGGGCATACTCTGCCAGGGACGTGGCTCCGCGGCCAACTCGGTGGTCTGCTATTGCATCGGCATCACCGAAGTGGGGCCTGAGCGGATCGATTCGCTTTTCGAGCGTTTCATTTCCGAGGAAAGAAACGAGCCGCCCGACATCGATGTCGACTTCGAGCATGAAAGGCGCGAGGAGGTCATCCAGTATATCTACTCGAAATACAGCGCCAAGCGCACCGCGCTTGCCGCGGCCGTCGTCAGCTACCGGGGCCGGTCGGCGATGCGCGAAGTGGCCAAGGCGATGGGCCTGTCGGACGATGTCAGGAGCGCGCTGTCCAGCTCGATCTGGGGCTGGTCGACCTCGGAGCTCGGCGAAAAGGAGACCAGGGCCGGCGGCCTCGATCAGACCGATCCGTCGACAAGGCAGGTGATCGAATGCGCCAACGAGATCATGGGCTTTCCCCGTCATCTGTCGCAGCATGTCGGCGGCTTCGTCATCACCAGGGACCGGCTCGACGAGATCGTGCCCATCATCAAGACGGCGATGGACGAACGCAAGATGGTCGAGTGGGACAAGGACGATCTCGACGCGGTGAAAATCCTGAAAGTCGACGTGCTGGCGCTCGGCATGCTGACCTGCCTGCAGCGCGCCTTCACGCTGCTTGAGGATCATTATCCCGATGCGCGGGATGATTTTGGCCGGCCCTATGTGCTGGCCACCCTCCCTGCCGAGGACAAACATGTCTACGACATGATCTGCCGCGCCGACACGATCGGCGTCTTCCAGATCGAATCGCGCGCCCAGATGTCGATGCTGCCGCGGCTCAGGCCGAAAACATTCTATGACCTCGTCATCGAGGTGGCGATCGTGCGGCCCGGCCCGATCCAGGGCGACATGGTCCACCCCTATCTGCGCCGCCGGCAAGGCAAGGAAAAGCCCGAATATCCCAAGCCGGAACTGGAAGAGATACTCGGCAGGACGCTGGGCGTGCCGCTGTTCCAGGAACAGGCGATGAAGATCGCCATCGTCGCCGGCGGCTTCAGGCCGGGCGAGGCCGATGAACTGCGCCGCGCCATGGCCACCTTCAAGCGCACCGGCACGATCGGCAATTATCGCAGGCGGATGGTCGACGGCATGATTTTGCGGGGTTACGAAAAGGACTTCGCCGAGCGCTGCTTCAAGCAGATCGAGGGTTTTGGCGAATATGGCTTTCCCGAAAGCCATGCCGCCTCCTTCGCCCTGCTGGTCTATGCCTCCTGCTGGTTCAAGACCTTCTATCCCGACGTGTTCTGCGCCGCGATCCTGAATTCCCAGCCGATGGGATTTTATCAGCCGGCTCAGCTTGTCCGCGACGCGCGCGACCATGGCGTTGAAATCCGCGAGGTCGACGTCAATTTTTCCGGTTGGGATTGCGCGCTGGAAGAAGTGCCTTTCGATCCAACCCGCATTCTCGACCGCCATGCCCAGATGCGCGGCGTCATCCGGACCAATCATGCCGTCCGGCTGGGTTTTCGCCAGGTCAAGGGCCTGTCGAAGGAGCGCATGGAGGTGTTTGTCGCCAGACGCGGCGACCGCTACGCATCCGTTCGCGATGTCTGGCTGCGCTCGGGCCTCTACGTCGACGAGATCGAGAAGCTGGCGCAAGCCGACGCTTTCCGTTCGCTCGGCCTCGACCGCCGCGACGCCCTGTGGGCGGTCCGCGCGCTCGACGGCAGGAGTGCCACGGAGACCCTGCCGCTGTTCGACCGACCTGAGATCCGCTTGCGCGATCTCGAGCCCGAGACCAGGCTGCCGACAATGCCGCTCGGCGAGCACGTCGTCCACGACTACCGCTCGCTCGGCCTGTCGCTGAAGGCGCATCCGCTTGCCTTTCTGCGCCAGCGGCTCGACCGTTCCGGCGTCACCCCCAATGCGCGCCTCGGCCAGGTTCGGGACGGCAAGCGCGTTTCGGTCGCCGGCCTTGTCCTGGTGCGGCAGCGGCCGGGTAACGCCAAAGCGATTTTCCTGACGCTGGAAGACGAGCAGGCGGTCGCCAACGTCATTTTTTGGGAAAGAACCTTCAACCGCTACCGGCCCATTGTCATGGGCGCGCGGCTGGTCCGCGTCACCGGCAAACTGCAGTCGGAATCGGACGTCATCCACATCGTCGCCGAGAAGGTCGAGGACCTGACACCCTGGCTGTCCGTGCTTTTGCAGGAGAAGCCCGATGTCCCTGTCGTGCAAAACGACCGGCAGGACATCGCGGGGAAGGCAGAAAGGGTCATGCCCAAGGGGCGCAATTTTCAATAGGGGATGTGTCGGCGGGACAGCGAAGGATCACCACGCTTCAGGACGGCCCACCCAACCGCGGCGGCGGCAATCCGTCGTCGAAGGGGAGCGAGCGTGCCTCCGAAGGCAGCATGATCGGAATGCCGTCACGCACCGGATAGGCAAGCCGCGCGACCCTCGAGATGAGCTCGCCGCGCTCCGGATCCCAGCTAAGCGGACCCTTGGTCAGCGGGCAGGCCAGCAATTCCAGCAGCTTGGGATCGACATTGACCTTCTTTCCCTCACGCCCGTCCACCATTTTTGCCAGTCCTCTCGTTCGTCCTCAGTCTTCGTGCGTTGACGCTGCCCCTCACCTGCCTGCCGGCATCCTCTCCCCGTACAGTGACGGGGAGAGGGACGCTCTCATCGATGGTTTCGCCAATCACCCGCGTTGCAGAACGTCCGCCAAGGCTGCCGAAAGCCCCTTCTCCCCGTCCCTATACGGGGAGAAGTGCCCGGCAGGGCGATGAGGGGCGGCGCCGACTTCCGCAATTGGCTTAGTCCCAGCGTTCCTTTTACTTTGCCTACTGCAAACTCGAGCCGAAATCCTCGTTTTCGCGTGCCAGCGCCATTTCGGTGATGGCGATCAGCGTTTCGGCGCGTGTCTTCAGGTCCGCCGCTTCGAGCAGCGCCTGTTTCTCGGCCGGCCCGTAGGGAGCCATCATCGACAGCGCATTGACCAGCATGGCGTTTTCGGCGCGGCTGACGCTTTCCCAGTCGGCTTCAAGATCGTTGGCCTGCAAATAGGCGCGAAATGCCTTGAGCAGCGCCGGCCGGTCGATCTCGGCCTCCGCCTGATCTTCGTCGAGATCGGTGAGAAAGGGCGCAAACCGGCACTGGCGGAAGGGCGTCTTGACCGCAAGCTCCTGCACGATGCGGAACCGGCACACACCTTGCAGCGAAATCAGGTAGCGGCCGTCGCCGCTCTCGGAAAGCGCGATGATGCGTCCGGCGCAGCCGACATTGCAAAGCGCCGGCTCGCCGTCGGCACGCCGCGCGCCGTCGAGGCTGGGCTGTATGACGCCGATCAGCCGCGGTCCGGCGATCGCCTCGTCCACCATCTCCAGATAGCGCGGCTCGAAAATGTTGAGCGGCATGCGGCCGCCCGGCAGCAGCAAGGCGCCTTCAAGCGGGAAGATCGGCACCGTCGGCGGGAAATCCGTATCGAGCCGGTAATGCGCGTTTCCCGCCTGCACGTCAAACCTCCGCTCGCTCCCTCAAGAAGCGCATCAAGCCCGCCCATCCCTTAGCAACCTGGCGCAAAATCGTCACCAGGCGAAGAACGGATCGGTCAGGCCTCCTAATCTGGCGCAGCCGTCGCCGACCGCAAGACCGTCACGCAAAAACAGCTTGAGGCTGCGCTCAGGAAAACAGCAGCGACGACAATTTGCGCCGCGCCGCCAGCGTTGCCTCGTCGGTCATGCCCCATGCCTCGAAGAACTGCAGCAACTGCGTCTTGGCGCCGTCGTCGTTCCACGAGCGATCGGCCTTGACGATCGCCAGCAGATTGTCGGCTGCGGCCATGCGCTCGCCGTTGGCGTTCTGGATCATGGCAAGCTCGAAACGTGCCTGATGATCCCCGGGGTTCTCAGCCAGGCGTCGCTCGAGCTCGGCCGGATTGCCAAGTGCTGCCGCCTGCGCAGCAAGCGCCATCTTGGCGCGCAGCGCGGCGAGCGGCGGCGCATCCTTCTTGGCCTCCGGCGCCCGCGCCAGCACGGCTTCGGCGCCCTCGGCATCGCCGGCCTCGAACAGCAGATCGCCCAGCCCGGCAATGGCCTCGATCGTCTCCGGCGCCTGTTCCAGGATCGCGTCGAAAATGTCCGCCGCGGTCTGCACATCGCCGGCGGCGCGCGCCTCCGCGGCCGCGGCAAGCGCCTCGGCCACCTGCGGCGCACCATTCTTGTTGCCGCCGACCTTCTGGATGAACGCGGCGATCTGGCTCTCGGGAATAGCGCCCATGAAGCCGTCGACCGGCTGGCCGTCCTTGAATGCGATGACTGCCGGTATCGACTGGATGCCGAGCTGTCCGGCGATCGAAGGATGGTCGTCGATGTTCATCTTGACCAGCTTGACCTTGCCGCCGGCGGCGGTGACCGCCTTTTCCAGCAGCGGCGTCAGCTGCTTGCAGGGCCCGCACCATGGCGCCCAGAAATCGACCAGCACCGGCTGACGGCGCGATTCCTGGATGACGTCGGCGGCAAATGCTGCCGTCGTCGTCTCCTTGATGACGTCGACGGCGACAGGCGGGTCGCCAAGCGCGACTTTCGCGGGGCTGGCGTCAGTGCCGCCATACTGCACAGTGGTGGCATACTGTCCGCCATTGCCGCCAAATGGGCCGCCAAATTGATTGTTGTCGCTCATCTCGTGCCCTTTCGGTCGCCGCCCGGCCGCCAGCCCGGCGCAACATCCTTAATTCTCACTCAGAAGTCGGTTTATCGTCATCCATGTGGCGATCATGCCGTGACTTTCAAGATAACAGCATCATGCCCGGTTGCCTCGACGAATTTGACCAGGTCGGCGGCGGCGATCGATGTCGTCGCCTCGTTGGTTAGCGGATGGGCGTTGATGACGGCATGGCGCATCAACTCGTGGTCGAGAACGACCTTGACCCGTAACTGCGTATCGTTGATCAAGCCGAACACGGTGACCGCCCCCGGAACGACGCCGAGAAGCTCCATCAGCATCTCCGGCTTGCCGAAGGACACGCGCCCGGCGGCGCCGATGATTTGGTGGATCTGCTTGAGATCGACCACCGCCTCCTCATCGACGCTGACCAGGAAGAAATTGTCCTTCCTGTCCTTGAGGAACAGGTTCTTGGTGTGCCCGCCGGCGATTTCCCCGCGCAGCGCCTGCGAATCGGCGACCGTGAACAGCGGCGGATGGCGCAGGGTCGAGACCTCGATCCCGAGATCGGCAAGAAAGGCGAAAAGCTCGGCTTCGGTTTTCGGCATGTCGTTTCTGTCGGACTTTCTTGTTGTCGCGGTTTGGATCATGCCGTTTACGGCCAATGACGCCGCCGAGACAAGACCGTTGCGCAGCAAGGCTGCCGATTGCGTTGCTGTCCGGGCCAGGGAAGGCTCGTTTACGTCGCCGGGTGCGGCCCAAAAAACCTGCGATTTCCCTGTTGCAATCGCCGCGCCCTTCAGCCATATAGGCTCGGCTTGCGGCCCAAAAGCCGCGCGAGCGGGTGTAGCTCAGGGGTAGAGCACAACCTTGCCAAGGTTGGGGTCGAGCGTTCGAATCGCTTCACCCGCTCCAGTTTCCCAAACGGGAAACAAGCATCGAAAAGCCGCGGTTCGCCGCGGCTTTTTCGCGTTTGGGCTGCGCGGCATCAGCCGGCAGACGCCGAATAAAATTGCAAATCATGTGTGCGCGGCGGCGCATCGTAGCATCGAGATTCTTGGTCAGTTGGCGGGCTCCTTCATCTGTTCGGCCGATGCTGTGGGTCAAGAAAAGGCCGACATTCGAGTCCGATCCTAAGGGATCCCCTGGAACGGTCCTGCCCCTACAGACGGTCCAGAGAGCACCACCGGCCTCAGGGCCGGTGGTGCATTGTTGCGTGGGCGCCAAACCAAACCGTGACCGCCTTGGTGTTCGGCGCCGGGTCCCAGCCATATCCTGTGCATCGACTATCGGGCGCCCGCGCCTCTGCGAAAATCCGACGGCGACATGCCGGCCAGCTTGCGGAACGACTTGTTGAAGGCGCTGAGCGAGCCGAAGCCGGAGTCCATGGCGACGCGCAGCACGTTGGCGTCCTGGTGCATCAGCAGCGCCTGGGCGTAGCTGAGCCGCAACAAATTGACATACTCGTTGAGCGTCATGCCGGTCGACTTCTTGAAAACGCTCATGGCGTATTTGGGATGGATGTCGGCCGCCGCCGCGATGTCGACGCAGTCGATGTCGTAAAGGAAATTCTCGGCGATGAAGTCGCACATGCGCCCGACATTGCGCAGCGATTGCTGGTCGAAGGGGCTGCCTGCTTCCTGCTCGATCGGCGTTTCGGGTACCAGCCGGTAGGGTTCGAAGCGCACCCGCTCCAGCCGCAGCAAGAGTTCGTTGACGGCGTGCTCGGCCTTGCCCGCATCGCCCGAGCGGACGTAGCGGTTCCAGCGCTCGAAATTGTCGCTGTCGGACCGGTCGGTGGCATTGGTCACCAATGTCGCGCCGGTCATCAGCCGGTTGCGGACGTCGGCGGGCAGGTGCAGCCGGAAGAAGTGCACCAGCGGCAGATGCGCGCCGGCATAGACGGCATCGTCCGACGCATCGTCCATCTGGTGCGGCAGGCCGCCCCAGAACAGGCACATGTCGCCGGCCGAAAGCGCGATCTCGTGCTCGTCCATGCGGTAGTGCACGGCGCCGCGGACGATGAAATTCACCTCGACCTGGGCATGCCAATGCGGCTTCAGCATCACCAGGGGCTGGGTGTGAAACATCTGCAGCAGCAGCGGCAGACCCTCCACGCTGCTGGCGCCGGGCTGGTAAAACGGCCTTTCCAGCATCTTACTTTCCGCCCATTCTTTATTCCCTTTGTCGCGGACAAGCCTTCGCCAGCGCCTAGTCTAGCCATGCTCGCGAAGAGAGAGCAAATGAAATGGGAGGATTTCAATGCGCATCACACTGACCTGCGCCGCGTTCGCGCTTGCCCTGGGCTCAGCCCCGGCCTTTGCGCAATCCGGCGAAATCACGATCTGGAGCTGGAACGTCGCCGCTTCGTCGCTGAAGGCCACCATAGAAGGTTTTAACAAGCAGTTCCCCGACATCAAGGTCACGGTCCAGGATCTCGGCAACCAGCCGACCTATGACAAGTCGATCGCCGGCTGCGCCGCCGGCGGAGAGGGGCTGCCGGACATCGTGACGATCGAGAACGGTGAGGCCGAGAACTACTGGAGCCAGTTCCCGGACTGCTTCGTCGACCTCCATACGCTCGGCTATACCGCCGAAGACCAGGCAAAATTCCCCGATTTCAAGCGCACCGAGCTCGAAGTGGAAGACAAGGCCTATGCGATGCCGTGGGATTCCGGCCCGGTGGCGATGTACTATCGCCGCGACTTCTATGAGAAGGCCGGCGTCGACCCGACCTCGATCAAGACCTGGGACGATTTCATTGCCGCCGGCAAGAAGATCCAGGAGGCCAATCCCGGCGTGACCATGACCAACGCCGATTTCAACGGCGACTCCGAATTCTTCCGCATGATCGCCAACGAGCAGGGCTGCGCCTATTTCGCCGCCGACGGGCAGTCGATCACCGTCAACCAGCCGGGCTGCGTGGCGTCGATGACCAAGATCAAGGAGATGAAGGACGCCGGCATCATCACCTCGGCCGATTGGGGCACCAAGATCACCAACAACACCGCCGACAAGGTCGCCAGCCAGATGTATGGCGGCTGGTACGAGGGCACCATACGCACCGAGTCGCCCGACGGCAGCGGCAAATGGGGCGTCTACCTGATGCCGAGCCTCACCGCCGACGGCCCGCGCGCCGCCAATCTCGGCGGTTCCTCGCTCGCCATCACCTCGGTGTCGAACAACAAGGAAGCCGCCTACGCCTACCTGAAATATTCGCTCGCGAGCAATGAGGGCCAGATAGCGATGCTGAAGGGTTTTGGCCTGGTGCCGTCGCTGATCTCGGCGCTCGACGACCCCTATGTCTCCGAAGGCCAGCCCTATTGGGGCGGCCAGGCGGTGTGGAAGGACATTCTTGGCACCTTGCCGAAAGTCGTCCCCAGCCGCGGCACGCCGTTCCAGAGCGACGCGGAAATCATCGTCCGCGCAGTGCAGACCAAATATCTCGGCGGCGGCTACCCCGACGCCAAGGCGGCGCTCGACGATGCCGCAAGCCAGATCGCCTCGGCGACCGGCCTGCCGGTCGAAGAGTGATCTGAACGCGACTCCCCTTCTCCCCTTGTAGGAGAAGGTGGCCTCGCGAAGCGAGGTCGGATGAGGGGTGTTCCAGGGAACACCAACGTCTCATTCCGTCCAGCACCCCTCATCCGTCTTGGCGCTGCGCGCCAATCCACCTTCTCCCACAAGGGGAGAAGGCAAGGCAGGCCGGTAAACCTAGAAACGGGAAGCGAAGGAGGCAACGATGCGCTATCAGAACGCCACGGCGTACCGCTTCCTCGCGCCCTATCTGCTGATCTTCTCGATCTTCTGGCTGTGGCCGATCATCAACTCCTTCCTGATCTCCTTCCAGGCGACGCGCACCGTGCCGTGGCGGTTCGCGCCGACCTTCAACTGGGGCCGGCTGATCGGCGACCCGGCCTTTTTCAACGCCTTGAAGAACACGCTGCTCATCCTCGTCATCCAGGTGCCGGTGATGATCACTTTGGCGATCGTCATGGCGGTGCTGCTCAATTCGCCGCTGCTCAAGGCCCGTGGCCTGTTCCGCTTCGCCTTTTTCGCCCCGGTCGTGGTCGGCGAAGTCGCCTATTCGGCGGTGTTCCGGCTGATGTTCAATCTCGACTACGGCATCATCAACAAGCTGCTGAACAGCGTCGGCCTGCCGCGTATCGACTGGTTTTCCAACGTCACCCCGGCGATGGCGGTGATCATGATCGCGGTGACCTGGCGCTGGGCCGGCTACAACGCCATCATCCTGCTCGCCGGCTTGCAGTCCATCCCCCAGGATGTCTATGAGGCGGCGACGCTGGACCGCGTCAGCAAGCTCAAGCAGTTCTTCTACATCACCCTGCCGCTGCTCAAGCCGATCATCGTGTTCTGCGCCGTGCTGTCGATCATCGGCACCATGCAGCTGTTCACCGAACCCTTCCTGATCACCGAGCGCGGCGGGCCGGGCGGCGGCACCGAAACGCTCGGGCTGCTGCTTTACCGCCAGGGTTTCAGGTCGCTCAATTTCGGCTACGCCTCGGCCATCGCCTACACCATGGCCGGGCTGGCGATCGCCATCTCGCTGGTGCAACTGTGGCTGACGAGGGAGCCGAAATGAGCTCACGTTCCGCTTCGAGCCGTTCCTCCTCCAGCCGCTCCTCCTCCAGATTGGGACGCAGCATCGCGCTGCATCTCTTCCTGACGCCGCTGGCGCTGATCTGGCTGTTTCCGCTGTGGATGATGGTGATCTTCTCGACCATGCCCGACAGGGGCATTTTCAGCCCCAGCATCGAGCTTTTGCCGCACGGCAGCTTCCTCGACAACGTCAACAACCTGCAGCGCGACACCAATTTCATCGGCGCCATCGGCATCTCGGTCTCGGTGGCGGTGACCTATACGTTCCTGTCGGTGCTGCTCACCTCGATGGCCGGCTGGGCGCTGGCGCGCTACCAGTTCTTCGGCAAGGGCGTTGTCGTCGCCATCATCCTCGGCACCATCACGCTGCCCTATGCTGTCGTGCTGATCCCGCAATTCATCATGGTGGCGCGCGATTTCAAGCTCGCCAACACCTGGGTGGCGCTGATCGTGCCGCCGCTGTTCAATTCGCTCGGCGTGCTGTTCATGCGGCAGAGCTTCTCGATGATGCCGGGCGATCTGTTCGATGCCGCTCGCGTCGAGGGGGTCAAGGAATGGCGGATCTTCCTGTTCGTAGCGCTGCCGCTGGCGCGGCCGATGCTGGCGGCGCTCGCCATCATCCTGTTCCTTGCCTCCTGGAACAATTATCTCTGGCCGCTGCTGATCAATTCCAAGCCCGGCGCGATGACGGCGCCGGTGGCGCTCGGCACGCTGATCGGCCTCACCAAAGTGTCGTGGGGCGGCATCATGGCGGGCGCCGTGATGCTCACCGTGCCGATGCTCGTCGTGTTCGTGCTCTTGCAGCGCCATTTCGTCGCCGGCATTGCCGCCGGCGCCATCAAATAGGATCAGCATGGCAGCGGTCACACTCAAAAATGTCGTCAAGCGCTTCGGCGTCTTCGAGATCGTTCACGGCGCGAACATCGACGTCGAGGACGGCGAATTCGTCGTCTTCGTCGGCCCCTCCGGCTGCGGCAAGTCCACGCTGCTCAGGATGATCGCCGGGCTCGAGGACATCAGCGGCGGCGAGATCGCCATCGGCGGCAAGGTAGTGAACAATGTCGAGCCGGCCGACCGCGGCATCGCCATGGTGTTCCAGTCCTACGCGCTCTATCCGCACATGAGCGTCGAGCAGAATCTGAGTTTTGGGCTCAGGATGAACGGCAACCCGAAAGCTGACACCGAGCGGCGGGTGAAGCGGGCCGCCGAGATCCTGCGCATCGCCGAGCTGATGAAGCGGCGCCCGCGGCAATTGTCGGGCGGCCAGCGCCAGCGCGTCGCCATCGGCCGCGCCATCGTGCGCGAGCCGCAAGTGTTCCTGTTCGACGAGCCGCTGAGCAATCTCGACGCCGAGCTCAGGGTGCAGATGCGGGTCGAGATCTCGCGCCTGCACAAGGAGCTCGGCGTCACCATGATCTATGTGACGCATGACCAGACCGAAGCGATGACGCTGGCCGACAGGATTGTCGTGCTCAACGCCGGCAATATCGAGCAGATCGGCGCGCCGCTCGATCTCTATGACGACCCCGCCAACCGCTTCGTCGCCGGTTTCGTCGGCTCGCCGAAGATGAATTTTCTGGCGGCACAAGTGGTCGGCAACGACGGCAATGCAACGCTCCTCGAACTCGCCAACCATGGCGGCGCTCGGCTGCAGAAACCGCTGTCGGGCGCCCCGCCTGCGGTCGGCGCCGAGGTCGTGCTCGGTGTGCGGCCGGAGCATTTCTTCGAGGCCGGCGAAGGCGATTGCGACATCGCCGTCAAGGCCGATGTCGCCGAGCACCTCGGATCGGTGAGCTACATTTATGCCAATGCCGGACCAGAGGAACTGATCATGGAGCGCGAGGCGTCGCGGCAGCGGGCGACTGGCGACCACATGGTGGTGTCGATCAAGGCTGGCCAATCGCTTCTCTTCGACAAGTCAGGTGCTCGCATTCGCTAGTGCCCAAAAGCATGCCCTCGGGCGTGAACCGCGCAGCGGTTTGGGACAACGCCATGCACACCAAGACACGCAATTTTTCTTTCACCAACTCGCGACGCCGAGGCGACCCCAAGGAGATCCAGGAATGACGTCCGAACCACAAAAAATCCGCTGGGGCATTCTCGGGCCCGGCACCATCGCCAAGGCCTTTGCCGGCGGCGTCGCCCATTCGCGCACCGGCACATTGGTCGCCATTGGTGCGCGCAATCCCGGCAAATCAGGCCTCGCTGAAAACTTCCCCGGTGCCCGCATCCTCGACGGCTACGAGGCTCTGCTCACCGATCCGGACGTCGACGCAGTCTACATTTCGACGCCGCATCCCAGCCATGCCGAATGGGCGATCAAGGCGGCCGAGGCCGGAAAACATGTGCTTTGCGAAAAGCCGATGGGGCTCACCGCTTTCGAGGCCGACGCGATGATCCATGCAGCGCGCAGGGCCGGCACCTTTCTCGGCGAGGCCTTCATGTACCGGCTGCATCCGCAGACGGCAAAGCTGGTCGACCTCGTCAGGTCCGGCGCAATCGGCGAGGTACGCATGGTGAAATCGAGCTTCGGCTTCGCCATGCCTGGCTTCATGCCGGAGCACCGGCTTTATGCCAACGATCTCGCCGGCGGCGGCATTCTCGACGTCGGCGGCTACCCCGTTTCGATGGCGCGGCTGATTGCCGGGGCCGCATCGGGAAAGCCTTTCGCCGAGCCGGACAAGGTGGCGGGTGCGGCGCATCTCGGCCAGTCCGGCGTCGACGAATGGGCGTCGGCGCTGCTGCATTTTCCCAACGGCATCGTCGCCGAAGTCTCCTGCGGGATTTCGCTCGCCCAGGACAATGTCCTGCGCATCCTTGGTACCAAAGGCCGCATCGAGGTCGCGGATTTCTGGTATGCGAGCGGCAGGGAAGGCGGCACCGGCGAGATCCGCATCATCCGTTCAGGCGGTGAGGAGGTGGTCGAGGTCAGGGAAGACCGCTGGCTCTACGCTTTCGAGGTCGACGCCGCCGGCGAGGCGATCCTGGCCGGAAAGCAGGAGTTTGCCTGGCCGGGCATGGGCTGGGCCGACAGTCTCGGCAATCTGCGTGTGCTCGACAAATGGCGTGCCGCCATCGGGCTCGAATACGAGATCGAAAAACCCGAAAAACGCGTCGACACCATTTCTGGCCGGCGGCTGCGCTCCGGCGGCACCATCATTGCGAAGCGCGAAATTCCGGGCCTGCCGCGGCGGGCCTCGTGCCTGGCGCTCGGCTTCGAGGATTTTCGCACCTTCTCCTCCGGCATGATCCTGCTCGATGCCTATTTCGAAGCCGGCGGCAACGTCTTCGACACGGCCTTCATCTATGGCAGCGGCTACACCGAAACGCTGCTCGGCCAATGGTTGAAGAACCGCGGCGTGCGTGAGCACTCGGTGGTCATCGGCAAGGGCGCGCACACCCCGCTCTGCTATCCCGATGTGATCGGCAAGCAGCTCACCCAGTCGCTCGACCGGCTGCAGACCGATCATGTCGATGTCTATTTCATGCACCGCGACGATCCCGACGTGCCGGTCGACGAATTCGTCGACGCGATGGATCAAGAGGTCAGGACTGGCCGCATTCGCGGTCCGTTCGGCGGCTCGAACTGGACGAAGGAACGCATGGACGAGGCGATTGCCTATGCCGAACGGACCGGCAAGCAGAAGCCTGGCGCGCTTTCGAACAATTTTTCGCTGGCCGAGATGCTGGTGCCGATCTGGCCGGGTTGCGTCACCTCGTCCAGCGACGAATGGAAGGCCTGGCTGACCGCCCGGCAGATGCCCAATTTCGCCTGGTCGAGCCAGGGAAGGGGTTTCTTCACCGGCCGCGCCGGGCGCGACCAGCGTGACAATGAAGAGCTGGTCCGGGTCTGGTACTCGGAGAAAAATTTCGGCCGTCGCGACCGGGCGATCGAGCTCGCCAACAGGCTGGGCAAGAGCCCGATCCATGTCGCGCTCGCCTACGTCCTGGCCCAGCCGTTCCCGTCCGTCCCGCTGATCGGACCGCGCACGCTCGACGAACTGGAGGACAGTCTGCAGGCCCTCGACATTGCGCTTTCGCCCGACGACATCGCGTGGCTGGATGGCGGTTCGGATCAGCATCGACGCACGGGCTGAGGGGGCATCGCTGCCCTTTCCTTCTCCCACAGGGGGAGAAGGGGAGTCGCGCGTCCCGTAACTCTCCGACTTGCGGTCGAACGGCGACCACGGCTCTAATCATCGGGATCGTTCGCACTGCGCTTACATTGTTGTTTAAATTTGCTTTTCTATTTCTTGAAAAGCTTGTTGCTTTCCTACATACTTCGCAAACCGACCGCGCAAACATGGTAGAGATCGAGCTCCACAAACGGTGGGGATGAGTCATGACCGAAGCTGAAGGCCATGTACGATTGACCTCGGGCGACGACCCGGATGGACGCGATCATATCAGGCGCATCCCCGACATCATTTCGCTGGTGAAGGACTCTTACGGTGAATTGCGCCCGGCGGAGCGGCGCGTCGCCGATGTCGTGCTCGACGATGTCAAATTCGCGGTCGACGCTTCCAACGCTGCACTTGCCCAGCGCGCCCAGGTCAGCGAACCCACCGTGACCCGGTTCTGCCGCGCCATCGGCTGCGAGGGGGTGCGCGATTTCAAGCTGAAGCTGGCGCAGAGCCTGGTCGTCGGCGCGCTCTATCTGAGCAAGCCGCCGCCGGTGAGCAGCGACAATGGCATGCCGTTCTGGAATGCCGTGTTCGGCGAGGCCCGCCGGGCACTGCAGGAAGCCGAACGGCAGCTTGATCCGGCGCAGCTGGTGAAGGCCGCCGAGCTCATCGCCAAGGCGCGCCAGGTCACGGTGTTCGGCCTCGGCGGCAGCTCGTCGGCGCTGGCGCAGGAGACCCAGTGCCGGCTGTTCCGCTACGGCATCACCGTCGGCGCCCAATGCGACCCCTATCTGATGCGGATGACCGCCTCGACCCTGAAGCCCGGCGACCTGGTGATCGCCATTTCGGCGACCGGACGCACCCGCGAAGTGATCGAGGCCGTCGAACTGGCCAGGCATTACCGCGCCAACGCGATCTGCGTGACGGCGCCCGACACCGAGCTTGCCCGCGCCTGCGACGTCAGGCTGACGGTGGCGGTGCCCGAATATCCCGACACGCTGAAGCCGACCGCCTCGCGCTTCGCCTTTTTGGCCGCGATCGACCTGATGGCGGTGGCGGCAGCCTACAAGCTCGACGGCTCGGCCCGCGAAACGGTGCGCCGCATCAAATACAACGCCCAGATCCACAGGACGGGCAAGGATATGGAGCCGCTGGGGGATTGAGCAGCGCGGCTTCTTGCCTTCTCCCCTTGTGGGAGAAGGTGGCCGCGAAGCGGCCGGATGAGGGGTGCTCCAGCTTGGCACCAACGGCACTCCGGCCAACACCCCTCAACCGTCTCGGCGCTGCGCGCCAATCCACCTTCTCCCACAAGGGGAGAAGGACAGACCGGCGCCGACTCGAAGGAGAAAAAAATGCTCGACATGGCACCCTCAAAACAGGCGGCCAGCTGGCTTTCCTCTCTCTCCCGCGCCCTCGAGGCGGGCGACGCCGCGGCCGCGACCGATCTGTTCGTCGAGGATTGCTACTGGCGTGACCTGCTGACCTTCACCTGGAACATCAAGACGATGGAAGGCCGCGCGGCGATCCGCAACATGCTGGACGCCACTCCGGCGGCGACCAGGCCGACTGCCTGGCAGCTCACTGGCGAAGCAAGCTCGCACGAAGGCACGATAGAAGCCTGGTTCAGCTTCGAGACGTCATCAGCCTGGGGCCATGGCAACATGCGCCTGCAGGACGGCAGATGCCGGACGCTGTTCACGGCGATGAGCGACCTCAAGGGTTTTGAGGAGCGCAAGGGACCGGCGCGGCCGCTGGGTGTCCGCCACCAGGCCGATCCGGACCGCGAGACTTGGGCCGAGGCGAGGGCGCGCGAGGCGCGTGATCTTGGTGCCATTGAGCAGCCCTATTGCCTGGTCATCGGCGGCGGCCAGGGCGGCATCATGCTGGGCGCGCGGCTGCGGCAACTCGGCGTGCCGGCCATCGTCATCGAGAAGAATGCGCAGGCCGGCGATTCCTGGCGCAACCGCTATCGCTCGCTCGTGCTGCACGATCCGGTCTGGTACGACCATCTCCCCTACATCCCGTTTCCGGAAAACTGGCCGGTGTTCACGCCCAAGGACAAGATGGGCGACTGGCTGGAAATGTACACGCGCGTCATGGAGCTCAATTACTGGACCTCCACAGAATGCATCAGCGCGTCCTACGGCGAAGCCAAAAAAATCTGGACGGTCGAGGTCGACCGCGCCGGCGAGCGCATCACGCTGATGCCAAAGCACATCGTCTTCGCAACCGGCGCCTATGGCCCGCCGCGGCAGATCGACCTGCCCGGCGCCGCTGCGTTCCAGGGCGAGATCCTGCATTCCAGCCAGTATTTTAGCGGCGAGAAATTCCGCGGCAGGCGCGTCGCGGTCATAGGCGCGGCAAGCTCGGGGCACGATGTCGCCGTCGACCTCTGGGAGAGCGGCGCTGCGGTGACGATGATCCAGCGCTCGCCGACGACGGTGGTGAAGTCAGACACGCTGATGGAGGTCGGCTTCGAGATCTTTTCGGAAAAGGCGCTGGCCCGCGGCATCACCACCGAAAAGGCCGACATGATCGTCGCCTCGACGCCGTTCGCGCTGCTGCCGCAAAGCCAGCGGGCGCTGTACGACATCATCAAGGCGCGTGACGCGGCCTTCTACGACCGCTTGCGCGGTGCCGGCTTCGCCATCGATTTCGGCGACGACGAGACCGGGCTGCTGATGAAGGCCTACCGCACCGGCTCGGGCTACTATATCGACGTCGGCGCGTCCGATCTGATCATCGACGGCGAGATCGGCGTCCGCAGCGGCGTCGAGATCAAGTCGCTGACGCCAACCGGAATCCTGTTCGACGACGGCAGCGAACTGGCGGCCGACGCGATCATCTCCTGCACCGGCTAGCAGTCGATGAACGAGACCGTGGCGGCGATCGTCTCGCGCGACGTCGCCGACGAGGTCGGGCCGTGCTGGGGGATTGGCTCGGGCGTGAAAGGCGACCCGGGACCATGGCAAGGCGAATTGCGCAACATGTGGAAGCCGACGGCGCAGGAAGCGCTGTGGTTCCACGGCGGCAATCTGGCGCTGTCGCGCTTTTACTCGAAATATGTGGCGCTTCAGATCAAGGCGCGGATGGAAGGGATAGCGACGCCGGTCTATGGGTAGCAGCGCTCCTCTCCTTCTCCCTTTGTGGGAGAAGGTGGATTGGCGCGCAGCGCCAAGACGGATGAGGGGTGTTGGACGGAGTGAGGCGTTGGTGTTCTCTGGAGCACCCCTCATCCGACCGAGCTTCGCTCGGCCACCTTCTCCCACAAGGGGAGAAGGAAGAGCTGCCCAGCCTTCACCCACGCCCGAAATGCCGGCTCACCACATCGACATGCGTCTCATGCGCATGCGCTTCGTAGCGGTCGGTATCGCCAAAATCGTTAGCCGCTTCGTTCGGCCACCAGGTGCCGCCGATCACGATGCCGTCCGAGACCAGCCGCTGCTCGGCGACCAGCGACGCGCCGACCGCGTCGACAAAGGTAAAACAGCCCGGACGCAGCCGCAGCACTGCGATGTCGCCGACTGCACCGACCTTAAGCGTGCCAAGCTCGGGCCTTGCGATCGCCTCGGCCGGCCGTTGGGTCGCCGCGCGCAGCACCTCGACCAGCGGCATGCCGAGCGCCATCAATTTCGACATGCACACCAGAATGTCGAAGGCCGGACCGTCGACGCAGTAGAGATGCACGTCGCTGCTGATCACGTCAGGCGCCAGCCCTTCGCTGAGCATCGCCCTGGCAACCGAGAAATCAAACGAGCCCATGCCGTGGCCGATGTCGAAGATGACGCCGCGCTCGCGCGCCAGCCGCATGTCGGGCCGGACCGCGCCCGAGGCGAAGACCGGCGCGTTGGGAAACGGCCGGAAGCAGTGGGTGAGGATGTCGCCCTTGCGCAGCCGCGGCAGGACTTCCGAACGGCCTGGCGGCGGCTCGTCGATATGCGCCATCAGCGGCAGGCCGGCCTGGTCGGCAGCCTCGAGCGCCAGATCGACCGGCGCGATGCCGCTGCTGCCGCCGGCATGGCGACCCGAGCGTACTTTTACGCCGACGACCACGTCTGCGTGCTCGCGCACCGCCGCCACCGTCTCGCGCGGTTCGCAGAGCCGCAGATCGCTGCACTCGCCAACCGAAACGGTCTGCGAGAAGCCAAAAATGCCGGCAAAGGAAATGTTGACATAGGCCAGGATGCGGAGCTTCGAGCGCTCGATGACGTGGCGGCGAAAGCCGAGGAGGTTGCCGGCGCCAGCGCTTCCGGCGTCAATGAAGGTTGTGGTGCCGCTTTTTGCAGCGAGGCGGTCGGCATCGACGCCAAGCGAGGTGCCGCCCCAATAGACGTGGCTGTGCAGGTCGATGAGGCCGGGCGCGACGATGGACCCCGTCCCATCGATGACGCGCGCGGCGCGCTCGAAGGGAATGTCGGGATCGATCGCGGCGATGCGGCCGTTGGCGATGGCCAGATCGCGTTGCGCATCGAGGCCGGATGCCGGATCGATGAGGCGGCCGCCCTTCAGCAGGAGATCAAATTGCATCGGCGTCCGGCTCCTGTCTGTTCTCGTTCAACCGGCCTGTCCGCGCAATTCTCATACAGGCCATGTCGGAAAGCAACATTTTTTCGGACTTCATGTTGCTTTATTACAGGAGCGTCGCAAGTTAAGCGTAGCGCCAAAAATTGCCGATCCCCCCAAGTGGGGGAGATGCCAAGTTTTGGCAAAGAGGGCAGGACAGAGGGGGGCGCTGTCCCGCCGACTTCCGCAAGGTTCTGCCCGGCAGCAGCATTTTGGAAGGAGGGAAGCGGTGCCACGCTCCGCCAAGGCACTCACCGATCAATCCGCGTCGACAGGATGATCGACGACGATGTCCGCTCGACCCCGTCCATCGCGCCAATCTCATCAAGCAGCGTGTCGAGATCCTTGATCGAGGGCGCGTCGACGACGACGATCATGTCGAAATTGCCGCTCACCGAATGCAGCGTCCGCACCGGCGGCAACGCCTGCAGGCTGCGCACCACCTTGTCGGCAAGCTTGGGCGTGACGGTGAGCAGGACATGCGCCCGCACCAGTCCCTGTTCGTAGTCGGGTGAAAGCCTGACGCCATAGCCGGTGATGATGCCGCGCTGTTCCAGCCGCTCGATCCGGCTCTGCACCGTCGTCCGCGACACGGCGAGCCGCCGCGCCAGTTCGGCCGTAGAGGCGCGCGCATTCGCGCGCAGCAGGGAGAGCAGGGCCTGTTCGGCGTTGCTAAGCACTTTCGACGAACCTCATCAGCATACTGTCCAATTTGGCACTTCGTTTTGAACAGTTCAACACTTCCTTTCGACAGGCAAGCTGCGATTCTGTCCGCTCTGTGAAAGGCAAGGCGAGGGAACTGTCATGAAGGACATCATAATTGTCGGCGCCGGCAAGATCGGCTCGACCATCGCCGAGATGCTGGCTTCCACCGGCGACTATCACATAACCCTCGTCGACCGCTTGGCCGCACAGCTCGGCGCGGCCGAACTGCCTGAAACGGTCGAGACGCTGCAGCTCGACATCGAAGCCGCCGGCACACTCGAAGCGGCTCTGGCCGGCAAGTTCGCGGTGCTCAGCGCCGCGCCCTTCCACCTGACCACGCGCATCGCCGAAGCGGCGGCCAGCGCCGGTGTGCATTATCTCGACCTGACCGAGGACGTCGTCGCGACCCGGCGCGTCAGGCAATTGGCGCGTACAGCCAACAGCGCCTTCATCCCGCAATGCGGGCTGGCGCCGGGCTTCATCTCGATCGTCGCCAATGATCTCGCCAGCCGCTTCGACACGCTGGAGAGCGTGCGCATGCGGGTCGGCGCACTGCCGCAATACCCGTCGAATGCGCTGAACTACAATCTGACATGGAGCACGGACGGCGTCATCAACGAATATTGCGAGCCTTGCGAGGCGATCGTCGAAGGCGAGCTGATCGAGGTGCCGCCGCTGGAGGAGCGCGAGGAATTCTCGCTCGACGGCGTCACCTACGAGGCGTTCAACACCTCGGGTGGGCTCGGCACGCTGGCCGAAACGCTGAAGGGCAAGGTGCGCACGCTGAACTATCGCACCATCCGCTACCCCGGCCACGCCGCGATCATGAAGGCGCTGCTCAACGATCTTGGCCTGCGCCACCGCCGCGACGTGCTGAAGGACATTTTTGAGAGCGCCCTGCCGGCGACGCTGCAGGACGTGGTCATCGTCTTCGTCACCGTCAGCGGCCGCAAGAGCGGCCGCCTGCTGCAGGAGACCTACGCCAACAAGATCTACGCCAGGCGCGTCGGCGACAAGGTGCGCAGCGCCATCCAGATCACCACCGCCTCCGCCATCTGCGCGGTGCTCGACATGCTGGCCGACGGCAGCTTGCCGGCGAAGGGTTTTGTCAAGCAGGAAGACATCGCGCTCGACGCCTTCCTCGTCAACCGCTTCGGCCGCGCCCATGCGCAGCACGAGATGGTTAGCCGGCTTGCGGGTTAGGTGCTCGCTGACCAGAGATCGGTGGGACAGCGCCCCCCCTGCCCTACCGGGCATCTCCCCCACTTGGGGGGAGATTGGCCGGCATCTCCGCTTTCGCCAATCTCCAACGCTTAAAGTAGGGCGGGACGGCGAGGCTGCCGATCTCCCCCCAAGTGGGGGAGATGTCCGGCAGGACAGAGGGGGGCGCGAAGGAACTCGACCGAACGAGGTTCGAATCCGCCGTGAGGCCAGCCAGCCCTCAAACATGCAAGGCATGCCCCATCGCCTTCAGCGCCGCCTCCTGAAAACCCTCGCCTTGTGTCGGATGGGCATGGATGGTGCCGGCGATATCCTCCAGCCGCGCGCCCATTTCCAGCGCCAGGCCAAACGCCGTCGACAGTTCCGACACGCCCTGGCCGACCGCCTGGATGCCGAGCACCAAATGGTTGTCGGCGCGGGCGACAACTCGGACGAAGCCATACTCACTCATCTTGGTCATCGCGCGGCCGTTGGCGGCGAACGGAAACAGCCCGACCTTGATCTCGCCGCCGAGCCTCTTGGCCTCCTCCGGCGACAGGCCGGCGGTGATCAGCTCCGGATCGGTGAAGCAGATGGCGGGAATTGAGCGCTTGTCCCAGCTGCGCTTGTGGCCGGCGACGATCTCGGCGACCATTTCGCCTTGCGCCATCGCCCGGTGCGCCAGCATCGGCTCGCCGGTGACGTCGCCAATGGCAAAGATGCCGCGCATCGAGGTGCGGCACTGGTCGTCGATGCGGATGAATTTGCCCGCGATGTCGAGGTCGATCTGCTCCAGCCCCCAGTCTTCGACCACCGGCTTGCGCCCGACGGTGACCAGGATCCTGTCGGCGGCGATTTTGGCATTCTTGCCGGTCGTCGTTTCGACCAGCAAGGCATCGCCCTTGCCCGACAGGCCCTTGGCCTTAGCGTTCACGAGCACCTCGATGCCGAGCTCGGTGAGCCGCTTCACCACCGGCCGGGTCAGCTCGGCATCATATTGCGCCAGCACGCGCGGCAAGGACTCGACCACGCTCACCTTGGCGCCCAGCTTGGCGAAGGCGATGCCGAGCTCGAGCCCGATATAGCCGCCACCGACGACGGCAAGCCTTTCCGGCACTTCGCTCAGCTCCAGCGCTTCGGTGGACGAGATTACCGGCCCACCGAACGGCAGTGACGGCAGCTCGACCGCCGCCGAGCCGGTCGCGATCACCACCATCTCGGCGCGGACGACCTGCATGCCAGTCTCGGTCTGGACCTCGACGGTCTTGCCGTCACGGAATTTCGCCCAGCCATGCACGGTCTTGACCCCGGCCTTCTTGAGCAGGCCGGCAACGCCGCTGTTAAGCCGGCTAACAATACCGTCCTTCCAGGCGATGGTCGCTTCGAGATCAATCGACGGCGTGGCGATTGAAATGCCGAGCGGGCTCTTGCCGCTCGCCATGTGCGAGATTTTCTCGAACTCCTCGGCCGCATGGATCAGCGCCTTGGACGGAATGCAGCCGACATTGAGGCAGGTGCCGCCCGGCTTGCCGAACTCGACGATAACCGTGTCGATGCCGAGCTGGCCGGCGCGGATGGCGCAGACATAGCCGCCCGGACCGGCGCCGATGACGAGCAGCTTGCAGGATATTTCCTTCATCATGGCACCCTGGTTGGTCGAGCCGGCGGGAGATGTCCGGCAGGACAGAGGGGGGCGCGAAGGATCGCTACTGCTCTCATTCTGCGCCCCTGCGATCCCCTGTTCATCATCTCAATCCACAAAAATCAGCGCCGGGGTCTCCAGCAGCGTCTTGATCCGTTGAATAAACACCGCCGCGTCCCAGCCGTCGATGACGCGGTGGTCGAAGCTGGAGGACAGGTTCATCATCTTGCGCGGCATGAACTGGGTGCCGTCCCACACCGGCCGCACCATCATCTTGTTGACGCCGAGGATCGCCACTTCCGGATGATTGATCACCGGCGTCGTCGCCACCCCGCCCATGGCGCCGAGCGAGGTGATGGTGATCGTCGATCCCGACAGTTCGTCGCGCGCCGCCGTGCCTGACCTGGCCGCCTCGGCGAGCCTGAAAACCTCGGCGGCGCAGTCCCAGATGTCGCGTGCCTCGGCGTGCTTGACCACCGGCACCACCAGCCCCGAAGGCGTCTGCGCGGCAATGCCGATATGGACGCCGCCATGCTGGTGGACGATGCCGGCCTCGTCGTCGAACAGCGCGTTGATTTTGGGCTGGTCGGCGATCGCCTTGACCATCGCCCGCATCAGGAACGGCAGCAGCGTCAGCTTCGGCCGCTCCACGCCGCCGCGCTTCTCCTTGTTGAGCGCCGCGCGCAAATCCTCCAATGCCGTAACGTCGATCTCCTCGACATAGGTGATGTGCGGGATGCGCGACTTGGCCAGCGCCATCTTCTCGGCGATCTTGCGCCTGAGCCCGATGATCTTGATGTCCTCGACGGCCTCGTTGCGGGCGAGGCCGGAGACCTTCGCAAGCTGCGGTCCGCGCGCCAGGAAGGCGTCGATGTCCTCGTGGAGAATGCGGCCGGCCGGGCCGCTTCCCCTGACCTGTCGGAGATCGACGCCGGCCTCTTTTGCCCTGAGGCGGACGGCCGGCGACGCCAGCGGCCTTTCACCTTCGGGACGCGGCGCGGCGACGAGCGCAGCACCCCCACCCCTAACCCCTCCCCGCAAGGGGGAGGGGGATTCCGTCGCCGATGCAACCTCACGCTCAGTGATTTTTCCGGGCGGGGACGGGTGCGGTGCCGCTTTGGCACTGGCTTCGGCGGCCGAAGCGCGTCCCCCTCCCCCTTGTGCGGAGGGGCCAGGGGTGGGGGTACTGCGGTCGGTAATCTTGGCGCCCGCCTCGCCGCCCGGCTCCGCAGCTGCCTTCACATTGCCCTCGCCGGCCACCTTCAAGCGTACAATGGGCGAGCCGATCGCCACCGTGTCGCCGATCTCCGCACCCAGCCAGACGATCTCGCCGTCGACTGGCGAAGGAATCTCGACCGTCGCCTTGTCGGTCATGACGGCGGCAAGCACCGCGTCCTCGCGCACGAGATCGCCGACCTTGACCTGCCACTCGACCAGCTCGGCCTCGGCGACGCCTTCGCCGACATCGGGCAGCTTGATCACATACTCGCCCATCGTCAGGTCCCCCTTACCGAGGCGTTTGCGCTGCCCCTCACCCTTGCCCATTCCAGGGCGAGCCGCTTGTCTCGCCCGTCCTTCGGACCCCCGTGAACAACGGGGAGAGGGAGATCGCCGGCGTGGCGGCCAGTCCCTTCTCCCCGTTCTTCACGGGGAGAAGGTGCCGGCAGGCGGATGAGGGGCGGTGCCACCACTGGCAATTGGTCCGAGGCTCTACCTGCCATCGTCAAGCCTCCATCGTTTCGACGAGCGCGCGGCCGAGCCTGGCCGGACCGGGAAAATAGTCCCATTCCTGCGCATGCGGATAGGGGGTGTCCCAGCCGGCGACCCGCACCACGGGCGCTTCCAGATGGTAGAAGCAGTTTTCCTGCACCAGCGCCGACAGTTCGGCGCCGAAGCCGGATGTCAGCGTCGCCTCGTGCACGATCACGCAGCGGCCTGTCCTGTTGACCGAGTCGACGATCGTCTCGAGATCGAGCGGCAGCAGCGTCCTCAGATCGATGATCTCGGCGTCGATACCGGTCTCCTCGGCCGCCGCTTGCGCGACATAGACCATCGTGCCGTAGGCCAGCACGGTGACAGCAGCGCCCGGCCGACGGATCACCGCCTTGCCGAGCGGGACCGTGTAATGCCCGTCGGCGACCTCGCCGAGCTCATGCTTCGACCACGGCGTCACCGGGCGCTCGTGATGGCCATCGAACGGGCCGTTGTAGAGCCGCTTCGGCTCCAGGAAGATCACCGGATCGGGATCCTCTATCGCCGCGATAAGAAGACCCTTGGCGTCATGCGGATTGGACGGCACGACGACCTTCAGGCCGGAGACATGCGTGAACAGCGCCTCCGGGCTCTGGCTGTGGGTCTGGCCGCCAAAAATGCCGCCGCCGGTCGGCATCCTGACCACGATCGGGCAGGTGAAATCGCCGTTCGAGCGGTAGCGTAGCCGCGCCGCCTCCGAGACGATCTGGTCATAGGCCGGATAAACATAGTCGGCAAATTGCACCTCGACGCAGGGTTTCAGGCCGTAGGCGGCCATGCCGATGGCCGAGCCGACGATGCCGGCTTCGCTGATTGGCGTGTCGAAGCAGCGGCTCTTGCCGTATTTCGCCTGCAGGCCTTGCGTGCAGCGAAAGACGCCGCCGAAAAAGCCGACATCCTCGCCGAACACGATGACACGTTCGTCGCGCCCCATCGAGACGTCCATGGCGTCGCGGATCGCCTCGATCATGGTCCGTCTTGGCATGGTCAGACCCCCGCCTGCTGGCGCTGGCGTCTGAGATGCGGCGGCATCTCACCATAGACGCCTTCGAACATGTCGCGCGTCGAAGGCTTGCCGCCGGCATGCAGCGTGCCGTGGCGCTCGGCCTCCCTTTGCGCCGCGATCACCGTTTCGAGGATTTCCGCCTCGGCCTGGGTGTGGCGCTCGTCCGACCAGACGCCGCGCTGGATGAGATGGTTCTTCAGCCTGACGATCGGGTCGCCGAGCGGCCAGGCGTCCGATTCGGCCTTCGGCCGGTAGGCCGACGGATCGTCGGAGCTTGAATGCGCGCCGACGCGATAGGTGACATATTCGACCAGCGTCGGCCCAAGATTTTTCCGCGCCCGCTCCGCCGCCCATTTGGCCACCGCGTGGACGGCGAGATAATCGTTGCCGTCGACCCGAAGCGACGGAATGCCAAAGCCGAGGCCGCGGGCGGCAAATGTGCCGGAGCCGCCGCGGGCGATGCCCTGGAAGGTCGAGATCGCCCACTGGTTGTTGACGACGTTGAGCACGACCGGCGCCTTGTAGGTCGAGGCGAACACCAGCGCCGAATGGAAGTCGGACTCGGCCGTCGAGCCGTCGCCGATCCAGGCGGCGGCGATCTTCGAATCATTGCTGATCGCCGAAGCCATCGCCCAGCCGACCGCCTGGATATATTGCGTCGCCAGATTACCGGAGATCGAGAAGAAGCCGTGCTCCTTCGACGAATACATGATCGGCAGTTGCCGGCCCTTCAGCGGATCGGCCTGGTTCGAATAGATCTGGTTCATCATCGTGACCATCGGATAGCCGTCGGCGATGAGCAGGCCGGCCTGCCGATAGGTCGGGAAATTCATGTCGCCCGGCGCCAGCGCCTTGCGGAAGGCGCAGCTCACCGCCTCTTCGCCCAGATGCTGCATGTAGAACGAGGTCTTGCCCTGGCGCTGCGCCATCTGCATGCGCGCGTCGAAGCTGCGCAGCGTCATCATATGGCGCAGGCCTTCCAGCAACTCGTCGTCGGAAAGCAGGCCGGCCCACGGCCCGACGGCTTCGCCGGCGCGGTTGAGCACGCGGATGATCGAAAACGCCAGATCACGGATATCACGCGGATCGACATCGATCTCGGGACGCGGCACCGAGCCGGCCTTGGGGATGGTCACATCAGAAAAATCCGGCGTCCCGCCCGGTCGCACCTCGGGCTCCGGCACATGGAAGCGCAACATTCCCGCATCGGCCATGACCTTCGTCCTCCCATGTTGCCCGGCCAAGATACTTGCACACCGGCAGACCAGTGCCAATTCGTCGGGCAAGGCTTCCGGCCAACCACCGCGCCGCCAGCAGCACCTGTCAGGATGAAGATATGTCAGCGAAATTTCTTGTCGATCTTCCGGCTCTGCGCGCAATTTGGCGCATGATTGCGCCTGGTTTCCCGCCAGATTGGACAAGGCGACGGATCGAGCGGCTAGCGCTGCGGCCTTTCCTTCTCCCCTTGTGGGAGAAGGTGGCCGCGAAGCGGTCGGATGAGGGGTGTTCCAGCCTGGCACCGACGGCACTCCGTCCAACACCCCTCTTCCGTCTTGGCGCTGCGCGCCAATCCACCGCCCGGGGCGAGTCACGGGCCTCGCCCGCCCTTCGGGCCCCACAAGGGGAGAAGGNCGCTGCGCGCCAATCCACCGCCCGGGGCGAGTCACGGGCCTCGCCCGCCCTTCGGGCCCCACAAGGGGAGAAGGAAAGGGGCGACCGCCGTTCACCCCGCGCCCGCATCATGCTAACCCATAACCCATGGCACAGAAGAAAGGTTACGAGGTCGATTCGTGGTTGGCGCGGCCGGACCCGCGTGTCTCGATCGTCCTGCTCTACGGGCCCGACCGCGGGCTGGTCGCCGAGCGCGCCCGTGCCTTTGCCGGCAAGACCGGCCTGCCGCTCGACGATCCGTTCTCTGTGGTCAGGCTGGACGGTTCGGAAGTCGATCGCGACGAGGGCCGCCTGCTCGACGAGGCCCGCACCGTGCCGATGTTTTCGGCCCGGCGCCTGCTGTGGGTGCGCAATGCGTCCGGCCAGAAGGCGCTTGCCGACGACGTCAAGGCGCTGACCGCGGAGCCGCCGCGTGACGCCATCATCCTGATCGAGGCCGGCGACCTGAAGAAGGGCGTCGGGCTGCGCGCCATTGTCGAGGCGGCGGACATTGCCATGGCGCTGCCGTGCTACGCCGACGAGGCGCGGGACATCGATACGGTCATCGACGACGAATTGCGCAAGGCCGGCATGTCGATGACGCTGGAAGCCCGCCAGGCGCTGCGCCGCAACCTCGGTGGTGACCGGCTGGCCTCGCGCGGCGAGATCGAAAAGCTGGTGCTCTATGCCCACGGCCAGAGCGAAATCGGCCTCGATGACGTCAAGGCGACGTCGGGCGACGTCTCTGGCCTGTCCTTCGATGACGCCGTCGATGCCTTGCTCGACGGCAAGGTCGGCGACTTCGACATCGCCTTCACCCGTCACTGCCAGTCCGGCGGCCAGGCATTTCTGGTGCTGTCGTCGGCGATGCGGCAGCTGCAGGCGATCCAGGCAATGCGCGGCCTGATGGACGCCGGCGGCCGCAACGCGGCTTCGGTCGTCGCCGCGGCGCGCCCGCCGGTTTTTTTCGCGCGGCGCAAGCTGGTCGAAAGAGCCCTCGAACGCTGGAGCAGCGAGGCGCTCGCCCGCGCGCTCAACCGCCTGCAGACGGCGGTGCTGCAGACCCGGCGCCGGCCGGACCTCGCGGTCGCGCTGGCCCGACAGGCGCTGCTCGGCATCGCCGTGGAGAGCGCAAGAATGGCGCGCACCTGATCTCCCCCCTTGAGGGGGATGTCGCCGAAGGCGACAGGGCAGCGCGTGGAGCGCAGACATCTTCTTCGCTTCAGCAAGGTGCCGGCGCTTGATGTGAGACGACCCCTTCTGGCCTGCCGGCCATCTCCCCCTCAGGGAGGGAGATCAGCAGCCTCGACGATTTCGCCAATCACCGGCGCTAGAAAAGGGGAGGGCTGCCAATCGCCGCCCCTCCTTGCCCTGCCGGCCTCTTATCTGCAACGTTGGTGATTGGCGAAGCCGTCGATGACAGCCCCCTCTCCCCGTCACTATACGGGGAGAGGATGCCGGCAGGCAGGTGAGGGGCGGCGCAAACGCTGGAGCAGGTAGCCTATAAGGTCGCCGATCCTCGTCTAAAACAAGCGGGACCTGAGGCTCTTTGCCGGCTAACTACTACTCCTGCTTCAGCCGCCGGCAAAGCTCGTCGAGTTGCTCCAGCGTCCGATAGGCGACGCTGATCACGCCGCCGCGCTCGTTGTGCTCGATCGTGACGAACATGCCGAGCGTGTCGGTCATGAACTTTTCCAGCGCCCGCGTATCAGCATCCTTTTGCACCGGTGCTGCAGGCTGTCGCTTCACCGTCGGCGCACCCGCCGGCATCTGCGCCAGCGCTTCGGCCTGGCGCACCGAAAGCCCGTCCTCGACGATGCGCTTGGCCAGGCCCGCCGGATCCTGCGCCGTCACCAATGTACGGGCATGGCCGGCCGACAGCGCGCCGTCGACCAGCATGTCGCGGATCACGTCCGGCAGCTTCAACAGCCGCAGCGTGTTGGCGACATGGCTGCGGCTCTTGCCGATCACCTGGCCGAGATCGGCCTGGGTGTAGCCGTGATCGTCGATCAGCTGCTGGTAGCCCATCGCCTCCTCGACCGGATTGAGGTCGGTGCGCTGGACGTTTTCGATGATCGCCAGCTCGAGCGCGGTGCGATCGTTGACATCGCGCACGATGATCGGGATCTCGCTCAGCCCGGCGCGCTGCGCGGCGCGCCAGCGCCGCTCGCCGGCGATGATCTCGTAGCGGCCAGCTTGCGTCGGCGATGGCCGCGCCACCACCGGCTGCACCACGCCATGTTCGCGGATCGACTGGGCAAGATCGGTTAGGTCGGCGTCGCCGAAATGCCGGCGTGGATTCTTTGGGTTCGGGCTCAGGAACTCGATCGGCACCTTGCCGTCGGCATTCATGCCCGGCTTTTCCACTGCTGCCGGACGATCGATTTCGCCGATCAGCGCCGCCAGTCCCCGGCCCAGTCTTTTTCTCGAAAGGTCTTCGCTCATCGTCTGTCCAGATCGTTTTGGTATCAATTCGGCTTCTAAGCGGCGCGCAGTTTGCGCTCGCGGCGGATCACCTCGGAGGCAAGCTGCAGATAGGCCTGGCTGCCGGAGCATTTAAGGTCGTAGAGGATCGCCGGCTTGCCGTAGGACGGCGCCTCGGAGACGCGCACATTGCGCGGGATGACGGTTTCATAGACCTTGTCGCCCATATGCGCCCGCACGTCCTGCACCACCTGGTTGGCGAGGTTGTTGCGCCCGTCGAACATGGTCAGCACGATGCCCTGGATGGTCAGCTCGGGATTGATCGAGCGGCGGACCTGCTCGACCGTTTCCAGCAGCTGGCTCAGACCTTCGAGCGCGAAGAATTCGCATTGCAGCGGCACCAGCACCGAATCGGCTGCCGCCATCGAGTTGAGCGTCAGCAGATTGAGCGACGGCGGGCAATCGATCAGCACATAGCCAAAATTCGCCGAGCGCTCGGCCGAGGCACGCAAGGCGTTGCGCAGCCGCAGCACCCGGTCTGGCGCCGAGGCGATCTCCATTTCGATGCCGAGCAGGTCGAGCGTCGACGGCACGATCGACAGTCCCGGCACCGCCGTCGGGATCGCCGCCGCCTCCAGATCGAGCTCGCCGGTCAGCACGTCATAGGAGGAAACGGTGCGGTCGCGCCGGTCGATGCCGAGACCGGTGCTGGCGTTGCCTTGCGGGTCGAGATCGACGATCAGCACCCGCTCGCCGATCGCCGCCAGCGCCGTCGCCAGATTGATGGCCGTCGTCGTCTTGCCGACGCCGCCCTTCTGGTTGGCTACGGTGATGATTCGGGGGCCATTCTTCATCATGGGTCTATGCCAGAAATTCATGCCGAGGTCGCCGATCTAAGTCAGTTGGCGCAAATCAGACAGTTCGAGGATGACGCCATGAGCGTCGGTCGCGCTGGCATGTTCTACCAGATCGAATGACCATCGTTGAGCGCTTTCTGCCACCTCGCTGCGGTAATCCCGGCCTTTGTGGAACAGGCCATAGGCGCCAGCCGTCAGCCACGGCGCCGACAGTTCGAGCAACACAGGAAGCGACGCCAGCGCCCTGGCAGTGACGATTTGCGGTGTTGAAACAAACGCATAGGCGTCGTCGATGCGCCGCGCGAAGACCCTGGCGGGCAGGTTGAATTGGCCGACGACCGCTTGCAGGAACGATGCCTTTTTCCGATTGCTTTCAACCAGGTCGATGCTAGCGCCGTCGCGCTCGGCAAGCAGGAACGCCAGCACCAGGCCGGGAAAACCGCCACCGGAGCCGAGATCGAGCCAGCGCTTCGCCTCTGGTTTGATTCGCGCCAGCTGCGCGCTGTCGAGGATGTGGCGGCGCCAGACGTCGCCCTGCGTCGACTGCGCCGCCAGGTTTATCCGGCGGTTCCATTTCTGAAAGACCGTCTCGAACTCTACCAGGCGTTCGAATGTTTCACGTGAAACCGGACCGGCAGCCGATTGCAGGTCCGCCCATGAGGCAGCGCTCACGCAACATTCCTTCGCGTGGCAGCCTCGGCGTTGCGGACATGCGCGACAATGATTGCCAGTGCCGCCGGCGTCATGCCTTCCATACGCTGAGCGTCGGCGATCGAGCGCGGCTGGCGTGCCAGCATCTTTTGCTTCAATTCGTTGGACAGCCCCGGAACGGAAGCAAAATCGAGCGACGCCGGGATCAATCGGCTCTCTTCATGCCTGATCTGCGTGACGTCAGCTTGCTGGCGATTGAGATAGACCGAATATTTCGCTGCCGTTTCAAGGCGTTCAGCCGTTTTGCTGTCAATTCCCGCAAACTGCGGGGCGATTCTGGCCAGCCAGGCGACGTCGACTCCGGGATAGGCCAGCAACTCATAGGCCGAGCGGCGTACCCCGTCCCGGTTGATCACCAGCCCATGACGCGCCGCTTCATTCGGGGTCATGGTGAAGCCAAGCGCAAGGTCCCTCGCATTTTCAAGGTTCTGCACGATATCGCTAAACCGTTGCATCCGCTCCTGCGAGGCAATCCCGAGCTTCATCGCCAGCGGCGTCAGCCGCTCATCGGCATTGTCGGCGCGCAGCGACAGCCGGAACTCGGCCCGCGAAGTGAACATCCGATACGGTTCGGCGATGCCACGGCTGGTCAGGTCGTCGACCATCACCCCGATATAGGCCTCGGTGCGGCTGAGCACGATCTGGTCGCTTGCCGACGTTTTGCGCGCGGCGTTGAGGCCGGCCAACAACCCCTGCGCCCCGGCCTCCTCGTAACCGGTGGTGCCGTTGATCTGCCCGGCCAGAAAAAGACCGGCGATCCGCTTGGTTTCCAGCGTCGGCTTGAGCTCGCGCGGATCGACATGATCGTACTCGATGGCATAGCCGGGCTGCAGCATCGTTGCACGTTCCAGACCCGGGATGGTCTTCAAAATGTCGAGTTGCACGTCCTCGGGCACCGAGGTCGAAATGCCGTTCGGGTAGACGGTATCGTCGTCCAGCCCTTCCGGCTCGAGGAAAATCTGGTGGCCTTCGCGGTCGCCGAACTTGACGATCTTGTCCTCGATCGACGGGCAGTAACGCGGTCCCACCCCTTCGATCGAGCCGGAATACATCGCCGACCGGCCCAGATTGGCGCGGATCAGCTCATGTGTAGCCGCCGTCGTGCGCGTGATGCCGCAATGGATCTGCGGATTGTCGATGCGGTCGGTCATCAGCGAGAACGGCACCGGGTCGTCATCCGCCGCCTGGCTCTCCAGCGACGCCCAATCGATCGTGCGCCCGTCCAGCCGCGGCGGCGTGCCGGTCTTCAGCCGTCCGAGCTTGAAGCCGGCGCGGCTCATCGTCGCCGACAGGCCGAGGCTGGCCTGCTCGTTCATGCGGCCGGCAACGATCTTCTTCTCGCCGATATGGATCAACCCGCGCAGGAAAGTGCCGGTGGTCAGCACCACGGCGCCGCAGCCAAGCCGGCGGCCATCCGCCAGCAGCACCGCCCCCAGGCGCCCATTGGCGATTTCGAAATCCAGGACCTCGCCCTCGACCACGTCGAGACCCGCCTGTTCGCGAATCGCCGCTTGCATGGCAAGCCGATACAGTTTTCTGTCGGCTTGCGTGCGCGGCCCGCGCACCGCCGGGCCCTTGCGGCGATTGAGCAAACGGAACTGGATGCCGGCCGCATCGGCGACACGTCCCATCAGCCCGTCCATGGCGTCGATCTCGCGAACCAGATGGCCCTTGCCGAGCCCGCCGATCGCCGGATTGCACGACATGACGCCGATCGTCTCGAAGCGCAGCGTCACCAGGGCAGTCTTGGCGCCAGCGCGCGCGGCAGCACTGGCCGCCTCGCAACCAGCATGGCCGCCGCCCACCACAACCACATCATAGTGATCGGTCATTTTTAGTGTTCCAGATTCAGGTTGACCGACACATGTCCCCGTCAGGACGTGGTGTCAAGCCGGCACCTTCTCCCCGTAAAGTGACGGGAGAAGCGGGCTAGCCGCAGCAACGACGGGTCTTTTGCAACGCTGGTGATTGGGGAAACCGTCGACGGTTGTGTCTTTCTCCCCGTCACTATACGGGGAGAAATGCCGGCAGGGCAATGAGGGGCAGCGCTAAGTCTCAAATTCGATCCCGTCTCGGGGACCGTGGATCGTTTCACGTGAAACAATGCCTTCGAGCTAATCGCGTAGTGTTTCACGTGAATCACCCAGAGCTGGCCGGCCCGCAATGTTTCACGTGAGTCATTTGCCGATGCAGAACTGCGCAAAGATGACGTCGAGCATGTCCTCGACATCGACCGCCCCAACGATGCGGCCAAGCCGATCCGCCGCCAGCCGCAATTCCTCTGCCCGCAGTTCCTGCCCGCGTCCATCCTCTGCCGCTGCCGCCAGCAGGAAGCGCTTCGTCTCGTTGAGCAGTTCGACGTGCCGCAGCCGCGACGGCAGGATATCGCCGGCCTGGCCGACCTGCGCTGCGGCGCGACGGCCGATCTCGGCCAGCAATTCCGCCAGCCCGGTGCCGTCCTTGATCGAGATAACCGCGTCGTAGCGCGCCACAAGCGATTCATCCCGCAGCAAATCGGCCTTCGTCCCGATCCTCAAGGCCGCGACATCAGGTGGTATTGCGCCGATCGCCACCGGCTCCACCATATCCTCGAGCACCAGCAACAGATCGGCAGTGCCGGCCTTGCTCCTCGCCCTTTCGATACCGATCGCCTCAATCCTGCCGGGCGTTTCACGCAAGCCGGCGGTATCCGTCACTCTTACCCGCATCCCCTCCAGATCCAGCACCACTTCGAGCAGATCGCGGGTGGTGCCGGGCTCTTCAGTGACGATTGCCGCCTCGCGCCGGGCCAGAGCGTTGAACAGGCTCGATTTGCCGGCATTCGGCGCACCAAGAATGACGACCTCGAACCCGTCACGGATGATTTCTGCCGCCCGGAAGCCTTGGACATGGCGCTCGATCTCACCGATCATCGCGCGGACGTCCGACCAGACCGTCTCTGCAACGGAACCGGGCACATCGTCTTCGTCGGCAAAATCGATTTCTGCCTCGATCATCGCGCGCGCATGAATCAGCCGACGGCGCCAGGCGAGGTAGAGCTCGCTCTGCACGCCTTCGGCATTCTGGACGGCAAAGCGCCGCTGCGCCTCGGTCTCGGCATTGACGAGATCGGCCAGCGCCTCGGTCTCGACCAGATCGACCTTGCCATTGAGAAAGGCGCGGCGGGTGAACTCGCCCGGCTCGGCATGTCTGACGCCGTCGAAGCCGGCGATCACCTCCAGCATCTTCGCCACCACGGCCCGCCCGCCATGGACGTGGAATTCGGCGACATCCTCGCCGGTAAAGCTGTTTGGGCCGGCAAAGAAAACGGCCAGCCCGTTGTCGAGCACCGATCCGTCCGGCGCCCTGAACTGGCGATAGGCGGCAACACGGTTCTTGACCTTGGGGCCAGCAATCGTTTCTACGACGAATCGACTTTGCGGGCCGGAAATGCGGATCACGGCAACCCCGGCGGGCAGGCGGCCGCTCGACAGGGCAACAATGGAATTACCTGAAATCATTTGCCGACCCAGCACAACCGCCCTAGCTTCGCTTGTTCACCAACAGATTGCCGAGTTATCAACAGTGACGTTGCCCGCGAAAAACCTGCTTGCCGAAGAGGCCAGCCCCTATCTGCAGCAGCACAGCGACAACCCCGTGCATTGGCGGGCGTGGTCGCCGGCGTCGCTCGCCGAAGCAAGGGCGCTTGAGCGGCCGATCCTGCTCTCGGTCGGCTACGCCGCCTGCCACTGGTGCCATGTCATGGCGCACGAGAGTTTTGAGAACGCCGACGTCGCCGCCGTCATGAACCGTCTGTTCGTCAATATCAAGGTCGATCGCGAAGAGCGGCCGGACATCGACCAGATCTATATGGCGGCATTGTCGGCGATGGGCGAGCAGGGCGGATGGCCGCTGACAATGTTTTTGACACCGGACGGAAAACCTTTCTGGGGCGGCACCTATTTTCCGCGCGAAGCCCGTTACGGCCGCCCAGGCTTCGTACAGGTGCTGGAGGCGGTCGACAAGGCGTGGCGGGAGAAGAAAGAAAGCGTTAACCAAAGCGCCGCCGGCCTGACCACGCATGTCGAGGCGCGGCTGGCCGGCAGCCATGCCAAGGCGGTGCTCGACCGCGACACGCTCGCGACGCTCGCCAACGGCATCGACGGCATGATCGACAGGGATCTGGGCGGCCTGCGCGGCGCGCCCAAATTCCCCAATGCGCCGTTCATGCAGACGCTGTGGCTGTCCTGGCTGCGCGACGGCGCCACAGCCCATCGCGACGCTGTCCTGCTCAGCCTCGAAAAGATGCTGGCAGGCGGCATCTATGACCATGTCGGCGGCGGCCTCAGCCGCTATTCGACCGATGCCGAATGGCTGGTGCCGCATTTCGAAAAGATGCTTTACGACAACGCACAGCTCATCCGGCTGTGCAACTGGGCTTATGCGGCAACCGGCAATGAATTGTTCCGGATACGAATCGAAGACACGGTCGACTGGCTGTTGCGCGAGATGCGCGTCGATGGCGGTGCATTCGCCGCCAGCCTCGACGCCGACAGCGAGGGCGAGGAGGGGTTGTTCTACACCTGGAGCAAGGATGAGATCGAAACCGCTCTCGGCGACGAATCAGCCTTGTTTTTCCGATACTTCACGCTTTCCGGCCCGCATGGCTGGGAGGGCAAGCCGATCATCCACCAGACTGCGGCCCAGCAAAAACAAAGCGTCGCCGATCGCGACCGGCTCATTCCGCTCACAGAAAAACTGCTAGCAACCAGGGAGCAGCGCGTCAGGCCCGGGCGTGACGGCAAAATCCTGACCGACTGGAACGGCCTGGTGATCGCGGCTCTCGCCGAAGCCGGGCGCGCCGTGAAACGGATCGACTGGATCGAGGCGGCGGAACAGGCCTTTGCTGCCATTGCCAGCGCTGGCCGAGACGGCCGCCTGCCGCATTCGATGCTTGGCGCAAAGAAGCTGTTTCCGGCGCTGGCGAGCGATTACGGCGCCATGGCCAACGCCGCGATCTCGCTGTACGAGGCCACCGGCACGTCGAGTTATGCCGAACTGGCCGGCCAATTCATTGCGCAGCTCGATCAATGGCATAGTGATGAGAACAACACCGGCTACTATCTCACCGCGTCGGACAGCAGCGACGTGCCGATCCGCATCAGGGGCGATGCCGACGAGGCCATTCCTTCAGCCACCGGCCAGATCATCGAGGCCATGGTTCGATTGTCGTCGCTTTCCGGCGACCTCAAATTGCAGGAAAATACCTGGAAGGTCGCCGAACACGCGGCCGGCCGGGCGGCGCATCAGGCCTATGGCCAGGCGGGAATCGTCAACGCCTGTGCCCTGGCAATCGAGCCGTTGAAGCTGGTGCTGGTGGATAGCCCAGAGAATCCGGGGCTTGTTCCGGTTGCGAATCGAAATCCTGACCCGCGTCGGATCGACACGATCGTGCCGGTCGGCTCGGCGACAAACCTGCCGTTGCTGCCAGACGGCGTTCTGCCACCAACAAGCAAGCCCGGCGCTTGGCTGTGCACCGGGCAGGTCTGCTTGCCGGTGATAACGGACGCCGAGGAACTCGAGCGTCGGTTGCGGCGCGGATAGGAGAGGGGATGCTGCGCCGATCCACCTCCTCCCGGGGGGGAGAAGGCAAGGGGCGCCAGCCCCTTACGTATTCATCGAATCGAAGAAATCCGCGTTGGTCTTGGTCTGCTTGAGCTTGTCGATGAGGAACTCGATGGCGTCTGTGGTGCCCATCGGCGCCAGGATGCGGCGCAGCACGAAGATTTTTTGCAGGTCCTGGCGGGCCACCAAAAGATCTTCCTTGCGGGTGCCGGACTTGAGGATGTCCATGGCCGGATAGATGCGCTTGTCCGCCACCTTGCGGTCGAGCACGATTTCCGAGTTGCCGGTGCCCTTGAACTCTTCGAAGATGACCTCGTCCATGCGGCTGCCGGTGTCGATCAGCGCGGTGGCGATGATGGTCAGCGAGCCGCCTTCCTCGATGTTGCGGGCGGCGCCGAAGAAGCGCTTCGGCCGCTGCAGCGCATTGGCGTCGACACCGCCGGTCAGCACCTTGCCGGATGACGGCACCACGGTGTTGTAGGCGCGGCCGAGGCGGGTGATCGAATCCAGCAGGATGACGACGTCGCGCCCGTGCTCGACCAGGCGCTTGGCCTTCTCGATCACCATTTCGGCGACCTGGACGTGTCGCACCGCCGGCTCGTCGAAGGTCGAGGAGACGACCTCGCCCTTCACCGAGCGCTGCATGTCGGTGACTTCTTCCGGCCGCTCGTCGATCAACAGCACGATCAGGTAGCATTCGGGATGATTGGTGGTGATCGAATGGGCGATGTTCTGCAACAGCACCGTCTTGCCGGTGCGCGGCTGCGCCACGATCAGGGCGCGCTGGCCCTTGCCGAGCGGCGCCACCAGGTCGATGACGCGGGCCGAGATGTCCTTCGAGGTCGGAACGTCCATTTCCATCTTCAGCCGCGAGGTCGGGTAAAGCGGCGTCAGATTGTCGAAATGGATCTTGTGGCGGATCTTTTCCGGGTCGTCGAAATTGATCGTGTTGACCTTGAGCAGCGCGAAATAGCGCTCGCCCTCCTTCGGGCTGCGGATCGGGCCCTCGACCGTGTCGCCGGTCTTCAGCGAGAACCGGCGGATCTGCGACGGCGAGATATAGATATCGTCCGGGCCTGGCAGGTAATTGGCATTGGCCGAGCGCAGGAAGCCAAACCCGTCCTGCAGCACTTCGACGACCCCGTCACCGATGATCTCGATATCTTGGGTCGCCAGCCGNCAGGAAGCCAAACCCGTCCTGCAGCACTTCGACGACCCCGTCACCGATGATCTCGATATCTTGGGTCGCCAGCCGCTTCAGGATCGCGAACATCAGTTCCTGCTTGCGCATGACACTGGCGTTCTCGACTTCGAGCGATTCGGCATAAGCGATCAGCTCTGGCGGTTTCTTGTTCTTGAACTCTGTGAGTTTCATTTCTTGCATCATTAGACGGACTCTGAGTGAGTAAGTATGGGGAAAATATCGGCGGGATGCGACAAATGCCGGGCGCGGCCGAAGCGATGAATGGGGCGGCGCATGACGGGAAGGAAGACCCGTCTTTTATCGTTGGTCGACTGAAAGAGCAAGCCGCTTGAAAGCGATCAATTGCGAATCTCGGCACCGCCCCTCAACCCCCTGCCGGGACCTTCTCCCCGTATAGTGACGGGGAGAAGGGGCTTGGCCGCAATCTTGGCGCACATACTGCAACCCTGGATATTGGCGAAGCCATCAATCACAGCGCCCCTCTCCCCGTCACTATACGGGGAGAGGATGCCGGCAGGCAGGTGAGGGGCAGCGCAAACGCCCGAAACAGACACAAATCGTCAAAACGGCTTCACGATGACCAGCACGACGATGACGATCATCAGCAATGTGGGGATCTCATTGACGAGCCGCCAGTGCCGAGCCGGCTTTTCGTTGCGGTCCTCGGCGAATCTGCGTACCGCGCCGGCCAGATAGCCATGAACCGCCGAGAGCCCGAGCACCGCGGCGATCTTGGCATGCAGCCAGCCACCCTGAAAACCAAAGCCTTTCCAGGCCAGCCAGAGGCCGAACGCCCAGGTGATGATCATGGCTGGATTGATGATGCCGCGCAGCAGCCGGCGCTCCATCACCTTGAAGGTCTCCGACTGGACGGAGCCTTTTTCCGCATCGGCATGATAAACCAGCAGCCGCGGCAGATAGAGCATGCCCGCCATCCACGAGATGACGGCGATGACATGGATCGCCTTTGCCCAGGGATAGAAATCATCCGGCCCGAACAGGAACAGAAGCGCCGCCAGGACGAGGAAGATGATGATGGCGATCGCCGCTCGACCCATCGCTGCACCACCGCTGCTGCCCGCACCACTGTTGGCGTTGTTCATGTCGGTCATCGATGCGCCCGCACCATCTTCACCATCGCCTCGACATGCGCGATCGGCGTTTCCGGCGTGATGCCGTGGCCGAGATTGAAGACCAGCGGCCCATCGCCCAGTGCTTTCAGGATTGCGTCGACACCGTCAGAAAGCGCCTTGCCGCCGGCCACCAGCCGCAACGGATCGAGATTGCCCTGCACAGCACCATCGCGCTGCAGTTCCTTCGCCGTCGTCAACGGCACGGTCCAGTCGAGCCCCAGCCCGGTCACGCCGGTTTTTTGGCGATAGCTGCGGTAATGGGCGCCGGCGCCCTTGGGAAAGCCGATGATCGGAATGTCGGGATGGACGGCCCGGACCTGCCTGACGATCTCCGCCACCGGCCTGACGCAAAACGCCTCGAAAGAAACTTCGTCGAGCACGCCGGACCACGAGTCAAATATCTGCACCACATCGGCGCCGGCTTCGATCTGTCGGATCAGATAGGCAGCCGAGTGATCGGCAAGCACTTTCAGCAATTGCAGGAAAGCCGCCGGCTCGCGATAGGCAAACAGCCGTGCTGGCGCCTGGTCCGAGGTGCCGTGGCCGGCGATCATATAGGTCGCCACCGTCCACGGCGCGCCGCAGAAGCCGATCAGCGTCGTTTGATCCGGCAGTTTTGTCCGCAATCGCCTGACCGTCTCGTAGACCGGTTCGAGATTCACGTGAAACGTTTCGCCGTCGAGAACCGCAATCTCCGTCGCCGAGATCGGCGTCAACAGCGGCCCACGGCCCTCCTCGAAGCGCACGTCGCGGCCCAGCGCATGCGGCACGACAAGGATATCGGAAAATAGGATCGAAGCATCGAAGCCGAAACGTTCGATCGGCTGCAGCGTCACTTCCACGGCAAGATCGGGATTATAGCAAAGGTCGAGGAACGATCCGGCCCGCCTGCGTGTCTCGCGATACTCCGGCAGATAGCGGCCGGCCTGACGCATCATCCAGAGCGGCGGCGGAGACAGAGCCTTGCCCTTCAACACGTCCAGCATGATGCGGTTTTCAGGCATTCAGCGCTCGCCTCTCCAGGCTTCTCTATAATTAAATATTCTATTTCTAGGAATCTTATGATTCTAAGAGTCTGTTGGTATCGGTGGTTGTCTCCTGTCCCGCCTTGCCCCGGAAAAGGCCAGCCAGCATATTGTCGCGTGCTTCTTTTGCCGGATAGGAGGAGTTTGGGGACAGTTGGAAATTCCCGACTGGGAACAATGCGTTACCGCCCGCCTGGAGAAAATGACCCTGTGGATGAGACCGAGTCGAAAAAGCCCGTCCCCGAACTTGTCCCCAGCCCCCCGACGAAGCCGGCAGCGCATCGAATTGTGGACAAACCGGCATCTGATACAGTCGCCCCGAACCGGCCGATCTTTCCGACCGACCTTATCCACATCGGCCCACAGCTTGGAACGTACCCCTGTGAACAAACCCCAGAGCTTCTTTCACCTTCACCTGATTTCCGATGCCACCGGTGAGACGCTGCTGGCGGCCGGGCGCGCGGCTTCGGCGCAATACAAGGATGCGCGCGCCATCGAGCATATCTACCCGCTGATCCGCACCGAAAAGCAGGTGACGAAAGTGTTCGAGGACATCGAGGAGGAGCCGGGCATCATCCTTTATACGGTCGTCGACCAGAAGCTCGCCCGCGGCATCGACGAGCGCTGCGCCGCCATGGGCCTGCCTTGCGTCTCGGTGCTGGAACCGGTGCTGACCGTGTTCCAGTCCTATCTCGGCACGCCGGCCGGCCGCCGCGTCGGCGCCCAGCATGTGCTGGACGCCGAATATTTCCGCCGCATCGACGCGCTCAACTTCACCATGGAGCATGATGACGGCCAGCTGCCTGCCAATATGGACGACGCCGACATTGTGCTGGTCGGCATTTCGCGCACCTCGAAGACGCCGACCAGCATCTATCTCGCCAATCGCGGCATCAAGACCGCCAACATCCCGATTGTGATCGGCGTGCCGGTGCCGGAAAGCCTGGTCAACGCCACGAAGCCGCTGATCGTCGGGCTGATCGCCACCGCCGAGCGCATCTCGCAGGTGCGCCAGAACCGCATCCTCGGCAACACCAGCGCCTACGAGCCGACCGACTATGTCGACCGCGCGGCGATCAGCGAGGAACTTGCCTACGCCCGCCAGATCTGCACCCGGCACGGCTGGCCGATGATCGACGTCAGCCGCCGCTCGATCGAGGAGACGGCGGCGGCGATCGTTGCCCTGCGGGGAAAGACACGCTAGGTTCGGGCGCTTGTGCTGTGGGCGGCCCTTTCCTTCTCCCCTTTGTGGGAGAAGGTGGCCTCGCGAAGCGAGGTCGGATGAGGGGTGTTCCAGCCTGGCACCGACGGCGATCCTTCCAACACCCCTCAACCGTATTGGCGCTGCGCGCCAATCCACCTTCTCCCACAAGGGGAGAAGGAAAGATCAGGCGAAAACCATGGCCGAAAAAATCATCCTTGCCTCCGGCAGCCCGTTCCGCAAGGCGTTGCTTGTCCATGCCGGCGTGGCGGTCGAGGCGGTTCCGGCGGAAGTCGACGAGCGCGCGCTCGAAGCGCCCTTGCAGGGCAGCGGTGCCTCGCCCGAGGACGTCGCCCTGGTGCTGGCCGAGGCCAAGGCCACCGAGGTCAGCGAGCGAAAGCCGGGCGCCCTGGTGCTCGGCTGCGACCAGACGCTGTCGCTCGGCGACGAAGTGTTTCATAAGCCGGCCGACATGGAAGCCGCCCGCCGCCATCTCCTGGCGCTGTCGGGCAGGACCCATCAACTCAACAGCGCCGTAGTGCTGGCCCGCGACGGCGCAGTTCTGTGGCGGCATGTCGGCGTCGCCAGCCTGACCATGCGAAAGCTCGATCCGGCCTTCATCGGCCGCCATCTGGCGCGGGTCGGCGCCAAGGCGCTGTCCAGCGTCGGCGCGTACCAAATCGAAGGCGAGGGCATCCAGCTGTTCGAAACAGTAGAGGGCGACTATTTCACCATTGTCGGCCTGCCGCTTCTGCCTGTCCTGGCCAAGCTGCGCGAGTTCGGAGCCATCGATGGCTGAGGCCGCGAAAAAGGCCTTCGTCACCGGTCATCCGGTCGCGCATTCGCGGTCGCCGAAGATCCACGGCTACTGGCTGGCGAAATACGGCATCGACGGTAGCTACCGGGCGATCGACGTTGCGCCGGAGGCTTTTGCCGAATTCGTCGAAACACTCGAGGCGAATGGCTATCGTGGCGGCAACGTCACCATCCCGCACAAGGAGGCCGCCTTCGCGCTGGCGGCGCGCCGCGACGACGCGGCCGAACAGATCGGCGCCGTCAACACGCTTTGGCTCGAGGGCGGAATTTTGTGCGGCGGCAACACCGACGCCCATGGCTTTTCCGCCAATCTCGACGAGCATGCGACGGGCTGGGCCGCAAACGGCCCAGCGGTGGTGCTCGGCGCCGGCGGCGCCGCCCGCGCGGTCATCCATGCGCTCAAGCAGCGCGGCATCAGTGACATCCGCATCGTCAACCGGACGCTCGCCCGAGCCGAGGAGCTGCGCCACCGCTTCGGCGCCGGGGTCTCGGCCCACGGAACGGCGGCGACCGGCGAGCTGCTTGCCGATGCCGGCCTGCTGGTCAACACGTCAGCGCTTGGCATGCATGGCAATGAAGGCCTGTCGGCCGATCCGACCAGACTGCCGGACCATGCCATCGTCACCGACATTGTCTATGTGCCGCTGGAAACGCCGTTGCTGGCCGCCGCCAAGGCGCGCGGCCTGAAAGCCGTCGACGGGCTCGGCATGCTGCTGCACCAGGCGGTGCCCGGCTTCGAGTGCTGGTTCGGCATCAGGCCTGAGGTCACTGCCGAATTGCGGCAGATGATCGTCGCCGATCTCGCGCCAGGGAGTAAAAAAACATGATCGTGCTCGGCCTCACCGGATCGATCGGCATGGGCAAGTCGGCGACGGCCAGGATGTTTGCCGAGGCCGGCGTGCCTGTCCACGATTCGGACGAGGCGGTGCATCGCCTCTACGCCGGCAAGGCGGCTCCGCTGGTCGAGGCGGCGTTTCCCGGAACGGCGAAATCCGGCTCCGTCGATCGCACGAGGCTGGCCGAGCGGGTGCTCGGTGATGCAGCTGCACTGAAACGGCTGGAAGCGATCATCCACCCACTGGTCCGCGCCGACGCCAACGCTTTCCTGGCCAGACACCGGGCCGCCGGCGCGCCGCTTGTCGTTCTCGACATCCCGCTGCTGTTCGAAACCGGCGGCCGCGACCGTGTCGACAAGGTCGTGGTGGTCACCGCGTCGCCCGACATCCAGCGCGCCCGCGTGCTGGCGCGGCCGGGCATGAGCGAGGAGAAACTGGCGTCGATCCTGGCCAGGCAGGTTCCCGACGCCGAGAAGCGTGAGCGCGCCGATTTCATCATCGACACCGGACAAGGTTTTGATGCGGCGCGCGCGGCGGTCAATGCGATCGTCGCGAAACTGGTCGGGGATAAAGCCGGCAAGCCTGCTTAACGGCGCTTGCGCCCGGCGTAATATGTTGCCAATTTGTTCCCATCATGATTCGGCTGGACTAACGCCGGACCCAACGGACTGATTCGATGCGCGAGATCATCTTCGATACGGAAACCACCGGCCTCGATTTCCGCGACGACCGCGTCATCGAGCTTGGCTGCATCGAGCTGGTCAACCGTTTCCCGACCGGCCGCACCTTCCACCACTATATCAATCCGCAGGGACGATCGATCCATGCCGAGGCACAGGCCGTTCATGGCATCAGCGCCGCCGACCTGATGGGCAAGCCGACCTTCAGCGACATCGCCGAGGAGTTCCTTGCCTTCATCGACGGCGCCAAGCTGGTCGCCCACAATGCGACTTTCGACATCGCTTTCCTCAATGTCGAATTCGGCCGGCTTGGCCACCCGGTCGTTGACCCCGGACTTGTCGTCGACACGCTGGCGCTGGCGCGCCGCAAGCATCCGATGGGGCCCAATTCGCTGGACGCGCTGTGCCGGCGCTACGGCATCGACAATGCCCGCCGCACCAAGCACGGCGCGTTGCTCGATTCGGAATTGCTGGCCGAGGTCTATATCGAGCTCATCGGCGGCAAGCAGGCGGCGCTCATCCTCGACAGCGCCACGGCGCCGGCCGGCGGCAGGAGAAACGTCGACGACATCGACATCAGCATCGGTGCGCGGCCGATAGCGCTGCCGTCTCGCCTGACCGAAGCAGAGCGCGCCGCGCACGCGAGCATGGTCGGCACATTAGGCGAAAAGGCGCTCTGGCTGCGCGTCGCCCGGGAAGCGAGTTCTGCGGCATAGCGATTTTGGCGGAGCGGCAGGGGCGTTCAGGATCAGCCGACCCGTACGATCCTTCGCTGTCCCGCCGCATCCCAAAGAAAAACCCGGCGCGAGGCCGGGTTTTTCAAACGTCACCGAGCACTCGCCTCAGCTCGCCTTGACCTTGCTGGCGGCCTGGTCCTCGGCCAGCTTCTGCTGGAACATCTGCGCGAAATCGATCGGATCGAGCATCAGCGGCGGGAAACCGCCATTGCGCGTCGCCTCGGCGATGATCTGCCTGGCGAACGGGAACAGCAGCCGCGGGCATTCGATGAACAGCAACGGCAGCATGTGCTCCTGCGGGAAGCCGCTGATGGCGAACACACCGCCATAGACCAGCTCGACGTTGAACAGCACTTCCTTGTCGAAGGACGCCTTGGCGTTCAGCGTCAGATTGACGTCGAACTGCTTATCCGAAAGCGGGTTGGCGTTGACATTGACGTTGATGGCGATGCCGGGAGCCTTGTCGCGGCCGCGCAGCGAATTCGGCGCGCCGGGGCTTTCGAAGGAAAGGTCCTTCACATATTGGGCAAGCACGTTGAGCGAAGGCTGCGTCGCGTCGCCGTTGCCACTGGCCGCGCCGGTCGGCGCGTCGTCTTTGCTGGCCATAAGCCTTTGTCCTTTTGCCTCGGCAGCGTTGCTGACCGGATTGAAATCGGGCGTTCGCTACCATGGCCGGCATGACAAGACAAGGTTTGCGCGGCTTTGCTTTCCCTTCTCCCCTTGTGGGAGAAGGTGGATTGGCGCGCAGCGCCAAGACGGTTGAGGGGTGTTGGAAGCATCGCCGTCGGTGCCAAGCTGGAACACCCCTCATCCGACCTCGCTTCGCGAGGCCACCTTCTCCCACAAGGGGACAAGGAAAGAGCCGCGCCGGGCTACTCGTCCTCGAGGCGATCTACTCGTCCTTGAGGCGGCGCCAGGGGGAATTGGGATCGGGGCCGTGCTCGTCGCCGCGCGAATAGTCGCTGTCGTCGAGGTCGATGGTCTTGTCGCGTTGCCGGGTCCGGAATCCGCCGGTGCCGAAACTGGTGGCCATCACGATGCGGCCTTTCAGACGGCGCCAGGCGAGGTCGCGGACCGGCGGCAGCAGCAGCAGAATGCCCAAAATGTCAGTGATGAAGCCGGGAATGATGAGCAGGATCGCCGCCAGCACGATCATGGCGCCATGCGCGAGCTGACGGCTTGGATCACGTCCGGCGTCCATTTCGGCACGGACCCGGGACATGACGCCGAACCCCTGGTATCGCAACAACAGCGCGCCGGCGATGCTCGAAGCCAGCACCAGGCCGACCGTCGCCAGGGCGCCGACCTGGCGGCCGACAACGACGAAACCGGCGATCTCCAGCAGCGGAAGCGCGAGGATGAACAGGGGAAGCAGCGAAATGCGCAAATCTTGACCGATCGTTTCGATGTTTTGCCGGCAGGCGGGCAATCGCCGCTGGCACTGAACCTTTTAGATAGGTATGGCTGCCTTTAATTTGAATGATTGCAGCTTGCGTTCTATATGCTTTGGATGTTGAACGCTATGCGACCGCAGCCATTGCCTGGCCGGGCGGTCCGGCCGGAGTAGGGATTGATTGGCGGAAGATATGGGATTCTTCGACTTCGGCACGATTTTCTTTCTGGTTGCGGCGGTTGTGATCTTTTTCCAGCTGCGCAATGTGCTCGGCCGCCGCACCGGCAGCGAGCGCCCGCCGTTCGATCCCTATACGGCGGGCCGCACCCGCGACGACGCCCAAAAACCCGAGAATGTGGTCTCGCTGCCGCGCAAGCGAGCGCCGGGAGAGCCGGCAATCGACGCCTATGCGGCGATCGACGCCTTCGCCAAGCCTGACACCGATCTCAACAAGGGCCTGCGCGCGATCAAGGACAATGATCCGGCATTCGACCCCAAGACCTTCGTCGACGGCGCCAAGATGGCCTATGAGATGATCGTCATGGCCTATGCCGATGGCGATCGCAAGACGCTGAAGAACCTGCTGTCGCGCGAGGTCTATGACGGCTTTGTCGCGGCGATCGGCGACCGCGAGGCGAAGTCGGAAAAGATCCAGTCCTCCTTCGTCGGCATCGACAAGGCCGACATCGTTTCCGCCGAGATGAAGGGCAGCGAGGCGCATATCACGCTGCGCATCGTCAGCGAACTGATTTCGGCAACGCGCGACAAGGCCGGCGCCGTCATCGACGGCGATCCCGAAACCGTCGCCGAGGTCAAGGACGTCTGGACCTTCGCCCGCGATACGCGCTCGCGCGACCCGAACTGGAAGCTCGTCGCCACCGAAGAAGAAGACTGAGCCCGGACCACGGCGGGGTCTGTCGTGTCGCTTTCTCAGGCTTTCCGCGAAAAGTCGTTTGACGATCTGCCCGGCTGGGACGAGGACGACCATCTGGCTGCGTTCGCCGCTTTCCGGCGTTCGGCTTTTCACATCCTGGCGAAACCCTATCGCTCCGGCGGGCTCGGTGTCGACTTCAATGCCTTCACCGAGGCCTATGCTGCAGCCCGCACCGTGTCGCCAACCGACCGGCGCGAAGCCCGCGCCTTCTTCGAGCGGCATTTCATCCCGGCGCACATAGCGGCGGAAAGCGGCGGCGCCGGCCTCGTCACCGGCTTCTATGAACCGGTGGTCGACGCTTCGCCGGTGCGAACCGAACGATTTACGGTGCCGCTGCTGTCGCGTCCGGCCGATCTCGTCGACATCGACGACGGCAACCGGCCCGTCGGCATGGATCCCTATCTCGCCTTCGGGCGCGCCACGCCGGACGGACCGGTCGAGTATTTCGACCGCGGCGAGATCGAGCGCGGCGCGCTCGCTGGCAAGGATTTGGCGGACAAGGGTTTGGAAATCGCCTGGCTCGCCGACAAGGTCGATGCCTTCTTCATCCACGTACAGGGTTCTGCGCGGCTCACCATGACCGACGGCCGGCTTTGCCGCGTCACCTATGCCGCCAAATCCGGCCAGCGCTTTACCGGACCGGGCAAGATCCTGAGTGAGCTAGGCGAAATCCCGCTGGAAGCGGTGACCATGCAGTCGGTCCGCGCCTGGTTCAAGGCGCATCCGCAACGCATCGACGAGATCCTGTGGCGCAACCGCTCCTATATTTTTTTCCGCGAGATTTCCGCCAGCGAGGCGGCGGCGGCCGACGACCCGGAACTCGGGCCGATCGCTGCCGCAAAGGTGCCGCTGACGCCGGGCCGCTCCGTCGCTGTCGACCGTCTGCTGCATACATTCGGCACGCCGTTCTACATCGATGGGCCGTCGCTGGCCGCTTTCGACAACAAGCCGTTCCGGCGGCTGATGATCGCGCAGGACACCGGCTCGGCGATCACCGGCCAGGCGCGTGGCGATTTGTTCACTGGTACGGGAGATGCGGCCGGCGAGATCGCCGGCGTTGTCCGCAACCCCGCCGATTTCTACGCGCTGATCCCGCGTCGGCTTGTGTCGGGAGCGGGGCGATGACCCGGCGCATCGACAGGCTGAGCGAGGACGATCGGGTCCTGTGGAACCTGGTGGCGCGTACTGCCAAGCCGCTGATGGGCAAGTCCGCCGTCGACATCCCGGATATTGGCCCGGACATCGCTGATGACACCAAGCCAATGCTGCGTGACCAGGCGATGGCTCCTGCTGCGGCCACGAAAGCCAGGACACAGCATGTCTCGCATGCGCTCGACGAGCCGACGCTGGAAAAACTGTCGAAGGGCCGGCTGCCGATCGAAGGCCGCGTCGATCTGCACGGCCTGAGCCAGGACGAAGCCTATTCGCTTTTGTTCTCCTTCCTGCGCCGGGCGCATGCCGGCGGCATCCGCTATGTGCTGGTGATCACCGGCAAGGGCTCCTCGTCCGGCGGCGACGGCATCTTGCGGCGCGCCGTGCCGGCCTGGCTGTCGACACCCGCATTCAGGCCGCTGGTCTCCAGCCACGACCACGCCGCCCGCAAGCATGGCGGCTCAGGCGCGCTCTATGTCCGCCTGCGGCGCGCGCGCTGATGCGGATGCGCGCATGAGAATGCACCCGACGAGGATGGACTTGTGACCCCGTTCGGCGAAAAGCTTCGCGCCCTGCGGAGCGAACGCGGCGTCAGCCAAAAGGCCATGGCCAGGGCGATCGGCGTCAGCGCCGCCTATCTGTCGGCGTTGGAGCACGGCCGCCGCGGCGCGCCCACCTGGACGCTGATCCAGAAGATCATCGGCTATTTCAATGTCATCTGGGACGATGCCGAAGAACTTGCGCGGTTGGCCGAGACCTCGCACCCGCGGGTAAAACTCGACACGTCGGGCCTCAGCCCCGCCGCCACCGAGCTTGCCAATGTCTTGGCCGAAAACATCGAAAAACTAGACGAGGCGGAGCTTCGCCGCATCACCGCATCGATCCGCGCCGCGCTGGGGCGGACGTAGGGTTTGCCCGACTCGTGTGGAGGCGATCAATTGTCGATGTTGGCGCCGCCCCTCATTGCCCTGCCGGGCATTTCTCCCCGTAAACGGGGAGAAAGCGGCTGATCGCGAACGTGGCCTGCAACGCCGGCGATTGGCGAAATCGTCAATGACAGCACCCCTCTCCCTATACGGGGAGAGGATGCCGGCAGGCAGGTGAGGGGCAGCACAAACGCCTGGAGCAGGTAACGCGAAACGCAGCGATCCTGGTGGTCGCTTGCAAAAACCTTACTGGACCGCGCCGACCAGAACCTGCTGGCCATCACGGATCGACACCCAGCGACCGGTATTGTCGATCGCCTGCCGCTTGAGGAAGCGGTAGCCGGTCCGGTTCCATGAGCGGACCTTTCCGTCCAGATTGTCGAGGACGTAGTCGCCCTTGCTCGTGCGCACGGTCAGCACGGCATGGCCCTCGCCGTCAGGCTTGCGCACGACGGTCATCAGAAGATTGGCGTAGGACACGCCCAAGCGGTTCAATTCGCGGCGCTTTTCCAGGACATAGTCCTCACAGTCGCCAACGCCCCTGACGGGGTAGGCCCAGACCTCGTCCTTGCCGTAAATATCGATGTCGCTTATCGGCTTGACGGCGTTGTTGACCCTGGCGTTGACGCTGAGAATCTTGCGCCAGAGCGCGCCGGTCATGGTGGCGGGGGCGAGATTGCCCGGGTGGATCGAGCATTCGGCCGGACTGGTCTTGCAGAAATCGTAATGGCCGATCGGCTGCGATGTTGGGCCGCCGGTTGCCATTGGTCCGGCTGCCGAAGCCGCTGTAGACCAGCCTGTCGCAAGTGCCAGCCCTAACAGGGCGCACACGCGCAGCCCTCTCGCCATTGGTGAGGAAATCATTGTCCCCCTCGTCCCTTGTTGTTAATGAAACGTTAAGGGCGATCTACAGTCCCTGTCAATTATACCAACGGCCAGTTTTGCGATATGGTTACCCGCGCGGCCGAAAGCGCGGCTATTGTGCAACAGGTCGACTTGAACGGCGGCTGCCATCCGGGACATCTTTACTTTTTGGCGGTCCGAACCAGCTTCGGCCTCACCGCAACGCGGGTCTGGCGTCCATAGCTGGTGATGAAGTCGACAATGCGCGGCACGATTTCGGAGCGGAAGCGCGAGCCGTTGAAGACGCCGTAATGGCCGACCGCCGGCTGCATGTAGTGAGCGTGCCTGTCCGCGGGGATGTTGATGCAGAGGTCGTGCGCGGCCTGGGTCTGGCCGAGGCCGGAAATGTCGTCGTTCTCGCCCTCGACCGTGAACAGCGCGACATTGCGGATATCGGCGGGATCGATGGCGACGCCGCGATGCATCATTTCGCCCTTGGGCAGAGCATGGCGGACGAACACGGTGTCGACCGTCTGCAGGTAGAACTCCGCTGTCAGATCCATCACCGCCATATACTCGTCGTAGAAGTCGCGGTGCTTCTCGGCACTGTCGCCGTCATGCTTCACCAGATGCATGAAGAAGTCCTTGTGGGCGATGATGTGGCGGTCGAGGTTCATGCTCATGAAGCCCGAAAGTTGCAGGAAGCCGGGATAGACCTCGCGGCCGAAGCCCGGCACCGGCCATGGCGCCTGCATGGTGACGTTGTCGCGGAACCAGTCGGTGCCCTTTTCCTCGGCCAGAAGGTTGACCGCGGTCGGATTGCGGCGGGTGTCGATCGGCCCACCCATCAGCGTCATCGTCGAGGGAACGAACGGGTCGCCCCGCGTTTCCATCAGCGCCACCGCCGCCAGCACCGGGACTGAAGGCTGGCACACCGCCATGACATGGGTGTCGGGGCCCAGCGCATGCAGCATGTCGACGATGTAGTCGATATAGTCGTCGAGATCGAAGCTGCCCTCGCTTATCGGCACCATGCGGGCGTCGACCCAGTCGGTGATATGAACGTCGGCATGCGGCAGCATCGCCTCGACCGTGCCGCGCAGCAGCGTCGCGTAGTGGCCGGACATCGGCGCCACGATCAGCAGCTTCGGATCCGGCCGGCGGCCGGCGGGAACCGCCCGCTCGAAACGGAGCAGATTGCAGAACGGCCGCGACCACACCGTCTTTTCGGTGACAGCGACGCTTTTCCAGTTGACGACGGTCTTGGTCAGGCCGAACTGCGGCTTGCTGTAGCGGCGCGTCGTGCGCTCGAACAATTCGGCCGTCGCCGCGACCGAGCGGCCCCAGGACGTGTGCGCAAACGGATTGAGCGGATTGGTGTAGAACATCCGCACCGCATCGGCATAGACCCGGGCCGGCTGCACGGCGGCGTGGTTCAATTCGTAGAGCTGGTAGAACATCGAGAACTCCGCTGCTGCGACCGAAGGGACGACAGCAGTGCCGAGCCTTGAATCTCTCGCGCAAAGGTTAACAACAAACTGCTGCGATGCAATACGTCAATTGAATTGATTTATGCTTATACTTTTGTCTAAGGCGTTGAAAATCGGTTTTGAACGGCGGCAGCCGGCTTATTGTGCAGCTGCGAAAGATGCCGGAGAGAGCAAGGGCAATCGCTTCAGTTTTGCGCTGCCCCTCATCCGCCTGGCCGCAAAGCGGCGCGGCCATTCACACGCGGTCGGTGCACACAGCAGCATGGCCTGAGCTGATGAAGCCGAGCCGCCCCGCGGCGCCCTTCGACAGGTCGATCACGCGACCCTTGATAAACGGGCCGCGGTCGTTGATGCGCACGACGACGCTGCGGCCGTTTTTGCGGTTGGTGACCTTCAGCCTGGTGCCAAACGGCAAGGTGCGGTGCGCGGCGGTCAGCGCCGACGGGTTCATCCGTTCGCCGGAAGCGGTCTTCGAGGTCAGCGCGTACCAGGAGGCGCGGCCGCATTGTGCGGCGGCAGGGGAGGTGGATGCGCCGACCATCAGGCCAGCCGCTATTGCCGCCGCGACAAGCGCGGTCCGGTTGGGTTTCTTCATCTGCGGCAAGGGGCTCCGTTTGACAGACCCGGCCGTTACGGATGGAATGTGGCACCAAATGCGGCAGTCGTCTGGCGGTTCCATGACAATAGTACACGTTTGGAGTCGGCGCGAAACAGTCTGTCATGGAATATCGGGATTGCGCCGATGTATGCTGGTGGTCTTCGCACCAGCACCGGGGCGTTTCCGGCAAGACCCCGGCTTTATTATGCAAGTAGATGTGAGAGCGATCGGGTCGCTTCCTTTCGCCTTGCCATCGCGGTCATGGCGGACTTGACGATCGACTTGGGAAGGGAATTCCGACGATGAGATTGATCAAAAATCTGCTGGCGCTGATTGTGCTCGCCATCGGTGCGCTGTGGTCGCTGCAGGGCATCGGCCTCGTCGGCGGCAGCTTCATGACCGGCCAGTCGCAATGGCTCTATATCGGCATCGTCACCGCGCTGGTTGGCCTGGGCGGGCTGGTGTGGGCGAACCGTTCGCTCCCCTGACACTCGAACGGCCCTGGCGGCGTTTCGGTCGACCGGCGAATGCGCGGCCCGCCGCAAACACGCATTTCCTGTTTTGCGCGCAGCTTCGGCAAATGAATGCTGCGAATGGCCGACGATTTGAAAACCGGTTCCTGTATCGCGGCTAAGTATAGTAGTCTTATCGACATTACAGGAATTGGAGAACGATGAGGATGTCCATATCGCGGCGATCACCCGCATGAGTGCCGAGCGCCGGCTGTCGCCATTGGCGTGCCTTGCGGCTTCAGGAGGAAAGAACGTCCGGCAAGTCGTCGCAGCGGCTTGAAAATCAAGCAAAATCAATGGTGCCCGTCTTGTAATCATGTCACTAGAATTTATGTGTCTTGAAAGCCTGGACGCGGACGCGGTGGGGACGCACGCCAGGCGTTTCGCAACCGGTGGCCCTTCGCCATCGCATGACAGAGAAACGTTCGGTCTATGCTCACAAAAAAGGGCAAGTACGGCCTCAAGGCGCTCGTCCATCTGGCGCGGCTGCCGGTTGGTCAGCTCGCCTTCGTCGGCGATATCGCCGCCGGAAACAACATCCCGAAGAAATTTCTCGACGCCATCCTCGGCGAACTGCGCAATGCCGGTTTTGTCCAGAGCCGCAAGGGCAAGGAGGGCGGTTACCGCCTGGCGCGGCCGGCGGATGAAATCAAGATCGGCCACGTCGTGCGCGTGCTCGACGGGCCGCTTGCCCCAATTCCCTGCGCCAGCCGCACCCGGTATCAGCGCTGTGAAGACTGCAACGAGGCGACATGCCAAGTCCGACATCTGATGCTGGAGGTCCGGCAAGCGATCGCCGAGGTGCTGGATCAGCGCAGCCTCGCCGAGATGCGCGATATCGCCGGCGACGACGACCTTTCGGCTGCGTTGAAAATCCAGGCCTGAGCCGGAACGGACGGCTCCTCAGGCACTTGGTGCGCGCATGACCGGCCGCGCAAATTCGATTGTCCCAAGTTCGATCATTATCGTCGGCGGCGGCGCCAGCGGCGTCGTCCTTGCCGCGCATCTGTTGAAGTCGCCCAATCCCGATCTGCGTGTCACGCTGATTGAAAAGCGCCCGCATTTCGGCCAGGGCATCGCCTATTCCACGCTGCTGTCGGCGCATGTGCTGAATGTCAGCGCGGCCGGCATGAGCGCCCATGCCGACGACCCCGGCAATTTCTGGCGCTGGCTGCTTGAGCGCGGCCTGGCAACGCCAGAGCAGGCGCCGGTCTACGCACCGCGCAGCGTCTACGCCCGCTATCTGAAGGAACTGCTGGACGAGCTCGAGGCCCGCGAGACGGGGCGTCTTCGCCTGATCCGCGAGGAGAGCCTGTCGATCTCGCCGACCGGGTCCGGGGTCGAGGTGGCGCTGGCCAACGGTACCAGCGTCGTCGCCCACCTTGCCGTGCTGGCGACCGGACATGACGAGGAGCCAGGTGCCGGCCACGGCCATGCGATCAGGATGGGATCGGAGGCCGACACCGTGCTCGACGGGGAAGCCCGGGTCCTGGTGCTGGGCACGGGGTTGAGCATGGTCGATGCCTTCCTGTCGCTCGAACAACGCGGCCATCGCGGCGAGATTATCGCGGTGTCGCGGCGCGGCCTGCTGCCTTCGCCACACCGCAAGGGCAATCCGATCAAGCTCGACGTCGCCGACATTCCGCTCGGCACCCAGCTCTCCTATTTCGTCGGCTGGTTTCGCGACCTGATCCGGGAAAACCAGAAGGCCGGCATCGACTGGCGCGACGTCGTCGACGGTCTCAGGCCGTTCAACCAGAAGATCTGGCAGAACTGGCCGTCTTCGGCCAAGCGCCGCTTTGTCGAGCACACCAAGGCGTGGTGGGACATCCACCGCCATCGGATGGCGCCGGAAGTCTATGCCCGTGTCACCGAGGCGGTGCAGTCGGGCCGCATCCGGCTTGTCGCCGGGCGCGTCTTCGGCATCACGGCGGGCGACGAATTCAGCGTGCAGGTCCAGTCGCGCCACACGCAAAACATCGAGACGTTCGACGTCGCCCGTATCTACGATTGCACCGGCATCGCCAGGGACATCTCGACAACGTCGAACAGCGTGGTGCGGTCGCTGGTCGACCGCGGGCTGGCCCGGCCGGATCCGCTGCGGCTTGGCCTCGACGTATCGGACAATTGCGAGGTCACCGCCAGCGATGGCACCGTCTCGGCCAAGATCCTGGCGGTCGGACCACTGACGCGCGGCACCTTCTTCGAGATCGACGCCATACCGGATATTCGCGTGCAATGTGCAAGGCTGGGGAAGCGGTTGCTTGGGTGAGGTCGGCGCTCTACGGGGTGCTGTCCCGCGACCTTATCGTGATTGGCGTGACGGAGCGGCCCCACCGGAATCCCATTCCCCGTCTGGCCAATGGATTGGCACGATCTATCTTCTTTCAGACTGCAAACGGCTGGAAAAGAAGATAGGCTGACAGCCTGCCCAAGGCGGTCGCTTGACCATGGAGCATCAGCATGAGCGTGCACAAGATCGCCCTCCCGGACAGGGCAATGTCCCGCCTGCGTCCGCCCTATGCATCGGTTCTCGACCTGATCGGGCAAACGCCGGTTGTCGAGCTGACCAAATTCGACATCGGCAAGTGCCGGCTGTTCATCAAGCTCGAAAGCCAGAACCCCGGCGGCTCGATCAAGGACCGCATTGCGCTGTCGATGATCGCCGACGCCGAAAAACAGGGCAAGCTGACGCGCGGCGGCACCATCGTCGAGGCGACCGCCGGCAACACCGGCCTTGGCCTCGCCCAGGTCGGCATCCCCAAGGGCTACCGCATTATCCTGGTCGTGCCCGACAAGATGTCACGCGAAAAGATCCAGCATTTGCGGGCACTCGGCGCGGAAGTGCGCATGACCCGTTCCGATGTCGGCAAGGGCCACGCCGAATACTATCAGGACATGGCCGAAAAGATCGCCGCCGAGCTGCCCGGCGCCTTCTATGCCAACCAGTTCGCCAATCCGGCCAACCCGGACGCCCATGAAACCACGACCGGTCCGGAGATCTATTCGCAACTCGACGGTGACGTCGATGCAGTGGTCGTCGGCGTCCGCTCGGGCGGCACGCTGACCGGGCTTGGCCGCTATTTCGCAAAAATCTCGCCGAAGACCGAGATGATTCTCGCCGATCCGGTCGGTTCGGTGCTGGCGCCCCTGATCAAGACCGGCAAGATGCAAGAGGCCGGCAGCTGGACGGTGGAGGGCATCGGCGAGGATTTCGTCCCGCCCAATGCCGATCTGTCGTTAGTCAAGAAGGCCTACTCGATCACCGACAAGCAGAGCATGCTGGCGGTGCGCGACCTGCTTTCCAAGGAGGGCATTCTCGCCGGCTCGTCGTCCGGCACGCTGCTTTCGGCAGCGCTGCGCTATTGCCGCGAGCAGACCGTGCCGAAGCGGGTCGTCACCTTCGTCTGCGACAGCGGCAACAAATATCTGTCGAAAGTGTTCGACGATTTCTGGCTGATCGAGCAGGGCCTCGCCGAGCACGAGCAGCATGGCGATCTGCGCGACCTGGTGATGCGCACGCACCGCACCGGCGACATCGTGTCTGTCGGCCCGGACGAAAGCCTGCTCAACGCCTATGGCCGCATGCGCCGTTCGGACGTCTCGCAACTGCCGGTGCTGGACGACGGCAAGCTCGTCGGCATCGTCGACGAAAGCGATATCCTCGCCCACGTCGAAGGCCCTTATGACAGCCGCTGGGACCGTTTCAAGGCCCCGGTGCGCACGGCGATGACTTCCAATCTGCACACGCTGCAGGCCAGCCAGACGCTGGACGCGCTGCTGCCGGTGTTCGACCGCAACGAGGTCGCCATCGTCTTCGACGGCGACGAATTCATCGGCCTGATTACCCGCATCGACCTGATCAACCATCTGAGGCGCCGCGCAAGATGACCATCAAAGCCACCGTATCGGGCAGCAACCGCCTGGCCTTCTCGACGCGCACCATCCATGGCGGCCAGAGCCACGACCCGACGACCGGCGCGGTGATGGTGCCGATCTATGCGACCTCGACCTACGGCCAGCAGAGCCCGGGCGTGCACAAGGGTTTTGAATATGCCCGCAGCCAGAACCCGACCCGCTTTGCCTTCGAGCGCGCGGTGGCCGATCTCGAAAGCGGCGCAGCCGCCTTCGCTTTCGCCTCGGGGCTGGCGGCGATCGCCACGATCTTCGAACTGCTCGATTCCGGAGCCCATGTCGTTGCCACCGATGATATCTATGGCGGCACGTTCCGGCTGCTGGAGCGGGTGCGCAAGCGCTCGGCCAATTTGCAGGTCGACTTCGTCGACTTCACCGATCTGGCCGCGGTCGAAGCGGCGATCCGCCCGGAAACCAAGCTGCTCTGGGTCGAGACGCCGACAAATCCGCTGCTGCGCGTCGTCGATCTCGAAGCGGTCGCAGCCCTGGCCAGGCGCAAAGGCGTGCTCTCGGTCGCCGACAACACCTTTTGCAGCCCCTACCTGCAGCGGCCGCTGGAGCTCGGCATCGACATATCGGTGCATTCGACGACGAAATACCTCAACGGCCATTCCGACATGGTCGGCGGCGTCGCCGTGGTCGGCGACAACAAGGATCTCGCCGACCGGCTGAAATTCCTGCAGAACGCCATCGGCGCCATTTCCGGACCGTTCGACAGTTTTCTGGCGCTACGCGGCCTCAAGACGCTGGCGCTGAGGATGGAGCGCCATTCGTCGAACGGCCAGAAGATCGCGCACTGGCTGGAGCGCCGTACCGACATCCGCCGCGTTATCTATCCCGGTCTCCCCAGCCATCCGCAGCACGCCATCGCCAGAAAGCAGATGCACGCCTTCGGCGGCATGATCACGGTCGAGCTCGACCGCGACCTCGCCGGCACCAAACGCTTCCTCGAGCACACGCAACTGTTCACGCTGGCCGAAAGCCTCGGCGGCGTCGAAAGCCTGATCGAGCACCCGGCGCTGATGACCCACGGCTCGATCCCGGCGCAAAAACGCGCGGAAATCGGGATTTCCGATTCGCTGGTGCGGCTGTCGGCGGGTATCGAGGATGGCGACGATCTGATCACGGATCTGGATCAGGCGCTGGCGAGTTGAAGGGGGGTCCGTGCCCTGTTGGATAGTGGCGTCAGTTTGAAATTTCCCGGCTGACTGGCGCATCCAACTGTGAATTGACAAAGGCGACGTACCCTCGCTTTGCTATCGGGGCAACCTGGAGGGAAAGTCATGGCTTACTCGTATCGTTGCAGGGATTATCCGGGAAACGAGGCCTGTCCAGCGATGTTCACGGCAGAGACCGAGGCGGAAGTGATGAAGCACGTCGAGCTTCACGGCGCGATCGCTCACGGGGAAGACCCGAAGCAATGGTCGCCGGAAGACCGTAAACAGGTCAAGAAGCTAATTTTAGCGACCTAAACTCGCTTCTTATACGGGCCGCGCAGTGCGACCGTCACTATCTCCAATGCTACGGCAAGCATTTAGGAGTTCGGCCGATAGGCGACAACGCCTAGTCGCGATGGAATTTTCAAACTGACCCAACCGCCCGTTGACCTGAGTGGCATCCGGCGGAATTGTGGCCTTCCCTGCAATTGCCCACAGGCACGGTTGAAGTCATGACTACTCGAGAGCGAGACCAGCCGACGGCAAACGACGCCCCGCTCACCTTCGCGGTGCTGGTCTTCCCCGGCTTTCCGATGATGGCGTTCAGTTCGGTCATCGAGCCGTTGCGCGCGGCCAACGTGCTGGCCAAGAAAGAATGCTACCGCTGGATCATCGTCGGCGCCGCTGAAGGCCCGGTCGCGGCCTCGAACGGGGTCGTCATCCAGCCCGGCTTTTTCGCCGGCGATGCGCCGAAGGTCGACCGCATCGTCGTCTGCTCGGGCGGCGATGCCGATCATCTCGTGGCTGAGGACGCGGTGAGCTGGATCCGCAGGAGCCTGCGCGGCGGCGCCCATATCGGCGCGGTGGCGGATGCTGCCTTCTTCCTGGCGCGGGCCGGCCTGCTCGACGGCCATGCCTGCACCTTGCACTGGACCAGCCAGGCGGCGTTCACCGAGGCGTTTCCGGACATCGAGCTGAGGCGCGATCTCTATGTCATCGACCGCAAGCGCTTCACTTCGGCCGGCGGCGTCGGCAGCCTCGACATGATGCTGGAGATCATCACATCAGATTATGGCGCCGAGCTCGCGGCCGGCGTCGCCGAATGGTTCGTGCACAGCCCGCTGCGCTCCAGCGTCGACCGCAAGCTGATGCCGCTGCGGCTGCGCACCGGCGTCCAGAACGAGCTGGTGCTGGCGGCCATCGCCATCATGGAGGACGCGGTCGAGGAGCGGCTCGGCATGGCGGCGCTGGCGGAAAAGCTCGGCGTCTCCTCCGACAAGCTCGAACGAAACTTTCGCTCCGAGCTCAGCGTCTCGCCCAACGGCTATTACCGCCGCCTGCGACTGAAGCGCGCCGCCGACCTTTTGGCGCATTCGACACTGATGGTGCGCGACGTGGCGCTGGCCTGCGGTTTTGCTTCGATGTCGAGCTTTGCGCGGGCGTTCAGGGAAGAGCATGGGCATGCGCCGAAGGTGGCGCGCAGGCATTAGGTCTTTTTGGACGTTGGCGGGACAGCGCCCCCCTCTGGCCTGCCGGCCATCTCCCCCACTTGGGGGGAGATCGGCTGTCACCGCTGATTTCGCCGATCGCCAACGTTGCAGGAATGAGCGGAACGCCGAAGCTGCCAATCTCCCCCCCTCGTGGGGGAGATGTCCGGCAGGACAGAGGGGGGCGCCGTAGAGCGCCGCGGAACGACTTCAAGCGGTATTTCGCACAACATCTGCGGTATCCCGCACAGCCTCTTCGCGGTGCATGGCTCATCTTCCCCGCTTCCAGGAGGCACCCCATGAGCATCGTCGTGTTCGACCCCGACAGCACTGAGGACGTCGACTTCAAGGACCGTATGCGCCACCCGGCGGCGGCCGATCCGGCCGGCGGCATGTGGCTGTCCGACACCGAGCCGTCCTTCATCGATGCGGACGCGTTGCGCAAGGGCCGGCTGGCCAAGCTGCGCGCCTGGATGCGCGAGTCCGGTTATGGCGGCGTCGTGCTGTTCGATCCCTATAACCAGCGCTACGCCACCGGCTCGCGCAACATGTTCGGTTATTTCCTGCGCAATTCGACCCGCTACTTCTTCATCCCGACCGAAGGGCCGATCGTGCTGTTCGAATATCCGCAGAGCTATCATGTCTCGATGGTGCTCGACACGATCGATGAGGCGCGGCCGTCCAGGCTGGTGTGGTCTTCGGTGTCGGGCCGCGACGACGAGACCGCCGGCCCCTTCGCCGACGAGATCACTGAGCTGCTCAAGGTACATGGCGGCGGCTCGATGAAGCTCGGCCTCGACCGCTGCGGCCATCTGCAGGCGCTGGCGCTGGAAAAGCGCGGCTGCGAGGCCCGGGATTGCCAGGGCGAGATCCTCGCCGTGCGGGCGGTCAAGACGCCCGAAGAGGTAAAATGCCTGCAGGTATCGATGGCCGGCGCCGAGGCGGCCGTCTATGCGGTGCGCGAGGCGATCAAGCCCGGCGTGTCCGAGAACGACCTGTTCGCCATCATGTATCACGAGGTGATCCGCCAGGGCGGTGAGTTCATCGAAACCCGGCTCTTGACCTCGGGCCAGCGTACCAACCCGTGGTTCAACGAAGCCAGCGGCCGCAAGATCAGGCCGGGCGAACTTTTGGCGCTGGATACCGATACGATCGGCTGCTACGGCTATTATTCGGACTTCTCGCGCACCTTCCGCTGCGGGCCGGGCAAGCCGACGGATTATCAGAAATCGCTCTACCGCATGGCCCACGACCAGGTTCAGCACAACATCTCGATCGTCAGGCCGGGCATGGCGTTTCGCGAAATTGCCGAAAAGGCCTGGAAGATCCCGGACCGCTTCGTCGACCAGCGCTACACGTCTGTCATGCACGGCGTCGGCATGCATGGCGAGACGCCGTTCATCGCGCACGCCATGGACTACGAGACTTATGGCCGCGACGGTTTTGTCGTGCCCGGCATGGTGGTCAGCGTCGAGAGCTATATCGGCGAGAAAGGCGGACGCGAGGGCGTCAAGCTCGAGGACGAGATCCTGGTCACCGAAACCGGCACCGAGCTTCTGTCGCGCTTTCCCTATGAGGACGACTTTCTGGAGAAAGAAGTTTGATCCCAGCATCCACCACCAATCGAGGTGCGGTATCGCAAATCGTCGGGACTAACCGCAGCGCTCATGCTTTCGTTCAGGTGTCCGCATGAAGGGCCCGGTCTCGATCAGACGCGGCACGGTGGCCGCGGTGTTCGTCGACCTCCAGGAGGAGCACCGGCAGGACAAGCGCTATCTGGTCGAGGGTTTTGCCGACATCCTCGCCAACGTCCAGCGCCTGCAGGCGGCGGCACGGGCCAACGATGTGCTGCTCTACCATTCGGCCTATATCGTCGATCTCACCAGGGAGGCGCGGCGGTTCCATCCGGTCGATGCCAATGGCAGGTCGGCCTTCTCCGACAAGGACGATCCGCTGACGGCGATCTGTCCGGAAGTGGCGCCGGTCGACGGCGAGATGATGCTGGTCAAGACCGAGGCCAGCGCCTTCGGTTCGGGCCCTGCCGCGGGCCGGCTCAGGGCCAAAGGCATCGAGTGGCTGGTCGTTGCCGGCGTGTGGACCGAGGCCTGCATCGACGCCACCGTCAGGGATGCGGTATCATCGGGCTTTCGCGTGCTGCTGGTCAAGGATGCCTGCGGCAGCGGCAGCACGGCGATGCACCAGACCGCCATCCTCAACCTTGCCAACCGGCTCTATGGCGGCGCCGTCACCACAACCGAGGGCGCCTGCCGATTGATGGCAGGGGAGACGGTCGATGCGTGGCAGGTCGTGGGCTCGGTGCCTTTGCGCTTCACCTATGAAAACGCCGCCCGGCTCTACGACGAACTCTGAACCAGGAAGGCTGGCGATCCTTGGCGCCCCCCTCTGTCCTGCCCTCCCTGCCAAAACTTGGCATCTCCCCCACGAGGGGGGAGATTGGCAGTTTCGGCGCTGCGCTCCTGCTGCGATGTTGGAAATTGGCGAAAGCCGGGACGACAGCCGATCTCCCCCCAAGTGGGGGAGATGCCCGGTAGGGCAGAGGGGGGCGCTGTCCCGCCGGCGTCTCGAAAGGTTCTGCGCCGCAGTAGCGCAAGCTTCTGCGGAACAGCGCACAACGCCTGCGGAAACCCGAACACTTCCCCGCTGAATCCCGCACTATCATCGCCTATGGCCAAGGGCGCCCGGCGACCGCATCCGCCCCCGCGAAGCGGTCGACCGGGCGCCGACAGGGAGGATTCGACGATGAAGTTGATGCTGACCGAAAGAGCGCTGCATCCGCAGGCCGAGCCCGTCGCCGACGGTTTTAAAAAAGGCAGCATGAACCGGCGCGAATATCTCGCCACCATGGCAGCACTTGGCGTCAGCGTCGCCGGCGCGCTGGCGCTTGTCGGTCTCGCGCCTTCCCCGGCCAGGGCGCAGGAGCCGAAGCGCGGCGGCGTCTTGCGCGTCGCCATGAACGTCAAGGGCTGGAAGGACCCGCGCACCTTCGACGGCGTCGAAATGTCCAATGTCGCCCGCCACTGCAACGAATATCTGGTGCGCTGGAACCGCGATTTCACCTTCGAGCCGTGGCTGCTCGAGAGTTGGGAGACCAGCGACGACGCCCGCGTGCTGACGCTGCACGTCCGCAAGGGCATCACCTGGTCGAACGGCGACACTTTCAACGCCGACGATGTCGTCCACAATCTGACGCGCTGGTGCGACGCCGGCGTCGCCGGCAATTCGGTCGCCGAGCGGATGGGGGCGCTGGTCGACGCCGCCACCAAGAAGCCGATCGACGGCGGCATCGAGCGTGTCGACGACTTTACCGTCCGGCTCAATCTGCCGAAGCCCGACATTTCGCTGATTGCCGGCATGACCGACTATCCGGCGCTGATCATGCACCGCAGCTACGACGGCGACGGCGATCCGCTGAAGGCCTTGGCGATCACCACTGGACCTTGCGAACTGGTGGCATGGGACGCCGAGGTCGGCGCCGAGGTCCGCCGCAAGGACAAGCCGTGGTGGAAGGGCGATTTCTGGCTCGACGGCATCCAATGGGTCGACTACGGCTCCGATCCCAATGCGATGTTTTCGGCCTTCGAATCGGGCGAGATCGACACCAACCACGAAACCGCCGCCGATACCGTCTCGCAGACCGACGCCATGGGTCTGAGCAATTCCGAGCTTGCCACCGGCTCGACCATCGTCGCGCGCTTCAACGTCGGCAATCCGCCCTATGACGACATCAGGGTGCGACGCGCCGCCCAGCTCTCCGTCGACAATGCCGCAATCCTGAAGATCGGCATGGACGACCGCGGCAAGCCGGCCGAGAACCATCATGTCGGCCCGATGCATGCCGAATACGCCGATATCGGCCCGGCCGTCCGCAATGTCGACGAAGCCAAGACGCTGCTTGCCGAGGCCGGCAAGTCCGATCACGAATACGAGCTCATCTCTGTCGATGTCGACTGGCAGAAGAACACCGGCGACGCCATCGCCGCGCAGATGCGCGACGCCGGGCTGAAGGTCAAACGGACCGTGCTGCCGGCGGCGACGTTCTGGAACGACTGGAGCAAATATCCTTTCTCCTGCACCGAGTGGCTCGGCCGGCCGCTGGGCGTCCAGGTGCTGGCGCTGGCCTACAGATCGGGCGCTGCCTGGAACGAGACCGCCTACGCCAATCCGGAGTTCGACGCCTTGCTCGACAAGGCGCTGGCCACACCCGACGCCAGCGCGCGCAAGGAGATCATGGCCAAGATCGAGCAGAATCTGCGCGATTCCGGCATCATCATGCAGCCCTACTGGCGCTCGGTCTACCGGACGTTCCGCAAGGGCGTGCACGGCTGCGAGCAGCATCAGTCTCTGGAGCAGCATTTCGAGAAGGTCTGGCTCGAGGCGTGATCCTCGTTGCGGGGCACAGGGGCAATCGTTTCAGGTTTGCGCTGCCCCTCATCGCCCTGCCGGGCACTTCTCCCCGTATAGTGACGGGGAGAAGGGGCTGGTGTCCGAACCGGATAGATAGGTAACAGAATGGACTGATTGC
>NZ_AYWU01000028.1:0-67411 GCF_000502375.1 Mesorhizobium sp. L48C026A00 | reverse complement strand
GGAGCCCGTGAACACCTCGAACCGGCGCGCGGGCTCGTGATCGCTGGATTTAAGCGTAAGCTCTGAAATCGTCATGTGTCGAAGCCCTCAAAGGCTCCGAACATCGTCCTTCACGCCGATCACCGAAAGGTGCCGTCGGGACATCGCTTACGGTGCAAGTGGACACCACTAAACCTCAAAATTGGTGGCGCGCCCATGAAAGGATACGCATCCCTGCCGGCACTGATATGATGAAAAACCATCTATTGATATGAAAATACCATCTGGGCGCAACGGTCCGCCTCCGCCCGCTGGTTGCCTTCAGCGGGCTCTAGTTTCTGGCCTGAGTTCGTGGGGCATCAAGGCTTGAAATGAGCTGAGCCCCGATCCAATGAGGTCCCGGAGTTCAAGACGGTTTTCGATTGGTGCCCCACACGATGGTCGGATTCGCGCCTTGGCACAGTTCAGTTTACAATGGAAATTATCTTCTTTTATATGTAATGCGATGGTGATATCCATCATAGCGTCCCAAAATCAGTCGGGGGCGGCCACAGCGCGACAGCGCTGCCGTTTCAGCTGAAACGGGACGGCTGCCCAAGCCATTAGAATGCCGCCAAGCACCCGAGAAAACGCAAACAAGGATAACTCCATTGCCTTCTTCAGAAACAGGATCGCCGACACTCGGCCCGAGCATGATCTGGCGGAACTGGGTGAGCAATCAGGTTTGTCGGGTAAAGCATTTCGAGATGCCAAGCTCGGACGATGACGTTTGCAGTACGATCAAGGCAGCAGCCTCGAAAAACCTGCGCGTCCGCGTCGTGGGTACGGGACACTCTTATACGCCGATTGTCCCCACGGACGGAGTTCTGATCTCAGCGGAGCGTCTATCGGGGATCGAAAATATCGACCTAACCAGCGGCAGCGTGACGCTTCGCGGCGGAACGCGGATTTGTGACGTTGGTCCTGAACTGCGTTCTGCAGGTTGGGCATTGCCGAACCAGGGCGATATCGATCTGCAAACGATAAGCGGGGCCGTATCGACGGGTACGCATGGCAGCGGCGACAGCTTAAAATGCTTAGCGGGCCCGATAGTTGGAATGCGGATAGCCACCGGCGACGGATCCATCGTCAATTTCGATGCTTCGCAAGACGTCGACGCCCTCAACGCTGCAAAAGTTTCTATCGGAATGTTCGGCGTGGTACTTTCCGTCACGATGAAGCTTATTCCTGCTTTTGATCTTCATGACAAAATATGGCGTGAGGATTTCGAAGAATGCATGGATCACCTGGATCAGCTATGTCAGGAAAACCGGAGTCTCCGCGTTTTCTGGTGCCCGACCGAACACTCGGCGTCCTTATACAGCCTGCCCGACACGTCTGGCATCGGACGTACTCGCAGCAAATCTGGTGTCTGCGAAATGAGAACGCTGAACATCACGGCTCAATTGCCAGAGTCTGTCGAAGATCGGGCCGGCGAGAGAATAGGGCCCAGCTACCGGATATTTCCGGGTTCAATTCCGATGCCGAACCATAACGAATGCGAATACTCGGTGCCCTACGAGGACGGTCCGGCGGTATTCCGCGAAATCCGCAAGCTGATACAGACGAAGTATCCGTCGCAGATATTCCCGGTGGAGTATAGAACCGTGGCGGCTGACGATATTTGGTTGAGTCCGTACTTTCAGCGGAAGACCGCGATGATATCCGTGTCCGGCGCAGCAGGAGAGGACTACTGGGATTTCATCCGTGATTGCGAGACAACCTTTTCCTCGGTGAAAGGTCGTCCGCACTGGGGCAAACTTCACAGTCTGGGGCGGTCCGAGATCGAAGCCTTGTACCCAAGATACCGGGATTTTGTTTCCCAAAGGGCTCGCTTTGATCCGGACGGTCGTTTCCTGAACGACTACCTGCGCGAACGTTTCGGCTAAAAGCTTTTATCTATGGTGGCTTCTGCGGTTCGCTGCATAGCCGCCTGGAACTTGCTGCCATCTTTAGCGATCATGTTGGCGAGGATGTCGATGATCAAATATTGTCCAGCGACCCGGGAGAATGCTCCTCGCATGATGGGGGTGTCTGTTGAGGATGCTCCCAGTACAGCGTCCGCGTTGGCAGCGATTGGACTGCGTATATGACATGTGATTGCGATGGTGAATGCGCCAGCAGCCTTGGCTGCCATAAGTGAGTTGATGGTATCCTTGCTCGAGCCAGATTCCGAAATTGCCAGTGCGACTTGCTTCGGCCCGAGATTCACGGCGCTCATGACTGCGAGATGCGGGTCGTCCAGCACGCGCGACACCAGTCCGAATCGAACAAACAAGTAATGCGCGTATCGGGCCACATTCGCAGAGCCCCCGAAACCGTAGAGATCGATACTTTTTGCTCGTATGATCTGTTTTACCGCCAATTCGAGAGCGGCCTGGTTCAACAGGTCCTTTGTCTGCTTGAGCGCGGTGACGGCCGTCGACAGCGTATCGTCGATGACGTCACCAGAGGGGCTGGCGTGTCTGATTGTCTGGTGAGTGGAGAGTTCGATTCCCAACGCCAGTTTGAAACGCTGAAAGCTCGAAAATTTGATGTCTCTGCAGAACCTTAAGACGCTCGCTTCGCTCGATCCGGATCCGTCAGCAACCTCCGTAATGGTTTGATTCACGACCTTCGCGGGATCCTTAAGGACGTACTCACTGATGCGAAGGAGCGCCGGACTGAGACTGGGCTGAGACGATCGCAATCGCGCTAAAATGTTTTCCTGCATTAAAACGATTCCCTTGAGATCACGGGGCTCCAGCTCCTCTGGGTTTGATTTGACGCGGGCAGCGAGAGCAATAGGAACTTTTCAGCACATTGCCAAGCAGTGAACATAATTTTCGTTAGGGCTCTACCGCCTGCCTCCCTTTTTGCAACTGACATCCGACATCCCTTCGTCAACGGTAAGATAACTCGAGATGATGAAAAAAACCATCTTTTGTGAAAGATAAAATAGTGATATTCTTCTAAAAATAGACTGGAACCGCGGCCGCTACACGCGAATGCGAACAGAGTGAAGAGATGGGTTCTATAACAATTGGTGTCGATATCGGTGGCACCAAAACGCATTTGAGGGCTTGCCTGGACCAGGGTATGGCCCGCGATTTGGTCGTGCGAACCAGTGAATGGCGTTCTGGCGCCTATGACCACGATATCCCTGGACTAATCGCGCTAATTCGCAGATTTGCTGCTGGCGCCACGCCCAACAGCATCGCGATTGGCTCTCATGGATGCGATGATGAGGAAGAGTGCGCCGTTCTCCAACAGCCACTTTCCAATCATTTTGCCTGCCCCTTAAGGGTCGTCAATGATGCAGAACTTTTTCCCCTCGCCATGGGGCTTTCCAGCGGAATTGGTGTCGTCGCGGGCACTGGCTCAATCGCCGTCGCTCGAGACCAGAAAGGCAAGATGCATGTCGCAGGCGGTTGGGGCTGGGCAATCGGAGACGAAGGGAGCGCTCCAGGTTTAGTACGCGAGGCCGGCCGAGCAGTGCGATTGCATATTGACCTGGGAGGGGCGAGGTCAGAGCCGCTTGTCGAAGCGCTTTGTGAGGCATTCGGACTGAATAGCCCCACGAACATCGGCACCGCGATCGCGAAGGAAGGCAGCGCCTCGGCTCTGGGGCGACACGCACCCGTTATCTTCTACGCCGCCAATGAAGGTTCGTCCTTGGCTAAACGCGTTATTGACGAGGGCGCAGCGGCCCTGACTCAGTTGGTCCACCATCTGATGTTGGCGGGCGTGCCCGACAAAGACGTCGTGGTAGGCGGGGGGGTCATTCTCGCCCAGCCACTTTTAGCCAATGCGTTCTCCCATCAAATTTCCAATCGTTTCGGGGCGACAGTAGCGGTCACCTTCCTCGACAAGCCGCCGGTTTTAGGCGCCTGCGTTATGGCGCGGCAACTTCGCATGGCCGGCGATCGCTCAGAGAGCTCAATCATCTTCCAACACAAGGATATCCAATGATTTACAGGTCAACGATCGCTCGCCAACCCGATCAGTTTCGCCATACTTTGGAAGTCGTCGGAACGCAGCTTCGCGATTTTGATCTCGTGCCGTTTGAAAAGGGGACTGTGGTCGTTACCGGGATAGGCGCGAGTTACGAAGCAGCGGGGGTAGTGGCCGGTGAACTGCAACGTCGCGGTAGACGAGCAAATACTTGGCGCGCGGTCGATCTCATGGAGCCGGGCGACCCTGGCGACGCGATCATAGTCTTTTCTGTCGGAGGAAGAAGCATCGAGCCAATCGCTGCACTCACCGTCCACAGTAGGTTACCATCCCTGGCGATTACAAGCGAAGGCAACGACCCACTGTCACGCACCGCTTCGGCAGCACTTCACTTTGAGTCCGGTCCGGATTCACTGCCGTCGAGCACCGGCTACACAGGCTCGCTGCTGGCAGGCGGGCTGCTGATAGATGCGCTCTGTGGTGAAGACAGCTTCAATTGGAACGACATTCCTCTGATAGCAAGCGAGGTCTTGGAAGACTCGGCGAAAAAGATGGCACGTATTGGAGAAATGTTTCATGACCAGCGGGCGATCGATTGCGTTGGCGCGATATCGGCCTTGGGTACAGCGGGCGAGGCTTGTTTGCTCATTCGCGAGGCTGCGAGGGTGCCCACCGGCGTCTCAGACACGCTGCACTACTTGCACGGCCCGATGGAATCGATGGATCAGGCAACCGGGATTTTGATATTCGGTGACGGCCGCGAAGTGCGACTGGCGCAGGAATTGGCTGAAATCGGCTGCGCAGTTCTTCTGGTGACCGCAAGCGAGTCGCCTCAAGACGACAAAAACCTGACAGTTGTGAAGGTACCATTTTTGCAGAACCGCGTGGCACGATCAATCGTGGACATCCTGCCCGCTCAACTGTTAGCCGCAGAGTTGTCCGACGCGGCCGGACTTACTGATGCCCAGTTTCGTTATAGCCAAAATGACACAAAGGTGACCATGAACGAATCGGAGCCACGATCTGAGCACGCGCGTCCGGAGATGACACGTTCCGGACGCCCTTCCTAGCCCCTGATCAAGACAGCAATGGCGAGTCAGTGGCAGTGATCCAGCTACCTCGAGACCTTCGTCGACGGGTAGGAATGCGTCGTGCTTCGCCCACCAATTGAATGCTGCGCAGCATTCTGTTTCCAAAGGCGCATGAAACTTGGAAAGGTAAGTCTACAAAAAAACTATACATCGTGGAATTTTCTCGGCGCTTCATCACGTTGACGGCCGCGAATTACTCACCACGGGGCGAACACTGCATCGTTGACGCCCTCATGCTTGCTGAAGCTCGCTTTAGCGTTGCTGACAGCAGCTGAGGGGCCCATTCCAGGGCGAGCATACATATTCCAGGAGCAACGGACGATGGCATCTTCCCGGCTTAAAGTGTCTTCGGCGCTCGTTACACCCGCGATCGGGTTCCTGTGTCTTGCGACGTTCGTGCCGATTGCAGCTGTCGCTGCCCTCTCGTTCGGGGACTTCAACATAGCCTTCCCGGAAAAGACGCGCTTTATCGGGCTTTACAATTACGCGCGCTTCTTATCCGACGGTCGGTTTATCAACGCCGCACTGGTTACGTTCATTTTGGTCGTTGTCCCCGTCGGCCTCCAACTACTGTGTGGGTTAGCGTTGGCAATAGCGCTAAAGGAAAAGCTCGTTGGCACACGGTGGATGAAAGCAGCTTTCCTGCTTCCGTCGGTAGTTCCGCCAGCGGTGGGCGGAATTGTGTGGAAGTTGTTCCTCATTCCTGGTGTGGGCGGCTTGTCTTATCTCGCAAGCTTGTTCGGCCACAATTTCGAAGCTGACTTACTTGGAAGCAAAACGTCAGCGCTTGTCTCCGTGATCATCGTATCGAGTTGGTTTGGGGTTCCCATAGTTGCTTTGCTGCTTCTTTCGTCTTTGGACTCGATCCCAGACGAGATTTATGAGGCGGCAAACCTCGACGGAGCAAATTGGGCCCAGGCGCAATGGTATATTTCCATACCGCTCGTCTTACCTGCGATGGGAGCCGTTGCCGTGTTTCAAGCTTTAGAGGTCCTTGGGATTTTCCCCGTGATCTTCGTGTTGACAGGTGGCGGGCCGGCAGGGGCGACTGAACCCCTAAACTTCTACGCTTTTCTGACCGCATTTACATATCTCGATCTTGATTATTCCGCCGCAATTCTCGTGGCATTCACAACAACGATCGTCGGCGTGTGCTTTTGGTCTATTCGCCAGATCTCGGCCGCTCGCGTTGGGAGGTAAGCCCATGCGTCGAGACCTTGGACGTCACATCTACGGATATCTTGTCTGCGCTGCCTTTGCGCTATTCCTATTCTCGCCGATATTGTGGACCCTATCGACATCTCTCAAACAGCCAACCGAGATGTTTCAATGGCCGCCCGTGATCGTGGGGGAGCCATCCACTCAGCACTATACTGCGATAATCGCTGACAAGGACTTCTCTTCCGCGCTCATCAATTCAATTGTGGTCTCATGCAGCACCATCATATTGACCATGGCGCTTTCGGTCCCGGCAGCCTTTGGTATCTCTCATTTGCAGAAAACTGCCATGCGAAGGGTATTGACGTTGGTATTGGCACTCCGGGCGGCGCCAGCGATGATCTACATCATCCCCTACTTTCTCTTTTTTCGTCAAGTACACCTCGTCGACACGAAGATTGCGCTGATCATCGTCAACACAATGTTCGCTGTTCCGCTTGCGATCTGGTATTTGTCGGCGTTTTTCGACCAAGTGCCGCGTGAAATTGAAGAAGCCGCGATGATAGACGGCGCGTCAACGCTGCAGACGATGACGCTCATCTCGATACCCATCGCCAGATCTGGCATCATGGCAACAGCAATATTGATATTCATTGGTTCGTGGAACGAGTTTCTTTTTGCGCTGACACTGACACGCGATAACGCAAAAACTGCAGCCGTCGCAATACTGAATTTCATGCCATTTGAGGGGACCGATTGGGGCAAGGCGGCAGCCGCATGCGTGCTTATGCTGGTCCCGATCGTGGTTTTCGTGCCGTTCGTAAAGAAATACGTCGCCGGCCCAACAACGACCGGTTCCGTGAAAGGGTGAAACGCTAGCTCAAGGAGAGAAGCAATGAGATGTCTTGGAATTCTTGCTGTTGCATTAGGTGTTGCCGTCGGCGGCGGTGCGTCGGCTCAGCAGCGCTATGACGGCGTGAAAATAAAGGTCCTATCGACAAACTCGGCATACGATTTGGAGCTCAAAAAATTCGCGCACGAATTCACGGAGAAGACTGGCGCTGAAGTACAGTTTGATCTCTTCGGGTATGCGCCGACCGTTCAAAAGGTGTCGGTCGAGCTCTTGACGCGCTCAAATAGTTACGACGTCGTATACTTAGGGAGCGAGGAGTTCGGGCGATACGCATCTGGCGATATCCTGGAGCCGCTTGATAATTACATTGATATGAAGAGCGCGGACGTACAGGATTTCATCGCTCCCGTGCTGCGCCTGTACAACAAGGACGGCAAACAACTGGCATTGCCGCATTTCGCGGCGACGCAGCTCCTTTATTATCGTCCCGACTTATTCGAGAAGGCCGGTATCAAGCAGCCACCGCAAACGTGGGAGGAATTCCGCAAGGACTGCGAGCTGTTGAAAAAGGCTGACATCCAGTGCACTGCGCTAAGGGGGCAGCCCGACACCGGTGAAAATATTTGGTTTTGGGGCCAGGTCCTTTATGGTTTCGGCGGTAAGTATTTCGCGAACGAACCGGCGGATCTGACGCCCACGGTCAATACGCCCGCCGCCGTGGAGGCGCTGAAATGGTACACAGACGTGATGACCAATTTCACCGTGCCTGGCAGCACCTCAGCAACGTTTGACGACGTCGTCATTGCAATGCAGCAGGGCCGCATTGCTATGACTGTCGAAGGCGCTCCCACCGCAGGTCGCATTCTCGATCCCAAGCTGTCGAAGGTCGTCGGTAAGCTTGGGTTTGCTTTGCCCCCTGGGGGTGTAAGTGGGAGGTTCCCGCCCTTTGCAGGACAGGCGTATGTCATTCCAGCTGCAACAGAAAACAAGGCAGCTGCAGCGGCCTTCCTTCAATGGGCGACGAGTAAAGATCTCATGAAGCGGATTTCGCTCGACAGCACCTTTGTCGCCATCACCAGGACATCGCTGTGGGACGATCCGGAAATCCGTGCGAAACATGACTATGATTATGGCCATGGATCGTTTGCGGCAACCTATGCAGAAACGCTTCGCGGGGCGCCCGAGTGGTATTATCCTCGGATCCCTGAATTCAAGGAGATCGGCGACCGCCTTGGCCGTGCCCTGCAAGAGGCGGTTGTCGGGAGCAAGAGCCCAGAGGCTGCCTTGGACGATGCTCAAGGTGATGCGGTCGAAATCGTGAAGCGTGCTGGATACCTGAAATAGTCTTTACACGTCACCACCGGCGCGGTTTTGCGCGCCGTTGGTGCGCGAACTGAACCTCCATAGCGTATGGGATGAGAGTTGAGCAACTTTAATATAGTCTGGATTTGCAGCGATCAGCAGCGTTGGGACACCTTGCAGTGCATGGGGTTCAAAGGCACGCAAACTCCCAATATCGACCGTCTGGCCGCAAGGGGTACGGCATTCGCTCGTGCGTATTGTCAAAGCCCGATCTGCACGCCGAGCCGAACGAGCTTTCTGACAGGGTTGTATCCGATCGCACACCAAGTGCATCAAAACGGCGCCGGCACATTTCCTTCGCATCTCGTTTTGCTCCCAAAACTGATGGCGAATGCCGGATACTATACAGGGCACATAGGAAAGCTGCATCTGTCTGCCACCCGTGGCATGATAGAAAAGCGCCCAGACGATGGATTTGCCGAGTTCTACTGGAGCCCTGAGCCATTTCCGGAGTGGTCAGGCAACCATGACTATCATGCGTGGATGTGGTCAAAAGGAGTCGATCCAGAAGCCTACTTCAAACCGTATCTTGACCAACACTATGGTCCGGGACCGGCCGCAGAATATCGGCAGGCGCGTTGGGCAGGCGATCGGGCTGAGCGTTTCATCAAGATGCATTCTGATCGTAATTGGTATTTAGGCATTAACATCGACGCGCCTCATCCGCCCCTCAATCCCCCGCCAGACTACCTCAGGCGGTTCAACCCAAGTGATATGCCTGATCCTGCCTTCAAGCCGATTGATCTCGAGCACCAGAAGAAATTTGAACGAGTCGATCAGCAAGCAAATTTCGCGGTGGATCCTTGGCATGCAGCAACAGACGCGGGTGAGGCGCACAACGACGAATTGGCAGGACCTACGCATGAAGCGCCACCCACGAAGTACAATATTTGGGAGATGAGAGCGGCCTATCACGCGGAGGTGGCTCAAGTGGACGATCTGGTCGGCCGGATACTAGACGCTTTGACGGAAACCGGCCAGCTGAACCGCACGATCGTTGTCTTCATGAGCGATCATGGTGACATGATGGGTGACCACGGCCTGCTCTACAAAGGCTGCCGGTTCTATGAGGGTGTGGTGCATGTCCCACTTGTGATTTCCGTGCCTGGCAGCTCAGCCCAAGGATCTGTGTCGAATGCACTAGTCGAGCTGGTCGATATTGCGCCCACATTGCTCTCGTTATCGGGGCTTGAAGTCCCCAAGGCTATGCAGGGGCTCTCACTCGACCAGATGCTGCTTGGCAACACCTCACTGGATTGCCATAAGCCATACGTTGTCAGTGAGTATCACAACTCCCTCAGGTTCCGCGGCAGCCGAGGGTCTCGCGCATCAATGTACTATGATGGACGTCACAAACTAAATGTATATCACGATGTTGGAATAGGAGAGCTGTTCGATCATCAAGAGGACCCCAATGAGCATTATGATCTCTGGGATAGCCACCATCATCGGGTGTTGAAATCCGACCTTTTAGAGCGCAGCTTTTCCGCAATGATGCTTAGAAGTGGATCCGGTCCGGAGAGAAATGAGGACTACTAGTCTTGGCAGACCGGCATGGGAAGGTCACGAGCTAGGCGTTGTTCTCGTACTCTCGGAGCCGGCCCCGGTCGCCCGGTTCGGGCTCGGTTTCTCACTAGAGCTCTCGCTCGCGCCGAAGAAGCGACCAGCTTACGCGTATGCTTCTTGGCGGTCGGCGTTTCGGCGGTGGTGGCCGCAGTCCTGGCTTCGGTTTTGGAGCAGGAATATGTGGATGGGGCACATGTGGCAGGCGAAGGACATTGATTGCGGCCACCGCTCAGCACTGGAGTTGCAAAATAAATCGGAAGCCTGAAATTGGTATCTCGCTCCTCTTTCCTTCAGCTTCATAAGGTACGGGATTGTGGCAATGAGCATTAACTCACCTGCAACGACAGCGGCAGAGGGCGAGAGCATCCTATCTGGCTTGCAGGAGGACATCGATCATCTGCCGAATGCGCTTGCTCGGATCGCCAAATACATCCTGGAGAACCCCGAGAAAGTGCTGCACGACTCGGTCGGGGCACTAGGTGAATTCGCGGGTAGTGGGGAAGCCAGCATTTTGCGGCTTTGCCGCCAGATCGGCTTTTCCGGCTTTCGCGATTTCAAGCTGGCACTGGCGGCAGAGATTGGCCTCTCCAGGCCTCAATCCACCGCCCCGCAGCAGCCCGACGCCGCCCTGCTAGCCTTGCGCGACACGATGGCCCAGAATTTAGGGATCGCGCACAGCAATGCCGATCTCGAGGCCCTCGAGACGCTCGCAGAATTGATTGCGGCAAGCAGAAGGATAGATCTTTACGAAGCCGGAATGTCGGGGGTGACAGCAGAACTGCTAGCCTATCGGCTCTTGCGAGTTGGGCTTACGGCCCGGGCGTTCCGAAACTCCAACATGGCTCACGAAGTCGCCAACGGACCCGGCCCCGGATGCGTGGCGATCGGCCTTTCGATCTCCGGCCTGACAGTTGATACCATTCAGTTCCTCAAGGGCGCCCGCTCCGCAGGGGCACTGACCGTCGCCATCACCAACCGCGCCCGCAGCCCGCTTGGCAAGGCGGCGGACGTTACCTTGCAGGCCTCCGGTCTTGACGACCACCCGATCGGCGGCACGCTGACCCCGATGATCGGCAAGATCTTCGTGATCGAAAGCCTGATGCTGGCACTCGGAAAGGCGTTGGAGAAATCGGTTGCAATGAAATTAAACTCCAACTGTAATGAAATTGAAATAAAACGCCATTAAGGCCTGTCGGCAACCGAAAAGGGACTCGGAATGGCAGCCTTGGACCTCCACATCGACAAAATCAGTAAGCGGTATGGCGAAACGGATGTCCTGCAAGACGTCTCCCTCGAGGCCGCTCCAGGCGAGTTCGTGACGCTGCTCGGGCCTTCCGGCTGCGGCAAGTCAACACTCTTGCGGATCATAGCGGGGCTCGAGCGCGCAGATCGGGGGCATATACGCGCAGGGGGCAGGGGGCTGGATAGCGTCGCGCCGAAAGATCGCGACCTTGCCTTCGTCTTCCAGAGCTACGCGCTTTATCCGCATCTGAATGTGCACGACAATATCGCGGCGCCGCTGGTGATGCGCGAGTTGAGCAGTCTCGAACGGCTTCCGGTCGTGGGCGGTCTGCTGCCCGGAGCTAAAGAGCGGTACCGCTCGATCGAGGAGCGAGTCCGGGAAACCTCGGCACTTCTCAAGCTCGATACGCTCCTAGATCGGCGCCCGGCGGCTCTATCGGGCGGGCAGCGGCAGCGTGTGGCGCTGGGGCGCGCTATGGTGCGCAAGCCGAAGATCTTCCTGATGGACGAGCCGCTGGCAAACCTGGACGCCGCGCTACGAATCCATACGCGCGGCGAGATCGCTCGGCTGCACAAGGAAATGGGCACGACGACGATCTTCGTTACCCATGACCAAGCGGAAGCGGCAGCAATATCGGACCGCGTCGCCGTTATGTTCGGCGGCGAGATCCGCCAGGTCGCGAGCCCGGCCAATCTCTACCGCGATCCCCTCGATATCGATGTTGCCCGGTTTCTGGCCCAGCCTTTTCTAAACGAGTTGGCGGTACCCGCACCAACTGGTGGCGGGCTGATGATCGGCAGCAACCGGATCATCATTCGCGATGCCCTCGGATCGGCAGAGTCCGGTACGCTGGCTTTCCGGCCGGAGCATGCATCCTTGACTGGAGCGGACCAGTCCGGCGCCCTGCCGGTGCATGTCGGGCGCATCGAGCATGCTGGAACCGATGCGAACGTCTTTGTCGGTACTGAGGCGGGTGCTCAGTTCGTCGTCCGGATTCCGGCTGAGCGCGCACAGTCCTTGCGCGAGGGTGAGAAGTTGGGGGTGGCCATCGATCCGGAAAAGGCGTGGTTTTTCGCGACCGACAGCGCGCGCCGGCGCCACGATCACATCAGGGCAGCTTGATATGGCCGTCGTAGAGGATATCCCGATCAGCTCCGTGCCTGCAAAGGCTTCAATAAAACTCACTCTGGCCCGCGCTCAGGCCCGTGCCGGCATCGTTCTCGCCCTGCCAGCGACGCTGATGATTGCCGCTCTCCTGATCGGCCCTGCCATCCTCGTTTTCGCCTTGTCTTTCACAGACGCTTCCCTCGGTTTGGCCGGCGCCCGATTTGTCGGGCTCGCCAACTACACGCGCATGCTGACCGACCCGGCTTTTGCTCAGAGCCTGCGCAACACTGCGCTTTATGTGCTCGTGGTCGTGCCGACGACGATTGGATGGGGGCTGTTGGTCGCTCTCCTGATCGCCCGATCGCGGTTCGCGGCCTTCTATCGAACTGCCTACTTTCTGCCAGTGGCTGCTACCCTGGTCGCGCTCGCAACCGCATGGGAAGCGATCCTGCATCCTAGTCTCGGCGTCGCCAACGCGCTGTTGCAGCTTTTCGGCGCTTCTCCCGTCAGGTTCTTTGCAGACCCGGCAACGGCAATCTATGCGCTTGCAGCGATCGGTATTTGGCAGCTCGTGGGCTTCAACATGATCCTCTTTCTGGCTGGTCTCTCGACCATTCCGGACGAGCTTTATGAAGCTGCCGCGATCGACGGAGCGGACAGGGGCCTGAAACGTTTCGTGCTTGTGACCTGGCCGATGTTAGCGCCGGTTACCCTGTTCGTCACGGTCATGACGATCATCCGTGCCTTTTCCGTCTTCGAGACGGTTGCGGTTCTCACCCAAGGTGGGCCGATGAAATCGACCTCGGTCATCCTCTACACCTTCTATGAAGAAGGCTTCCGCTTCTTTCGGGTGGGATATGCGTCGGCAATTGCCGTTTCCTTTTTCATCTTCGTGACCATCCTATCGCTCGTCCAGATGCGCGTTTCCGAGCACCAGGCGCGCTGGAAAACCAATGGAGGCCGGTCGTGATCCTGGCGCAATCCTCCGCGTCCCGCTCTGTCTCGCATGTCGTGTTAATGAGCGGCGCGCTCTTCATGATCTTCCCGTTTTTCTGGATGCTGCTCGCCTCGATGACGCCGCAGAGCGAGATCTTCAACGGGGGCCTTCTGCCGATGCCGACGTTAGACGGCGCCGTCGAAAATTACGGCAATGCATTGTCCGCCATTCCGCTTCTGCGGTTCATGGGAAACGGAATAGTCGTTTGCGCGGCGATCCTCATGCTGCAGATCGCGGTCGCCGTTCCCTGTGGCTATGCACTTGCCAAGCTGTCCTTCCCGGGCCGTCCGATCCTCCTGGGCGCCGTTCTTCTCGGGCTCCTCGTGCCGGTGCAGATACCGACCATCCCGATCTACATAGCTCTTGCAAAGTCCGGCCTGCTCGATAGCTATGCCGCGCTCATTCTGCCCTGGATCATCTCGGTGTTTGCGATCTTCCTGTTCCGGCAGTTTTTTGTGACCTTCCCGGACGAGGTGCTCGACGCGGCGCGGCTGGATGGTTTCAGCGAGCTTTCGATCGCCTTGCGGATCATGCTGCCCGCAGCCTGGCCGGCGGTCACCTCCTTCTCGATCTTCTCCATCGTCGCCCACTGGAACGATCTCTATTGGCCGCTGGTGGTGACGACCAATCCCGACATGATGATGCCTTCCCTCGGGATTGCCTATTTCCGGCAGTCGGGTGAGGGCACCGGAAATGTCGGTGCGCTCATGGCCGGGGGCGTTCTCGTGACCGCGCCCTTGGTCGCTCTTTTCCTTCTCATGCAAAAACACTTCATCCGGGGTCTGGTGCTCGGCCGACATTAGCTCCGTTCTCAACCCAATCTAAAACTCAGGAGAGCAATGTGAAAACAATTGCAATGATCCTTGCCGCCGGTATCACTGCCGCTGCGGCATCCATGCCGGCGCAAGCCGAAACCAACCTCGACGTCTATTACGCCTGGCCCGAACACGAAGTGATCCATAAGCCGATCGCCGATCGCTTCATGGCGGACCATCCGGATATCAAGATCAACTTCCGCGCTGCTGCGCCGAGCTACGATGAAGCTGTCCAGACGCTGATCCGCCAGAGCATGGCCGGCCAGCTGCCGGACGTTCATTTCGTCGGCTTCAATGTGCTGCGGCCGCTCGTGGCGCGTGGACTTGTGAAACCCATCGACGATCTGGTTGCCGCCGATCACCTGGCCGAAAACGGCTACACGGACCAAGTGCTGTCACTCGCAACGATCGACGGCCATCTCTACGGTCTTCCCTTCGCCATGTCGACGCCGGTCGTCTATTACAATGCCGATCTGGTGAAGAAGGTTGGCGGCGATCCCGACAAGATCCCGACCGAGTGGGACAGCTTTGTTGCGCTTGCCGCCAAGATCGGAGCGCTCGGCGACGGAACGTCCGGCATGTATTACCAGCTTGGCTCGGACGACTGGGCCACGCAGAACCTGGTGCGCAACTTCGGCGGCCAGATGATGAACGACAAGGAAAGCGACGTCGCGTTTGACGGTCCTGCCGGCCAGGCTGCAGTCAAGCTGTTCAAGCGGTTCCATACCGACGGCGCTCAGCCGGCGATCGACCCCCGCGCTGCCAAGCAGCTCTTCACCTCCGGCAACCTTGGCTTCTTCTTCGCCTCCGCCGGCAGTGTGAGCGGTTTCGAAGGTGAAATTGGAGATCGGTTCACACTCCGCACCGCCAAACAGCCGCTTGGTGTTGAAAACGCCACGATGCCGACGGGCGGCATGGTTGCGGTTATCCTCACCGACGATCCCGCCAAGCGCGCCGCCGCCTGGGACTACGTCAGGTTCGCCACGGGTCCCGGAGGCCAGAGCATTGTCGTGCCAAACACCGGCTATATGCCGACCAATACGCTTGCCCTGGACAAAGATCATCTTGGTGCCTTTTATGAGAAGCATCCCAATTGGTACACCAGCGTGCTGCAGATGCCGCGCGCCCGCCCGTGGTTCTCTTGGCCTGGCGACAACGGTGTTCAGATCGGCGAGGTTCTCCGCGACGAAATGACGGCCATTGCCCTTGGCTCCAAGGAACCGGACGCAGCTCTCGCGGATATGGCGTTCCAGGTTCGCGCACTCCTGCCGAAAACCAACTGATCGTCTCGTCCGGGACGCTGCACGCAGTGCGGCGTCTCTCCGTTTTCGCGGAATTACCAATGAAACTGATCCATTTGACTGACCTCCACCTTGTGCCGGCCGGCGCTATGCTCTTTGGCTTCGATCCCGCCGAGCGAATGCGCAAGACGATCGAGCGCATCAACCGGGATCACGCCGATGCCGAGCTTTGCGTGGTGACCGGCGACCTCACCGACGAGGGAGACTTCGCTTCCTACGAACTGCTACGCGAAGTGCTTCAGGAGATGCGCGTGCCCATCCGGCTTCTGCTCGGCAACCACGACAGTCTAACTTCTTACGCGCTTTCCCTGGCGAGCCGTGCGATAGGAAGGGCTTTGTCCAGTCAATCCATGAGACCTCGGTCGGGCGCCTCATCTTCCTCGACACCCTGGTGGAGGGTCTTGGGCATGGCGCGCTGAACGAGGGACGACTGGAATGGCTGTTAGAACGGCTGACAGAGAGGCCGCAAGCGCCGGCGTACCTCTTCGCCCATCATCCGCTACAGCCGATCGGCCTGCCACACTTTGAGCAGTGGAATACGGAGAACTGGCGCCAGATTATGCGGGCGATCGTGGGGGCCGGCAATGTGCGGCACGTCTTCCATGGTCATGTGCACGTCGACGTCGGCGGCACCTGGAGCGGCATTCCGTTCAGCGCAAGCCGTGGGATTGCGCATCAGATCATACCACACTTAGCGCGCAGGGATGCGGATTTTGTCGAGGACGCCCCGGCTTTCGACATCGCACTGATCGACGATGATAGCGTCCTTGTGCACCGTTTCGAAGTCAACGAACGACATGTGGTTGAGGTCTCAGCTGCAGGCCCAATTCCGAAGGACGTGCAATGAGGCAACAGAACCCTTACGAACTGGTCATCTTCGATTGCGACGGCGTTCTGATCGACAGCGAGACACTGGCAAGTCGCATTGATGCCGAGGAACTTACCCGCATCGGCTATCCCACGTCGTATTCTGAGGTGGTTCTGCGCTTTACCGGCTTGTCCTCAGCCACTATGCGGAAGATGATCGAAGAAGACTGGGGCCGCCCCCTCCCCAGCGACTTCGACGCCATCGTGCAATCCCGGATCAAGGAAAGCTACCGCACGGAACTGCAAGCCATCAGCGGTATTGACCGGCTCCTGCATCAGTTGCCATTACCCCGCTGCGTCGCCTCAAGCAGCGCCCCTGACAAGCTGCGACTGGGTCTTGAACTGACGGAGCTTTGGCCGCACTTCCATCCGCACGTGTTCAGCTCCGTCATGGTAAAGGCGGGCAAGCCTGCACCGGACCTGTTCCTGTTCGCTGCCGCCCAAATGGACACGGAGCCGGCGCGCTGCGTCGTGGTGGAGGACAGCATTGCCGGCGTCCGAGCCGGTGTGGCCGCTGGGATGACGGTGATCGGTTTCACTGCCGGCGGCCACTGCCTCGATGACCACGGTCAACGATTGGTCTCAGCCGGTGCTGCAGTCGTCGCACGATCAGCTGGAGAACTTGGCGTATTGCTGGTGACGAGCGAGGTTCAGCCCAGTTCAATGGTCGCAGAAGGGCCCGGTAATAGCATGTGCTGCAACGCCCTTCGTGGCAAGGGAACACACTCGGCCTCCGCGAACGTCCACCTTTCGTCGCTTATTCCCGCACCCCACATGGCTGATGTAGTAGCGTGACCGGATGAGGCTGGACCATATTCTATCATTCCCGAGCAATGTTTTTGACGCGCCATGTGAGCATCCCGGCAACGCAGATCTCAAGTCTATTAGCGTAGGGCAGAGGGGGGAAATATCCTGATTCCCGTTCGCCACCGCCGGAGAAGCCTAGTAAGAATGAGCGAGGCGGCGACGAGCGGCACATCCCACACGAGCAGCCAGCTATCTCGCATCCGTGACGCCTCGGTGATTCGGCGTCAAAGACAGATTGACGGCAGATTCATGGCAATAGGCCCCGCCGACGATGTGGGTAATTGAAAGCTTCACCTGATGCGTACGCTCCGACCGGCGGCACTGAGGCTGTCAAGCCAGGCTTCCATGCCCGCCAGCCTTCCGGGTGCACGCCGCAGAGAGGATATTGCACAGTCGACCTTCGTCGTTTTAGTCGAGGCTCGTGAAGGGTGAGAGACGCCATCGAGCGGCGTAGGAGCGCGGCGATTGTTTCGGCAAGCGTCGATCAAGACCAAAAATTAGCCGAACCAGCAGCAACAGGCCACCATGGTTCTCCGAGGGAAAGGTGTTCCATTTCGTCGGCCATTTCCAGATCAAAATCCGAATCGCTCGTTGAGTCTTGACCCACCGAGCGCGATAAACCGCGCCTCAACCTCCGGACTCCAGCAAGCCTCCCACGAAGTTCGCCTGCCGGAGAAGGTAAAGGTCTGCTCTCCAATTAGTTGGTTCAAGATCAGCTCCGGCTGCTGCGGTGGCTGGATTCCGCAAAACTCAGCAATTTTGCGAATGGTCTCGAGCTGAATTTCGCGCCCTTGGTCACCTATGATCTGCTCATAGGTCAATCCAAGAACATCCTCCTCATCTGCCCACGGCACCAATGGATGACAGCGTTCGTTGAAAATGAAAGGCGCGATCTCATCAAAGTACTTCAGCATTTTCTCGGGCCCGTTCGGCTCATTGCGCCACTTGATCTCAGCCCTCCCAGGCGGGCACCAGTCGCTATTCCCGACATATCGCATCTGCGACACAATCGCCGCACGCATTTCACGCGAAAGAAAGATGACTTTGAAATCCGCCAAACTATGGCGAATGCCCATGTCGCACGGTAGATGCCCATAGCCAAACTGACCGGGCTGGATAAAGCGCGACGATATCTCGATCGGTATCCACAGGATGTTTTCAGAATGAGTGAACCGAGCTCTTTCGACATCCACAAAGCGGAAGTCTCCCAGATATTCTTTATTAAAGAACACATCGGACTGTTCAAGCCCGAGCATGGCAAGCAGACGGGCATATAAATGGGTGCCCGCCTTCGGAATGGAACAAATCATAACCCGCGCGCTTGTGGCGCCGCCCGTGGGCTTAATTGACCATGCTCCATTTGAGCAGGGGTAAAGCGGAAAATTTTGACCCGCGATAACGCGCAGCTCTTCTGGAAGCGGGTGGACCATTGCGTATCTTCTCACTTTTGCAGGGTGTTAAGCAATCAAGGTAGCAAATGCGGACTGTGGATAAATTCCGAGGTTGCCAGCTTGGCCCCAGGCAGTCGCGCCCTGTTATCGCCGTCGCTGAGTGACGGAAGGATGCCAGCCTTCTCCGGCGGTATCGCAATGTGCCAAGTTTGTGGTGTTAGCGTCACGCAAGGAGAGGCAGGCATCCATGGAAAAGGTTACCATCATCGGGGTCGATCTGGCAAAGAACTCTTCAACTGCACGGGACGGCATCAGTCGTATTTCGCTGGAAGCTTTTGCAAATTCATGGCGGGTCACCCGGCATGTGTCGCGGATGGAGGCGTGCGCCGGTTCCCATTATTGTGCGCGCGTGATGGTCCGGCCTGGCCATCAGCCGAAGCTGATTGCACCTCACTATGTCAAAAGCGTTCATCAAGCGGCAGAAGAACGACGCAGCGGATGCGGAGGCGATCGTCGAGGCAGCGCAACGCCCGACGATGCGCTTCGTCGGACTGAAAACCGAGGAGCAGCAGTCTCGGTCCATAATGTTTCGCACCGGGAACAGCTGGTCAATCAGCGCACTGAGTTGGTCAACGCATTGCGTGCGCACCCTTATGAGCTCGGCCACATCGCGCCGGGAAGGCTATGTCGTCAATCACAAGCGTCTGTTCCGGCTCTATCGCGAGGAGAAGCTTGCCGTGCGGCGGCGGGGTAGACGCAAGCGGGCGATTGGAGCGCGGTCACCGATGATGGTTGCGGTGGCGCCAAACGACCGATGGTCGCTGGACTTCGTCTCCGATCAACTGGCCGACGGTCGCCGCTTGCGTGTTCCGGCTATCGTCGACGATTGCACGCCCGAATGCCTGGCGTTGGTCGGGGACACGTCATTCTCCGGCGTGTGGGTTGCGCGCGAACTCGATCGCCCCATGATCGAGCGCGGCAAGCCGAAGATGGTCGTCAGCGACAATGGCAGTGAACTGACCACCAACGCCATCCTCGCCTGGGCAGACGGGAGCCATGTCGCATGGCATTACATCGCACCGGGCAAGCCAATGCAGAATGCCTTCGTGGAAAGCTTCAACGGACGCCTCCGCGACGAACTCCTGAACGAGACGCTGTTCCCTTCATTGCCGCAGCCGCGCGCTGCGCTTGCCCAGTTGGCGAACGGATTACAACGTCCATCGCCCACATTCGCGGCTCGGGTAGCAGACATCCTTCGAGTTCGCCAACACCTTCAGCCCGCGACGGGACACGGCGCTACGCACCATGATCGGCTCCACGTCTTTGCCCGTCGCTCAACCCGCCCCACAGGGCAAGACCGACCGCCTGAGCGAACTTCGGGTCGGATAAAAGCTGCGGGCAACGTCAATGCTGAGGAAGGAAGAGGATTACCGAAATCCGGCAACGGTGCCTGCATGAGCATTCAGCAGCACACCTGAACCGGGTCCGAATGGGCAAATGATCTATCAGATCGGGATCAGGAAAACCAGAATGACGCACCAAGCCTCGCGCTCGCTTTCTAGATGTGGACCTGACTCCGCGTATCACCATACCGGCCCGCGGCAGGTCATGGCCGCAACTCAAGGCCTGACACAAGACCGTCAAAATCTTCCTTGCAAACGGCTGGCATCCACACAAGAGTCATATATCTGGCCCGCTGGACTGCCCATTTGATGGCATGGACCTCCCCTTCCGATGTACGGAAATGGAGGAACATCTACCCCACAAGCGTCATAACGCCGACTGACGTCGAGCGCGGCCGCCCGGTGAGGCCGGTGCCGCTCCCTCGCGGGCCAAGATCCTGACGCCAAATACTTCGGCACAAAAGATGCTGCAAACGCACCGCCGCGACAAAAACTGTGGGGTCGATGCGCTGACGACCGTCAGGCCACACCAGATGGCGCGATGCGGCTATGTCGAGAACAGCGCCGACAGTATCGCTTCAGCCCGAACGGCAATCAGGCGCGCCCGAAATTCGCACAAAGCGTGTGGTCAAGGTCGGAATCGGTGAGCGAGAAAGCCAGCAGATATTTTAGTCAATACTGCTTCTCGGCTTCTCGCGGCATCCCGCCGCTTTCTCGATCCGACAGACCCTCGGCGAATTGAAGCAAGGTAATGAGGGTCAGGCACGATGGCGTCGCGGCGAGCAGAAAAGAGCTACGAGCGCTGAGGGCCATGGCAGATCGGCCTCAAATCGTCAGCCAGCCGGCTTGCGGAAAAGCAGCTTTGGCGACCCGCATCGTTGCCTCAGGAATCGTCACTGAAAGTTCGCAAGTTCTGGACGCAACCACTTGCAATACCGCCGGGTGGGTTGAATACCCAGGAATTCAAGGGCCCTCTCTATCGGTTGAGCCCGAAGTGCGGACTTCGCCGACGTATCAACTTTGGCAAGTGGCACAAATTTTGAGCTATCCCTGATGCAAAGCAACGGAAGCTGCCGAATAGCTTCCTGTGGTACGAAACGCAACGGATGAAATGAAGGAAAGCAGACAGCATGGCAGATCTGATACGGATCATTGTGAGAAAATTCTCGCCTCACAACACCGGTCGCGAGTTTGAAGCGCCTTTCTGAACTCAACGTACCGAGAGGGTGCCACGGCACCCGGTTTCCTCTCAGGGGCGAACTCTCTGTTATTGAGCGTTCCGCCGGGGCCGAGCCTGCGCTTGGAAACGTAAAAGCGTACGAAAGGTGGGTTGGTTCGACTCTGCCTTCACGAGTGACCGATGGTCGACACCACCATCAGGCTAGCGTCTGGAGGACTACATGAATAAGCATGGAAGCTTAGTCTTGGAAGCAAGCGCAACACGCCTTCACCAGAACGACACTTCTCTCGCCCTTTTCGGAGGGAATCCTACAGTGCCGGCCGGGCGAGTTGCCCCCTGGCCAGCTGCCAAACGCAAGCATCTGAAGGCGCTCGCCAGTGTTGTCAAAAGCGGCAAATATCATCGCGTCAATCACCCTATTGTCACTGAGCTCGAAAAGCGCCTAGCGGAGTGGTCGGGCAACTGGTCTGTGCGCGCTGTTGGAAGCGGCACAGCCGCTATTCACGTGGCCCTCGACTACTACCGGAATCGAGGCCGCCGAGCTGTCACCTCGGCTTTGAACTGGCCAGGAGCCGTCGGCCCCATCGCGATCAGCGGACTCGAGCCGGTCTTTGTCGATGTAGAGCCAAACCTTGCGGGAGTTGATCAGAAGATGGCGGCCGCCCTCATCGAGCCAGGGGACGCGGTGGTGCTCATAACTCACCTGTTCGGAAATAACATTTTGGTTCCGGATCTTAGGCTGGCTGCGCGAGCGCGTGACGTGGCAATTATTGACGATGTCTGCCAATCGATTGGCGTTGCGAAAAACATTGTAAATGGATCTTACTTAGAGACCGACGCACTTGCTCTCTCAGGGAACGGGGCTAAACACCTCGGAGCGGGTGAGCTTGGGTTTGTTCTGACAAGGAACCCTGCTCTGATTCACCATGTCGATAAGGTTTCGCTGACAAGCTCGTCGCGATGTGGGGCTAGAATTTTCTCCCCGAGTTCGAAAGGCTACAATTACCGACCCAACGTATTCTCTGCTGCTATAGCCAACCACAGGCTCAAGCGCCTAGACCGGCAGCTCAAAAAAAGGCGAAGCAACGCAATGTTCCTCTGGCAGGAAATTGGCCATCTCCCAGGGCTTCTGCCTCTTTTCGATCCAGCAGTTCATCAACAATCCGTCCTTAGTCTCCCGCTTCGTCTTGAGCCGGAAAAGCTCGGTTTTCTAGGTGGCCCTTCGGCCAGGGATTTCATCGTTAAGCTCCTTCAAGCCGAGGGAGTTCCTGTCATGGTTTGGCTGACGAAGCCCGTTTTTGAGTATCTTCCGGATGTCAGTAAGAGATGGTCAAGGACCGATTTTCCAAACACCATGATGCTACTGAACACTATGTTTTGCGTGTCGGAGATGGCTCCGCCAAACGGCGTAGAAGTGATGAAATTGTACGCGGCCGCATTTCAAAAGGTCTGGGCAGCGCTTCCAAATTTAACCTCGAAAATCCCTTAGATCGTGTATTGGCCGGAGGACGGGAGGGCGAAACGATGGACGGCTTGATAAAGGGTTTTCCGCCATATGGCTTTTCGATTGTTGTGAAATTCGGCGGGAGCATCATGCGGGACCTTGCCGTGTGTAAGCTTGCACTGGCTGAACTTGAGCGTCTCGCCGGTGACGGTCATCGAATACTACTTGTTCCGGGCGGCGGCATCCCGGACAAAGCAATTGAAACAATTGATGCGGCCGAGCCATTGGACTCGTTTACGGCGCATCATGCGTGTGCGCTAGCACAGGACCAAACGGGGTATTTGCTTGCGGACACCGCCTTCTCTTCCAAGCTTGTTCCATCGGCCAGCCTAGGTGAATGCCGAAATCTCGCGAGAGTTGGAAAGATTCCAGTCCTGCTACCTTCCCGTTTGCTGTTTGCGGCTGATCCAGTGGAATGGAGTTGGGATGTTACATCCGATGCCGTTGCCGCGTGGGTCGCTTGGCTCACCGGGGCACCACGGCTGGTGATTTTGACAGATGTTGATGGCGTGTATCGTGGTGGAGCAACCGAAGATCCCGCTGCACTTATAGAGCAGATCGCTGCTCAAGATCTTCTCCTTCTCGGCCACACGTCGATTGACGCGTGCGCGGTCCAGTTTATGGCGCAGAAACGCCTCCCCGGCGTGGTGATTAACGCTCGTCATTCTTCTCGTCTCTCCGATTGGCTCGAAGGGAGGCGCGTTAAAGCGACCAACATTACCGTCGGGAGCAGCAAAGCCTATATCGGAACCGAGGATCTGGGGGGGGGCGGCATGATGCCCTCCGCGGCACTAGTAGTTTATGGCCCAGAAGTCGCGCGCTCCGGAATCACGTGCCTGCTCGACGATTTTATTCGCAGGCGAACCGGCCTGGAACTCGCGGAGCGATTCTTTTCAATCCACAGTCGTAGATCGATCGATGCGTTTTATTCCCTGACACATTCCACCGGGGGGAACCATTGGCCATTGGTACTGGACTTGTTCGACATGCGTCCGGTTTGCGCCACAATCTGGAGCGGACCTAATGCGCTGCACCTGTCGCAAGGCCTAAAGGGTAATACACAGCCGGCCCATGCTATAAGCGGCACCGTACGCAGTCTCTTTTTTTGCGACAATCCCGTGACGAACCTCCTCCATGTGAGCGACAGTCCAGAAGTAATGCAGGCCGAGCTGACAATACTTCGGCGCCAATTCTTCGGCAACGAAGTGGCCGCCTGGAATTCTCTGGATACCGGCCACATCGTCCATTCATCTTTCCAGACGTTGTTAAACGTTCTTTGCGACAGGGAATCTGTGCAGATGCCGGACAATGGGGGTGATGGTAGCGCCTTTGCTCACGCGAGATCAAGTTACGGCAAAGCCCTCCTACTCGCATCAAAGAGGGGCCTGACAACGGCCGTCGACCGGTACCTTCATGGGGATCGAGCCGGTCTAGAAGGCGTTGTTCAGCACGCATCTGTCCGCTCATCTTGGGACCGCCTCGTTCTTGAGGCTGGTCTGTTTTCAATGCCTCTTTGGCATTGCCTGCTGAAGCGAACCGTCGATGCCGTCGAGCCTGAATCAGATAGCGACGACTACCGCATCGATCTGGGGGAGCACATATGAGCGAACTCGATAGTATCAGGACAACGCTGCGGACAAGCCAACAAGGCACTTTCCCGCGCCATTTGCAGGAATTCGGGCTTGATCTGATCGTACTGGAAGGGGTTTTTCCTCCTGAGAGTTTCGAGGGTTGGCGTTGGATTAGCGAGAATTTCCCGCCATTCGCCGGAAAGACCATATTGGAAATCGGCTGCGGCTTCGGTCTTCCCGGCCTTCTGTTGGCAAAAAGTGGTGCGCGGTCGTTAGTAGCTTGCGACATCAACCAGAGGGCGGTCGCGAACACATTGGAGAATGCCAAAAGAAACGGCATCAAGAACGTGGAAGCTATCGAAAGCGATTTATTCACAAACATCCCCCGTCGCAGGAGATTCGATATTGTATTTTGGAATTACCCGTCGAACTTCGCTGCAGAAGATTACATGTATGTAGATGACATCGAACGTGGCGCGATCGATCCAGGGTATAACTTGCTCAAGCGTTTTTTGTCGGAGGGCCCAAAGTTCCTTACAAAAACAGGTCGTATCGTTCTAGGATTCGGGACTAATGCCCGTGACGATCTCCTTGAACACATTGCGGCTTCGAATGATCTCACATGTGTGATGCTGCGGTCCGGAACCTATCCCCACGTGAACGTGATTTACAGGCTGTTCTCAATATCCAAGAAGGATATAAGGATATGATTTCCGACGTGATGCACACTGGATTTGTGGCTATTTCGCCCAACCGGTGCAAAGATAGTTGGGTGGCCGGCAGCAGCGTCCTTTCGCAATTCATCCAGCGTGTGCCGAATGATGTTGACGTTCATCATGTCAATTTGGTCGCATTTACGGAAGCTGTGGACAAGGATACAAGGGCTCTGGCAGACGCGGGGTTCTCCATCGCCTCACAGCGACCTGCCGGCGCGGAGTTGGAGATCGTGTTCTTGGGGTCGAACGGGACCTTGGCGATGAATTGGGTTCTCGAAGAGGAGCGACCAACGGCGTTAGTTGATGATCCGCTTCTTGGGACACGGGCGAGCTTCGCGGACGTCATCGCGCGAAAGATTGAGATGTACTTGGAGGGCCATCATTCGAAGCATAGGGATGATCTGCTTGCACTCCTGGAGCATTCCGCGTTGATGGCTGATGAAATCAGCCCGGACAAATTGGTTGCTATGATTTCCGCGCTAGGGCTTGTTGAGAATCAGGATTGATCGGGATAGGGGGACGCCTCGCGGCGCCGCCCCTCCCACACCACAGGGCATACGGATCACGTACCACGGCGGTTCGACCGGATTAAGCTTCGACAGAGACATAGAGGCGGGGGAGACCGAGCGACTCGAAGTGTTGGTTGCGCAGGGCCTGTTCGACCGCCGGGTGTCCTGACATGCACCAGAATCCCGTCGGTGAACCGGCAGCAACCGCGGCCCGGAGCTTTGGCACGCCACAACGGCGCAACTCCTTGTACGGTTGTGGCCGTTCTGACCTGCCACGGGTAATTTCCTCCGGTTTTGATTAGAGTCCGGCCTCGATTGAAGGACGGACAGATGAAGAGAAAGCGATTTACGGAAGAGCAGATCATCGCGGTTTTGCGCGAACACGAGGCGGGGGCGAAGGCAGGCGATCTGGCCCGCAAGCACGGGATCTCCGAGGCGACGCTGTATAACTGGAAAGCGAAGTATGGCGGCATGGACGTGTCCGACGCCAAGCGGCTGAAGGCGCTGGAGGAGGAGAACGCGAAGCTGAAGAAGCTTTTGGCCGACCAGATGCTGGAAGCCTCGGCGCTGCGCGAGCTTCTGTCAAAAAAATGGTAGGGCCCGTCGCCAAGCGCGAAGCCGTCGCGCATCTGAGGGCCGCCATGGGCCTGTCGGAACGGCGGGCCTGTTCCATCGTCAGCGCCGATCGCAAAATGTTCCGCTACCGGTCACGGCGCCCGCCTGACAGGGAGCTGCGAAGTCAGTTGCGCGACCTTGCCAACGCGCGCCGGCGCTTCGGCTACCGGCGGCTGTTCATCCTGCTGCGGCAAGACGGCGAGCCGTCGGGCATCAACCGCATCTACCGGCTCTATCGCGAGGAAGGGCTGACGGTTCGCAAGTGACGGTCACGCCGGCGCGCGGTTGGCACCCGCGCACCGATTCTGGTCGAGGCAAGGCCGAACGCCCGCTGGTCGCTGGGTTTCGTCCACGACCAGTTCGCCTGCGGTCGACGCTTCCGCATCCTCAACGTCGTCGACGACGTGACGCGCGAGTGCCTGGCGGCAATCCCGGACACCTCGATCTCGGGCCGCCGTGTAGCACGCGAACTGACCGAATTGATCGCCCACCGCGGCAAGCCGAGCATGATCGTCTCCGACCACGGCACCGAGTTCACCTCGAACGCCATGCTCGCCTGGGCACAGGAGAACGGCATGACTTGGCAAATTAGAGCCTCGGCGGGTTGTACGCCGTAATGGCGCGGGTTGAGCAACGGGCGATCGGCGGAGCTGGTCGGGGTTGCGCAGCCGATCGCCCGTTGCGGTGAGATTGGCGGCATAAGCCGCCGGCGTGATGTAGCCGAGTGCCGAATGTGGGCGCGATCGGTTGTAGTCGTCCGCCCATTCGGCGATCGTGGTGCGGGCATGGTCGAGACCGAAGAACAGGGTCTCGTTCAAGAGCTCGTCCCGCGTCCGGCCGTTGAAGCTCTCGCAGAAGCCGTTCTGCATCGGCTTGCCCGGTGCGATGAAGTGAGCAAACCTCAACTATCACGGTTCGATAACGCTCGACCCTGACCACTGCCAAGCGGCCGGAATTTTGCCTGTGGAATTCGTGGAGATATGGAACAAGAATTCCGGTGCGCGGATTTCGACCTATGTCATTCTTGGTAAGCGCGGCTCACGATGCTGTATCCTCAACGGTGCGGCCGCCCGTACCTGTCAGCCAGACGACGAGATCATCGTCTGCAACTCCGTCTATCTGGATGAAGCGCATATCACCTCGCTGAAGCCTCGGGTCGTCACGTTCGACCTGGACAACCACATACTCGACCGCCTGAGACTCGGTCGATCTTGACGCCGACGGCCGTTACAGTTTCTCGATCCTTGATGAGGAATGAGGCTTTGGCAATTCCTGCGCTTGTCTCCGGAGCGTGACTTGGCCTCCAGATGTGCGAGTCTTACCATGAGGGGAACAAGAGTTTGACCGTGACGCAGTCGCTGACCAAACATCTAATCCAGAGCTGTTTGTCGATCTGGCTGGCGTGCCCAATCGGAATGCGCAGGAAGCCACGAAGCGCTTTTCAGTGTTTAACCTCTCCGTCCCTTTTGCGCGAAAACCAGGGTCCCGATTCCGTGGTCATTGACACCTTATGCTCCCCGGGTAGTCAGGCCCGACACTCGCCGGACTTCGTCCACGACCTCCAGCACGATCCGCATGCGCGCAGAGATACCGCCGCCATAGTCATCGTTGTGCGGTTGAACAAAGGCGAAAGGAACTGACTGGGCAGAAAGCCATGTGCCGCATGCATCTCGACACCGCCGAAACCGAGCCTTTGTGCCGTGCCCGGTGCGTGCGCAAAGTCACTCGGCAGGCCGAGAATTTCGCTGCGGCTAAGTGCGGCGCAGCTCGATAAGGCGCGCGCTCTTGACCTTTGTCTGCCAGCGCTCGTAGCGGTGGAGAGACAGGAAGCAGAGAGCGGTTGCTCATGCCATACTCAGGCAATCGGTCAATCCCATTCCGGCGTCCACGGCACCTTGTCCTTGTCCACGCACCTGAAGTTCGTGCATGTGAGAGCGTCGATCCGCTTCATGTCGACGCTAGATAGAACGAAGTCCATGACGTCGAAGTTCGACCGCATATTTTCCAGCTTGGTTGACATTGTATTGACGGCGACGCCTTTCTGCAGAATCCATCTCAACACCACCTGCGCAGCCGACTTTCCGTAGGCTTTGCCGATCTGGCCAAATTGCGGATATTTGAAAACCTCCCCCCTCGCGACCGAAGCGAACGAAGCCAGCGGAACGCCCGTCCGAAAGGACATGTCGAGCAGAATTGACTGATCGAGAAGCGGGTGGAATTCAACCTGGTTGATCGCGATTTCACCATCGAGGAATGATTGCGCGTCCCGCATCATTGAGGCCGTGAAATTAGAGACGCCGATCTCGGTCGCGAGTCCCTTACGCTTCGCGTCCCGAAGTAGGGCGAGAGACTTGCGATTGTCCCCGGACGGATCCGGCCAATGAAGGAGCAGAAGGGCGACCTTCGACACGCCAAGAGCGTTCAGACTCGCCTGCACCGATTTCAGGAACTGTTCCTCGGTGTAGTTCTCAGGATGCACTTTCGTGGTGATGAGAAGGTCGTCTGTCGAGACGTTAGCCCGGCGGATGGACGCGCCCAAGTCGGCCTCGTTTCCGTAGAGTTGAGCTGTGTCGAATGATCGATAGCCGACCTCGTACGCAGCGGCAAATGCCTTCTCCAAATCCTCGCCCTTGAGCGGATATGTTCCAAACGAACGTTCATATCCCGGCCGAAAGCAGATCGACATTTTTTCCTTTCCTTTCCCAGGAGCCGTAGCGAACCGTGTGCACATTGAGCTGATATAGATGGATGCTGTCCCAACCCACGGCGCGATCGATCGACTCTCACCTTCCTCACTGCCACGGCCATTCTCCGACTGACGTCCTTTCATCAATGCAGTGGTCAACCTCCGTTGTGGGTGGAGCCGACGTCAATCATGCGATCCAGCGAGCGGATGAAGCTCCAAAGCTAGCCATATGCAATCCGTATCTGCGTAATACTGATGCCATGGGTAGAGAAACCCGCCAATACTATGTCTTGTGCAATCGAAGAATGGCTGGGCGAAGCCCGGAGCCATTAGGATTTCTTCGGTCAGTGTTTCCCGCTGCTGCGTCTGAAACTTCTGCATCCGTCCCACTCCCATGATCTGCACATGGGTCTCGATGAATGGATGCAGATTGTGGATCAGGCAGTCCGTCGCTTCCGGAGCAAACCAAAGATTGGCTTTCGCGGCAAAAGTCATGCCGTCGGTCTGCGGGTTCCCGGCAAGCATTGCCGCTGCACCGCTCAGACGAATTTCAGTAAGGTCGTCCTGCGATGAGCGGTAGAGCGGCAGTCCGAGAATTTCCGCGGTCGGATCGGTGATGGTCTTCGCATATCGCGGCCACCCTAGAGTGCTCGCCCAGTCTCTGGCGCCTTCTGTCTCGCGAACGCGGATCACAATCATTGCCTGTGCGCTCTCGATGACCGCGTCGATGAGCGTGGTCGATGAAAATGGCTGGATTCTTTGCCGAGGCGTGCCAGCGATCTCAACGACGGTATCACCGATGTTGAAGACGATATTGCGCCCGTGAAGTGCGAATGACGAAGCGCCCTCAATCAGTTCGGCGTCAACCACAGCGTTGGAGAAATTGAGATCTCGCCGGTTGTTACGCGTAGCCATGAGCTTCCTCTCTTGTCATCGTCGCCCGGTCCGGTCCGTCCGACAGGGACATGGTGGTGTTCGTGGGAGGGCGTGGATCGCAGCGAAATCCAAAGATCGGTGCTCGCCACGCCGCTGACATCTGGTGCCCATCAGCTGGCCAGCCGCGCCTCGCGTGCCGTCTGTGCAGCGAAATACCTCGCGATTGCATCGATAACCCGAGTTGTCGCCTTTCCGTCGCCGTAGACGCCCACGGGCTGGGCCATTCGTGAATATTCGTCCGGATCGCGCAGCAGTCGGGTCGCTTCACTCACGATGCGGGCGGTGCTGCGGCCCACAAGGCGCGCCGTGCCAGCTTCGACAGCCTCCGGCCGCTCGGTGATGTCCCTTAAAACAAGAGTCGGTTTGCCGAGTGAAGGGCCTTCTTCCTCTGCGCCGCTGCTGTCGGAGATGATGATGTCCGAGCGCAGCATAAGGCTGCAGAAATTCCGGTACGGTAGCGGATCCACCACCGTAATATTCGCCTGGTTGGTCAGATAGGGCAACATGACTTCGCGCACTGCCAGGTTCTTGTGCAATGGGATGATGACACGCACGTTCTCCTGGGATGATAGCTGCACCAGAGCTCTTGCGATCTCGTGCATCGGTGCACCCCACGACTCGCGTCGATGTGCTGAGGCGACCACGATTCGCCGCGTATCGTTCTTGAGGTCGGCAAGTGCGGGCTCGGCGAAGGCGGGAGCATTTTCGGCCGCCCAGTGAAGTGCATCGACGACCGTGTTGCCGGTGACCGTGATACGATCCTCACGGGCACCTTCGCGGATAAGATTCTCGCTGCTCCGGATGGTCGGCGCCAGGTGGAGATCCGTTATCTGGGCGACGAGACGCCGATTGGCCTCCTCTGGAAATGGTGATGCAATGTTGCCGCTGCGTAAGCCCGCCTCGAGATGGATGATGGGGATACGGTGCTGGAAGGCGGCCAGGGCGCCTGCCAGGGTGCTCGCGGTATCGCCATGAACGATCACCGCGTCCATTCCCCATTGTTCTATTTGCCCGGAGAGCGTTTCCAGTATTCGATGTGTGACCTGCGACAAGGTCTGGCGAGGTTGCATGACGTTTAGTTCGATGTCCGGTCGAATACCGAATTCCATTAAAGTGATGTCAAGCATCTCGCGATGCTGCCCCGTGGAAACAACGAGTGGCTCGAACCTGCGGTCGAGCTTCATTGCGTTGATGACTGGGGCGCATTTAATCGCCTCAGGACGAGTACCGAAAATGAATGCCACTTTGCGCATGGTCGCCTTTCCAAATTAATCTGAGGGCGCTCTCTGCTAAACACTATTGATATCCGCCGTGCCTTGCGTTGCTTTGGACGCCGGCGACCGCAGGTGCCAAGGAATTGCATAAGGGCTATAAGGGGCCATCCATCCGGGCCGAAGCGAACCACGTCTTGGCCAATCACAGCGGACGAGGATCCTCTAGCCGAGGTCGACTGGATGCGAGCGTCGCTTTCTGGTGGACTTGGCGATGCGCCCTTCCCATAGAATGCGATCTGACGCAGATCTCTTTCCTTTGTTCGCCATCAATGCTGGTCGGCAGTTGCTGCCACCACTACTCAACGAAGAGAACAAAACTCGTGCCAATTTGGCTGATCGTGCGGAAGAAAAAACTTTGTGATTGCTTTACAGCTACTTAGCCAAAGGAACAAAAGATCGGCTAAACAAGACTGTGTGTCACGGACCCGACAAAGCCGACAAACGGCGCGGACCTGGTGCAACGGAGAAAAAATTGGACGCGTCGGTCCACGCTGGCGTAGGACCGCCCCTCAAAGCGTCGCTGACTCTTGACTCTTTCCCTGATCGCCCACCACAGTCCCGGCAGTCAGTTCCTTGGCGGGCGAGCCGCGCGCCCCCTCGCCGATCAGCGTGTATTTGCCGAGCAGCGCCCTGCCGCGGGCATAGTGCGGCCCCGTTCGCCGTTTCGCTCGACACCTATGTTATGTCGCCGGTGGCTACGCCGATCACCGCGTCCTCATCATTGTAGAGCACTTCGGTTGCGGCAAAGCTCATTGCCGAGCGAGACAATGTAGTTGCCGTGATTGTTCATCAACGGCGGCATCAGAGGTTCGACAGCCGGATCGAGCCGGACCGAAGAAGATGAAATGGTCGTCGGTGACTTCTGTCTTGAGGGGGTGATCCGGGTCCTCGCGCCAATCCGGCAACAGCCGGTCGATGCCGATCGGGTCGACGACCGCACCGGAGAGAATGTACGCGCCGACTTCGGTGCCCTTTTCGAGGACGACGACCGACAGCTCCGGATTGACCTGCTTCAGCCGGATCGCCGCTGCGCCCACGACCACCACGTCGAATTCCATGCTCTCGCGCTCGGGCAGTTCCAACGCCGTCGATGCCATGCTCGTCAAATCGCCTTTTCGAGCTCCGGCAGCGCTTCGAAGAGGTCAGCAACGAGGCCGTAGTCTGCCACCTGGAAGATCGGGGCTTCCTCATCCTTGTTGATCGCGACGATGACCTTCGAATCCTTCATGCCGGCAAGGTGCTGGATGGCGCCTGAGATGCCGCAGGCGATGTAGAGCTGCGGCGCAACCACCTTGCCCGTCTGCCCGACCTGCCAGTCATTCGGCGCATAGCCGGCGTCGACGGCTGCGCGCGATGCGCCAACGGCGGCGCCGAGCTTGTCGGCAACCGGAAGTATCATTTCCTCGAACTTCTCCGACGAGCCGAGCGCACGGCCGCCCGAGATGATGATTTTTGCAGACGTCAGTTCCGGACGGTCGGAGGACAAGAGCACGTCTTTGACGTGGGTGGAAAGCCCCGGGTTCGCAGCGGCCGAGACGGTCTCGACCGAGGCGTTGCCATCGTCGCCGGCCGCGGCAAAGGACACCGTGCGAACGGTGATCACCTTCTTGGCGTCCGTCGACTGAACCGTCTGGATGGCATTGCCCGCATAGATCGGACGCTTGAACGTGTCAGGGCTGACGACCTCGATGATTTCCGAGACCTGTGCGACGTCGAGAAGGGCTGCAACGCGCGGCAGCACGTTCTTGCCTACCGAAGTCGCGGGCGAGACGATCGCATCGTAGCTGCTGGCGAGCGAGACGATGAGCGCTGCCAGCGGTTCTGCCAAGTTGTTGGCAAGGTTGGCGTCGTCGGCGAGAAGCACCTTCGAAACGCCCGAGAGTTTTGCGGCGGCATCGGCCGCAGCCTCGGCGCCGGAGCCCGCGACGAGCACATGCACGTCCGAACCGATCTGCTTTGCGGCCGTCAGCGCCTTGGCCGTCTGGTTCGAAAGGGTTGCGTTGTCGTGATCTGCCAAAAGAAGAGTGGCCATGGTTCTGTTCTCCCTTACCTGGCTTAGAGCACGCCGGCTTCGGTCTTGAGTTTTTCGACCAGCTCGGCGACCGACCTGACCCTGACGCCTGCCTTGCGGCCGGATGGTTCCTCGGTCTTCAACACCTTGAGGCGCGGGGCGGTGTCGACGCCGAAGTCACCGGGCGTCTTCTTGTCGAGAGGCTTCTTCTTCGCCTTCATGATGTTCGGCAGCGACGCATAGCGCGGCTCGTTGAGGCGGAGATCCGTCGTGACGACTGCCGGAAGCTTCACGTCGATCGTCTGGAGACCACCGTCGACTTCGCGCGTCACCTGAGCCTTATCGCCGCCGATCTCGATCTTCGAGGCGAACGTCGCCTGCGCCCAGCCGAGCAGCGCCGAGAGCATTTGGCCGGTCTGGTTGCTATCGTCGTCAATCGCCTGCTTGCCGACGATGACGAGGCCGGGCTGTTCCACGTCTGCGACGCCCGTGAGGATCTTCGCCACGGCGAGCGGCTCGACCTGGTCGTCGGTCTCGACGAGGATCGCCCGGTCGGCGCCCATGGCAAGCGCCGTCCTCAGCGTCTCCTCGGCCTTGGCCGGACCGATCGACACGACGACCACTTCCTCCGCCTTGCCGGCTTCCTTCAGGCGCAGCGCCTCTTCCACCGAGATCTCGTCGAACGGGTTCATCGACATCTTGACATTGGCAAGCTCGACACCCTTGCCGTCCGCCTTCACGCGGATCTTTACGTTGTAATCAACAACGCGCTTGACTGGGACCAAGATCTTCATGGCTCAACCTCCAAGATTCGTCAGCAGAGGGCGCGGAAACGCTCGACCATCACGTCAAGCACCTCTCCGGGGTCACGCTTCCACCAATTGTTAGCGGAGAAAACCTCGACCTCGCAGGGACCGGTATAGCCGGCGCCTTCGACACTCGCGCGGATCGCCTTGAGATCGGCAACACCGTCGCCCATCATGCCGCGGTCCAGCAGCACGTCGCGCGTGTCGGCAAGCCAATCGCAAAGGTGATAGCCGAAAATCCTGTCCTTGCCGGCGCGCTGCAACTGGCTGTCAAGGTCGCGGTCCCACCAGACATGGTAGACATCGATGGCGACGCCGAGATTGGACGCCGCCACCACATCGCAAAGATCGACGGCATCGCGCAATGTCGCCAGGCATGAGCGGTTTCCCGCATAGACGGGATTCAGCGGCTCGAGCGCCAGCTTGACGTTCCGCTCCAATGCATAAGGCGAGATTGCACCGATGCGGTCGGCGACGATCTTCAGGCTCTCGGAAATTCCCTTCGTGCCGGGATGCACGCCGCCGACCACAATCGTGAGCACGGCGGCGCCGAGACCGGCGGCCATGTCGACGGAGGCCTTTGCCCCGTCGATGACCGTTTGCCGGTCCACAGCATCCGTGCCGACGAGAAACGGCGTTCGGCAAAGCCCCGCAACGGATAATCCGGCCGCCCGCGCTCGTTCGCCGATCTCAATCGCCCGCGAACCGATTTCGCGGCGCCAGAAGACCATCGAGCCGAAGCCACGTGCGGCGCAGGCATCGATCAACCGCTCCGGCTCCCACCCTGCCCCGTGGCCTTCGAGATTGTGACCGAGGCTGGCGGTGTTGAGCGCCAGGGCAGAATGATCGCTTGAAAAGTCCCGCATCGTCATGCGCTGTAAAGGGCGAGCAGCTTCTTCATGCGCCGAACCGCAAGCTCCGGATCCCGCAGCAGGCCGCATTGATCGGCAAGGCGAAAGACCTCAACGAAATAGGGCAGCGGGCGCATCGCCTGGGCGCCGTTCAGCATCACGAAATGATCCTGGAAACCGTTCAACCAGGCAAGGAAGACGACGCCGGTCTTGTAGTATTGTGTGGGAGCACGGAAGATCAGACGGGCCAGCGACACGGTCGGATCGAGCGTTGCACGGAAGGCTGCCGTGTCGCCCTCGCCCAGCCGCTCCACCGCATAGGCCGCGGCAGGGGCGAGCGGATCGAAGATGCCGAGCAGAGCGTGCGAAAACCCGTCGCTGTCGCCCTCGATGAGCTCGGGATAATTGAAGTCGTCGCCCGTATACATTTTCACGTTGGCCGGCAGGCGGCGGCGCATGACGATCTCCTTCTCCTTGTCGAGGAGGGAAATCTTGATGCCGTCGACCTTGGCCGCGTTCTCTTCGATGACGGCAAGCGTCCTCCGCATTGCCGGATCGAAATCGGCACTACCCCAATAACCGGCGAGCTGCGGATCGAACATATCGCCGAGCCAGTGCAGGATTACCGGCTCATCACAGGCGGAAAGCACATCGGAATAGACCTTGATGTAGTCGTCCGGTTTCCTGGCGACCCGCACCAGGGCGCGGGAGGCCATGAGGATGAGCCGGCCGCCAAGCTTCTGGATAGCCTCCGCCTGCTCCAGGTAGGCCCGGCGTACGTCGTCAATGCTCGTCACCGTCGCGGGGTCGCGATGATCCGTGCCGCAGCCATTGGCGACCAGCGCGTCCGGCAGCTCCTCGCGCGTGCGGCGGATCAGCTCCAGCGCGCCCGGCCAATCGAGACCCATGCCGCGCTGCGCCGTATCCATCGCCTCGGCAATGCCGAGACCGAGACCGGCGAGGTAGCGGCGAAACTCCATCGTCTTCGCCCAATCGACCGTGGTGCGGCCCGAGGGATCATTCGCGGTAAAAGGATCAGCCACGACGTGAGCGGCGGAATAGACGACGCGGGCGGGGTTCTTGCCAAGTGTGGCGCCGGCGATTGGCTTTCCGGAGAGGGCGTAGTCGGTGAAATGGCCGGTAGCATCGGGAAGGGCGATTTTCATGGAAAGTAACCTCAGAAACGCGGGACGAGCATGCCGGCATCGGCCGGGATCGACAGTCCGGTTGTGTAGGGAAGCCGGCCTGTCGCCAGCGACGCGATCAATGTGCCAACCTCGTCCGGTTCACCAACACGCGGGAAGAGCGTGAGTCCCTGGGCTGCCCGTTCGCGATATTCCTCGATCACAGGTGCGGTCATCTCGGTGGCGATCAGGCCGGGCTGGACGTCGTAGACGGCGATGTTCTCCCGCCCGAGCCGGACGGCAAGCGTTTTTGACACCATGGCGGCAGCGGCCTTCGAGGCACAATACTCAGAACGATGCTCCGCCACAGCAACGGCATTCGAGGAGGTGACATTGACGATCGAATGGAAGAGCGGCGGCCGCGCGCGTGCAAGAAGACGACGCGCGAAGGCCTGGCTCAGAAAGAACATGGCCTTCGTGTTGACGGCAAAGCACCGGTCCCAGCTCTCTTCCGAGACCTCCATCATGTCTCCGCGCTTGAGCGCGCCGACACCGGCATTGTTGACGAGGGTGGTAAGCGGTCCGAGTTTTTCCTCGACCGCATCGATCGCCGCACCGTGACCGCCGATCGCAGCGACATCGAACGCGGCGGCGGCGACGGGGACGCCATGGGCGGCGACGCGCTCGACCGCGGCGGCAAGTTCGGCGTCCTCAGCCGGCCCGTTGACGGCGACCGCAAATCCTTCCTTCGCCAAAGCTTCAGCAACGGCAAGGCCGATGCCGCGCGAGGAGCCGGTGACGAGCGCGACCGGCCGGGCGGACGCGGCGCTCATGCCCGCGCTCCCTTCTTCAGCAGTTCGCGCGCTATGATCATGCGCTGGATCTGGTTGGTGCCCTCGTAGATTTGCGTTATCTTGGCATCGCGGTAGAGCCGCTCCACCTCGAAGCCGCGGATATAACCGGAGCCGCCGAAGACCTGCACTGCATCGGCGGTACGCTGGACGGCCATGTCGCCGGCAAAGCACTTGGCGATGGAGCAGGCCTTGGTCGCATCCGCGCCGCTGTCGATTTTAGAAGCGGCAGAGTGGACGAGCAGGCGTGCGGCCTCGATGTCCTTCGCCATGTCGGCCAGAAGCCATTGCACGCCTTGGAAGTCGGCGATCGCCTTGCCGAACTGCTTGCGTGTGCCGGCATAGTCAAGGGCGGCCTCCAAGCCAGCCTGCGCGATACCGACGGCGAGTGACGCAATGCCGACGCGCCCCTTGTCGAGGACCGACATCATCATGTGGAAACCGCGCCCCTCGGTGCCGAGCAGGGCATCTGCCCGAAGGCGCACATCGGTGAAGTTCAGTGCGCCGACCTGGCTGGCGCGCTGACCCATCTTATGTTCCTTGGGGCCCCTCTCGACGCCAGCCGAATGAAGGTCGACGACGAAGATGGACATGCCGCGATTGCCGGCTTCCTTGTCGGTCCTTGCGAGCACGAAGCCGTAATCGGCCACCGGCGCATTGTGGATCCAGATCTTGCCGCCGTTGAGCCGCCAGCCGTTTCCGTCGCTCTCGGCCGTTGTGCGGATGCCCGAAACGTCGGTGCCGGCTTCCGGCTCCGTGATGCAATAGGCGACCTTCGAGCGCATGCCGAGAATATCCGGCAGCATCGTCTGCTGGCGTTCCGTTCCATGGCGGACCAGCAGGGTCGATATAAGTTCGATCAGGCCGCATTGGTCGGCGACGGAAGCATAGCCGCGGCTCAACTCCTCCATCACCAGGGCATAGGTCAGCGTGTCGAAGCCTGGCCCGCCGAGGGCTTCCGGCACGCCTATGCCGAAGAGGCCAAGCTTTGCCATTTCGTCATAAAGAACCGCCGGGAAGCGCTCCTCGCGATCCAGTTCCTCAGCCACGGGCCGGATCATTTCGTCGGCAAAGGCGCGCGCCATCTCTCGCACCTGCTCCTGCGTTTCAGTGAGATACATGGCCCTCGCCTCTCGTCTAGTAACTATCTGGTTATATACATTCCCCGGCCGCAAGACGTCAAGGCGGAAAAATCTGTGACCGAGAAGGAAGCTGCTTGCACAGTCGTTTGGTCCGTGCTTATTTATTCACCATCTGGTTACTTAGGGAGGAGAACCATGCACCCTGGCGAAAAAAGGAAATTCGGCCGAACAGAACTTGACGTCACGACGTTCGGCTTTGGGACCGCGCCCCTCGGCAACATTTTCCGCGAGATCGACGAAGCCACATCCGGGGCTATGTTCGAACGCGCATGGGCCGCCGGCGTGCGGTTCTTCGACACCGCGCCGATGTATGGCCACGGCCTTGCCGAACTGCGCACCGGCCATGCCCTGCGCTGGAAAAACCGCGACGATTTCGTAATGTCCTCCAAGGTCGGCCGCCTGCTGCGCCCGGCACGGCGCGACACCATCAACTTTGCGCCGTGGACGAATGCTGCGCCCTTCACCATGCATTTCGACTACAGCTACGATGGCACGATGCGCGCCTTCGAGGACAGCCTCCAGCGTCTGGGGTTGGAGCGGATGGACATGTGCTTCATACATGACATCGACGTTTTCACACACGGGAGCGAGCAGCCGGAAGTTTTCGAGCAGGCGATGGACGGCGCCTGGCGGGCGCTGGAGCGGCTGCGCTCGGAAAAGGTCGTGAAGGCGATCGGCGTCGGCGTCAACGAATGGCAGGTCTGCCATGAGGCCCTCCGCCGTCACGATTTCGACTGCTTCCTGCTGGCCGGCCGCTACACCCTCCTCGAACAGGACGCGCTCGACGCGTTCCTTCCGCTGTGCGAGGCACGTGGCGCGGCGGTCGTCGTGGGCGGCGGCTTCAATTCGGGAATCCTTGCCACCGGCGCGAAGGAAGGGGCGAAGTACAATTACGCGCCGGCGCCGCGCGACATCCTGGAAAAGGTCGCGAAGATCGAGGTGGTCTGTGCGGCGCATGGCGTGCCGCTGGCCGCCGCCGCACTGCAATTCGTGCTCGCCCATCCTGCCGTACCCTCTTTCATGGCGGGCACGCGCACGGTCGAACAGCTTGACCACAACCTTGCCTGGTTCTCCCATCCGATCCCGGCAGAGTTCTGGGCGGATCTCAAGACGAAGGGCCTATTGCGCGAGGACGCACCCGTTCCGGGCTGAGCTCGCATCAGCCCGCGCTGCAACAAGCGGCGCGGGCAACCTCTAACGGATCAGGATTGCCCTGAAGTCATTGATATTGGTTCCCGTCGGGCCGGGCACGAACAGGTCGCCGAGACGGTGGAAAGCCGTCCAGGCGTCATTGCCGGCAAGCAAGACGGCCGGATCGGCCCCTTGCTCACGCAACCGCTGCGTGCTTGCGCCATCGGCAAAGGCACCCGCATTGTCCTCTGAGCCATCGATGCCATCCGTATCGGCAGCAAGTGCCGCGAAGGGAACCCCTTCGCCAGCGAGCGCGAGCGACAGCAAAAACTCCGTATTGCGCCCGCCCTTGCCACCTCGCTTGATCGTCACGGTCGTTTCGCCGCCGGAGAGAATGGCGACCGGGCGCACGAACGGGCGGTCACGGCTGGCGACCTCGCGGGCGATGGCGGCGTGAACACGCGCGACGTCGCGCGCCTCGCCCTCGATGCTATCCGACAGGATGACGGCGGGCACGCCAAGCGCTTTCGCCCGTCGTGCCGCAGCCTCCAGGGAGAGACGCGCGGAAGCGATGACGTGGACGTCATGACCGGCAAAGACCGGGTCATCCGGCGACGGCGACTGCCCCTCATCTCCACCAAGCCAGGACTCGATCCGATCCGGCAGCTTGATGCCCCATGTCTTGACGAGCGCGCGCGCCTCTTCTCGATTGCTCCCATCCGGCACGGTCGGCCCACTGGCGACCTGTGCCGGGTCGTCGCCCGGCACATCGGAGACGACGAGCGTCACGACCTTCGCGGGATGGCAGGCGGCGGCAAGCCGTCCGCCCTTGATGCCGGAGACCTGTTTGCGGATGGCGTTCATGACGGAAATCGGCGCGCCGCTTGCAAGAAGCGCGCTGTTCAGGGCCGCCTCATCCTCCAGCGTCAGAGGCCCGGGCGGGGCAGGCAGAAGCGCCGAGCCGCCGCCACACATCAGAGCAACCACGAGATCATCCTCGGCCAGCCCTTTTACAGCATCGAAAAGCGCTTGAGAGGCTTCAAGTCCCGCAGCATCCGGAACGGGATGGGCCGCTTCGAGCACACGGATCTTCCGGCAGGGCGCGGCGTAGCCGTAACGTGTCACCACAACGCCTTCCAGCGGGCCTTGCCACAGCCTTTCGAAAGCCGCGGCAAGCTGCGCGGCGCCCTTGCCCGCGCCGATAACGACCGTTCTTCCCTTGGGAAGCGCCGGCAGATATGCGCTCAAGGCCTTTTCCGGATCGGCAGCCTCAACCGCGGCACGAAAGAGCTCTGAGAGAAAGTCTTTGTCTTCGGGCTTCATTAGACCGCCATAGTTCAGGATTTCGGGCAATCGGGCGCTATTTGCCGAAACGGGCCGGTCGCCTCTGCCGGTATGCGGCAAGCCCCTCGGCCAGATCGTCGGACTTTGCCGCCACGGCGCCGGCCAGCGCCTCAACGACCCGCTCGCTTTCCTCGCCTTCGGCCGCGTTGATCAGCATCTTCGTCAGCTCCGTTGCTCGCGGAGATCGCTTCAGCACGCGGGCTGCGGCGTCCTCTGCGGCGGCGCCACCCTCGCCCGTCGCCACGACCTGATCGACGAGCCCGAGCGCGAAAGCCTGCTTAGCAGAGTAGACTTCGCCAAAAAGCGCCATGCGGCGGACAAGCTGCGTGCCGAAGCGGCGCGAGGCCCGCTGCGTGCCGGACCAGCCGGGAATGACCCCGAGGCCGGCCTCCGGCTGGCCGATCTTCACATGCGCCTCGGCAATGCGAAGGTCGGCGCAGGCCGCAAGCTCGAGCCCGCCGCCGAGCGCATGTCCGTTCAGAACGGCGATCAGCGGCACGGTGAGACGTGCCAGTGCATCGAAGGCATCATGCCCATCGCGGAGCCAGCGCCGCGAGAAAACATCCGCATCAAGGCTGCTCCACGCCTCGATGTCGCCGCCCGCGCAGAAGGACCGCGCCCCCTCGCCCGACAGGATGGCGACGCGCGCATCCGAGCCCTCGATAGTGCGGCAAGCCTGCAAAAGAGCGTGGATCATCTCGCTGTCGATCGCGTTCAGCTTTTCCGGACGGCGGAGTGTCAACCGGGCGATGCGGCCCTCGATGACGAGGTCGATCCGCGGGTCGCTCACAGCGCGAGCCCCATGGCTTCCGGCCGGAAAAGCGCATCGTCCATGGTCTTGAGCGTCTCGGAGACACGCAGCGGCGTCGCCGCCCGGTCGAGGACATCGCGCTGGAGATGAAGCCCGGGGGCGATCTCGGTGACGACCAGTCCGTCCTGCTCCAGGCGGATCACGCAGCGTTCCGTGATATAGGTGATGTCCTGGCCCTGCGCGCGCGCACGTTTTCCGGAAAAACTGACCTGATCAACTTTTGGCACGAACTTGGCGATGCGGCCCTCCATGTCGATCACCAACCGGCCGTCCTCGATGTGCATCTTGGCGCCTGCATTGAAATTGCCGGAGAAGACGATTTTTTTGGCACGCGACGTGATGTCGACGAAACCGCCGGCGCCAGCGGTGCGGTGTGGCGTTGCCGCCAGGCGGCTGACATTGACCGAGCCCTCGGCGTCGATTTCCAGGAAGGACAGTAGCGAGCAGTCGAAGCCGCCAGCCTGGAAATAACAGAACTGGTGCGGCGATGCGACGAAGGCCTCGGCATTGGAAGCGCAGCCGAATTTGAAATCAAGAAGCGGGATGCCGCCGACGGCGCCCTGCTCGATTACCCATGTGATTTTGCCGTGATGCCCTTCCTCGATGAGGATGCGCGGCACGTTGGCCGAAATGCCGAAGCCGATATTGACGGCCCAGCCATCCTGCAGTTCCCGCGCCACGCGGCGGGCGATGACCTTGCCAACATCGAGGGCCGGCAGGCGGAAGGTTTCGAGCGGCCGGAAGAGCTCGCCGGAAATCGCCGGGTCATAGGGCGTCGCCGTCGTCTGCAACTGATCGGGCGCCTCGACGATGACGTCGACGAGGATGCCGGGGACGCGCACGTCATGGGGCCGCAGGGTGCCGCTGGCCGCCACCCGCTTGACCTGCGCTATGACCAGACCGCCGGAATTGCGGGCGGCCAGCGCCATTTCCATAGCGCCTAGCGTCGCGCCCTCCTGTTCGAAGGTCAGGTTGCCCTTCTCGTCGGAGGTCGTCGCGCGGATGATCGCAACATCGGGGCGAAGCGCCGGGAAATGCAGCCAGTCCTCTCCCGCGAACGAAACCCGCTGAACGAGCGGCTCGGCGCGCGCACTCGCATTCATCGCGCAGCCTTCCTGATCGGGATCGACGAAGGTCTCCATGCCGACCTTGGTGAGCACGCCCGGGCGCTTGGCGGCGCCCTCCCGGAGCATGTCGAAGACGATGCCGGAGGGCACGTTCCAGGCGGCGAGCTCCTCATTCAGGATCATCTGCCAGACCAGCGGCGGCTCGGCATTACTTGGCCCCGAGGGATAGGAGCCGCCGATGATCTTCACCAGCATGCCCGGCTTGGCGATGTGGTCGACGCCGCGGGTACCGAAGAAATCGCCGGCCGCGATCGGGTGAATGGAGGTGAGGCCGCGCGGATGGCCTTCGCGATCAAAGCGTTCGCCTAGCGCCTTGAGAACGGCGTCAGGGCAACACAGGCCCGACGAAGAGTTGACTGCAACGACCGCACCATCCCTGACGAGTTGGGCCGCCTCCTCCGCGGTCTTCACCTTCTTCATCGACTTCACCTCCGTTCCGCATTGCATTAAGTAACTAACTAGTTATAGATTAAACACGGCCTGGGCAATCAGACAAGCAGGATTTTTTCGCGTCGACCCGCATGGCGCCATCGATGCTCCCAGACAGCCAAGGAGGAGGCATGAACATCTATTTCCAGAAGAGCTTTCAGCGCGGCTTCGGCACCTTTCCGCTGAACGGAGACGACCTCAGACACGTGATCGATGCCGCCATCGGCGCCGGTTACCGAGCGTTCGATACGGCGCAGATGTACGGCAACGAGGCCGATACGGGTGCGGCACTCGCAGTCTGCGGCGTCGCGCGGGAAGAGCTCTGCATTACCACGAAGGTGCATCCGGACAACTATTCAGAAGAAAAATTCCTGCCCTCGGTCGAGGCCAGCCTGAAGGCATTGCAGATCGATCGCGTCGATGCGCTTCTCCTGCACTGGCCGCCGGCAGACGGTGACGTCGCGCCATCCCTGCGCCTCCTGCAATCCGCCCGGGACAGAGGTCTTACGGATGCCATCGGCGTCTCGAACTATACCGCACGCATGATGAATGTGGCGCGCGCCGTGGTCGAAGGACCGCTCGTCACCAACCAAGTGGAGTTTCACCCGCTGGTCAACCAGCAGAAGCTCCTCGCCGCCGCATCGGAGACGGGCATCCCGCTTTCCTCCTACGCGTCCATCGCCCGCGGCGAAGTGTTCAAGCACCGTCTGTTCGCCGAGATCGGCAAAACCTACGGAAAATCTGCTGCACAGGTTGTGCTGCGCTGGACTCTCCAGAAGGGTGTGCCGCTCAACACGATGTCGACGAAGCCGGAAAACATCCGGGGGAATTTCGACATCATGGATTTCACGCTGTCGTCCATCGACATGGACAGGATCGACGCCCTGAACGCGACCGGTTACCGCATTGTCAAGCCGGGGCAACTGCCCTGGGTCCCCCAATGGGACTGACGCAAAAGGGCGGCCGCAAGGCCGCCCTTTTGCTTGAGACGCCTCGATCGATCAGGCATTGCCGCGGATCATGTCCGATGCCTTTTCGCCGATCATGATCGTCACCGCATTGGTATTGGAACCGACGAGGCTCGGCATGGTGGAACTGTCGCAGATGCGGATGCCATCGAGGCCGTGGACGCGCAGTTGCGGGTCGACCACCGACATCTCGTCCCTCCCCATCTTGCAGGTGCAGGTGGGGTGATAGGAGGTACGCCCGTATTGGCGCGCATAGGCGACATAGTCTTCCGGCGTGCGCACGTTTGTATCGGGAAAACGCAACGTCTTGATGTATTTCTGCAGGGAAGGCTGGCCAAAGATTTCCTGGCTGATCTTCACGCCTTCAGCGGAAATCCTTACATCGTCGGGGTCGCCGAGGAAGTTCGGATCGATAACGGGCAAAGCGCGCGGATCGGCCGAGCGCAAGGTCACGGTTCCGCGCGACTTCGGCCGAAGCGTATAGGAGTTGAGCGTGATGCCGGACGCGCCCTTCGGCACGCTCGGTACGCCTGCCTCCGCCCCCGCGCCCGCAAGGAAGTGGAACTGCAGGTCCGGGGTCGGGCTCGCCTCGTCGCCATACCAGAACGCCCCACCCTGCACGACGTTGGAGGTGATGCGGCTCGCCTTGTCGCCATACCAGAACGCCCCACCCTCCACGAGGTTGGAGGTGATGGGGCCGGACTTGAAGAGCGTGTACTGAATGCCTGCCCAGATCGACCAGTGCAACTTGTTGTATTTGTCGAGGCTATCGTGGTTCTTCAGTTCCGCGACGATGTCGACGCCGAAATGGTCCTGGAGGTTCTGCCCTACGCCGGCCATGTCCTGCACCACCTCGATGCCGTGGCTTTTGAGCGCATCGGCCGGCCCGACGCCGGAGAGCATCATCAGCTTCGGCGTGCCGATGGCGCCTGAAGTAAGAAGCACTTCGCTTTCCGCCCGCGCCGTCGTGCGGTTGCCGCCGGCCTCGTAGTCGACGCCCACCGCACGGCGTCCCTCGAAGACGATGCGCATGACAAGCGCACCGGTGACGACCGTCAGGTTCGGACGCTTCAGGGCCGGACGCAGATAGCCGACGGCCGCCGAGCAGCGCCGGTTGTCGCGCGTCGTCGTCTGGTAGACGCCCGCCCCCTCCTGCACCGGGCCATTGAAATCCGGATTGTAGGGAATGCCGAACTCCTGGCAGCTCTGCACGAAGGCGCGCGTCATGCGTTGCGGCTCGGGGATGTTGGAGACGCCGAGCGGGCCATCCGTTCCATGCCAGGCACCGGAGAGGATCGAATTGCCCTCCGATCGCAGGAAATATTTCTGGACGTCCTTGAAGCCCCACCCTTCCGCGCCTTCCTCGACCCAGCGGTCATAATCGGCGGGCACACCGCGCGTGAAAACCTCGGCATTGATCGACGACCCGCCCCCGAGCACCTTGGCCTGCGCGTAAAGGATCTCACGGTTATTGGCATGCTTCTGGGGCGCGGTCTTCAGGCCCCAGGTGAGCGGCCCCGTCGTCATCTTGGCGAAGCCGACTGGCATGTGGATGAGCGGATTGGTGTCCCGCCCGCCTGCTTCGATAAGGCAGACCCGCGCCGAAGGATTTTCCGACAAACGCGCCGCCAGCACGCACCCGGAGGTGCCGCCACCGACGATCACATAGTCATAGCCCGCGGACATCATGCGATCCAATGCGTGCGCTTGCCGATCTCGACGTGAACGGACTTCACCTGCGTATATTCCTCCACGCCGTACATGCCGGCCTCCCGGCCCCAGCCGGACTGCTTGAAGCCTCCGAGCGGCATTTCCGGGCCGCCCGCCATGATCGTGTTGACCCAGAAGCGTCCCGCGCGAACGCGGCGGCTCACCGTTAGTGCCTTGTCGATATTCTTCGTCCAGACACTCGCCGCTAGTCCGTAGACGGTGTCATTGGCGAGCTGAACGGCTTCTTCCAAGGTATCGAAATGCATGGCGCACAGAACGGGGCCGAAAATCTCGTCGCGGGCAATCGCCATGTCCCGGGAAACCCCGGAGAACAGCGTCGGCGCGATGTACTGCCCGCGACCAAGATCGATCGCCTCGCCACCCGTCAGTAGCTTAGCGCCTGCCGCCTTGCCCTTGGCGATATAGTCGAGGATCGTGGCGTTCTGCGCCTCTGTCGTAATGGCCCCGACCTGAGTAGCCTCGTCCAGCGGATCGCCGACGCGGATCTTCTTCATTTTTTCGACGAGCAGCTTTTCGAATTCGGCGGCGATGGAGCGCTCGACGATCAGGCGCGAGGAGGAGACGCAGCATTGCCCGGTGTTAAAGCTGATGCCGAAGGCCGCGCCGTCGGCGGCGTCTTCCAGATCGGAATCGGCGAAGACGATGATCGGGTTCTTGCCGCCAAGCTCGAGGCCGAGCTTCTTGAAGTTGCTGTCGGCAGCAGCGTGGACGCAGGACCGACCGACCGCCGTCGAGCCGGTGAAGGACAGCATGTCGACGTCGGGATGCTCTGACAGGGCCTGGCCAATCGTGCGGCCGGAACCGGTGATGACATTGTAGACACCCGCCGGAAGGCCTGCTTCGGCGAATACCTCGGCGAGCAACAGCGTGGTCGCCGCCGTGACTTCCGAGGGCTTCACCACCATCGTGCAGCCCGAGGCGAGGATGAAGGGTACACGCTCGCACAAGATGAGGAACGGGAAGTTCCAAGGCGTGATGAGGCCGACGACGCCGATCGCCTCGCGCAGCACCATGCCGAACAGGTCGTCGCCGAGAGAATTGAAGCTATCGCCATGCAGCATGCGCGCCGCACCGGCGCCGACTTCGAAGCAGGCGATGCAATGATCGATTTCACCGCGCGCTTGAGAGATCGGCTTGCCGTTTTCCAGTGCTTCCCAATAGGCGATCTCGTCGCGGCGGCGGCGCAGGATTTCAGCAACGCGGAGCAGGACGCTCCCACGCGCGGCCCCCGAAAGACCTGCCCAGCGGCGATCCTCGAAGGCACGGCGTGCGGCGGCAACGGCGACGTTCAGATCATCGACCGTGCAGCGAACCGTGCGCGTGACCGGCGTGCCGTGGCCCGGCGAGGCACGCTCGAAGTGATCGGCCCCGTCCTTCCACTGCCCGTCGACGAAGAAGCCGAAGTCGCGCGCTGCAGTCGGGGGAGAAAGGAACGTGTTTTTCTGGTCCATTTGATGCTCCGCTTTGATATTTTTTACGTCGCGATGGCGATCTGCGTCTTCAGGTGTTGTGGCCGTTCACTCAGCGTCGCGAAGGCCTCCTGGATCCGCTCCAGCGGATAGCTCGCCCTCGTGAAATCGTCCGTGCGGAACCGGCCGTGCGACAACAGGGTCAGCGCGTCGTGCACATCCTCGCCCATGCCGGCGACGGACCCCTTCAGGCTGCCTTCTTCCAGAACGGTGCGAAGGATGTCGATGGTCACCGTTTCGCCGGGTGGCGTGATGCCGAAGAAGGCGACATGCCCGCCGCGCCGCGTCAGATCAAACGCCTGCTCGTAGAGTTTCCCGTTGCCGACGCTTTCGATCACCAAATCGGCGCCGCGCCCGCCGGTCATCTCCAGCACCGTCTGCTTGACAAGAGCAGGATCGGAGACGGCCGCATCCGCGCCTGCCTCGATCGCCATCCGGCAGCGGTCGGCCGAGAGATCGGCGACGATGATCGGCGCTGCGCCGACGAGACGCATCATCTGGACATGCAGGTTGCCGATCGGCCCGGCGCCGAAGATGACGACCGACTGGCCGAAACTGACCTTTGCCTTGCGCGCCGCGCGAACGACGCAGGCGACCGGCTCGGTGAGGACGAGAACTTCGTCAGTGATGTCAGCCTCAACGGGGATCGCGAGGCGCGCGGGCACGGCGACGAATTCGGCGAAAGCCCCATCCCTGCCGATGCCGACCTGGGTGACCTCGGCGCAGTTCAACACCTCATTACGCCGGCACCAGAAGCATGTGCCGCAACCGATATTAATGTCGACGACCACGCGCGTACCAGGCGCCAGATGGCGCACATTGGTGCCGATCTCAGCAATCGTCCCGCAGAACTCATGGCCGGGGATCAGCGGCAGCCGATCGGCGGCATAGTGGCCGTTGAAGATATGAATATCTGTGCCGCAGATGCCGGTGCGTTGTACGCGCACCAGAACATCCTCCGGGCTGATAGGCGGCAAGGGGACCTCGCGGACATCGAAGCATTTCGGGGCGGTCAAGACGGCGGCGCGCATGGTCCTCATAGCCGCCCCTCACTTCACGGTGCGCAGCTTGGCGCGGTCGATCGTCAGCGCGATGGCGACGATCAGCACGATGCCGAACACCATCTGCTGGCGCGTCGCGTCGATCTCGAGATAGAGCATCGAAGCACGGATGACGGCGACAATGAGCGTGCCGACGACCGTGTTGACAATGCCGCCGACGCCACCCGTCAGCGGGGTACCGCCGACGAGCACAGCAACGATAGCCGGCAGGAGAAAACCATTGGCGATCGTCGGCGCACCGCCCGAAAGTTTGACCGCGAAGAGCAGGCCGGCGATGGCGGCGAGTGCGCCCGAGATCGCGAAAGCAAGAATCTTGTAGCGGGCGACATTGAGGCCTGAGGCCGTGGCCGCGAGTTCGCCGGCACCGACGGCCTTTAGGGCACGGCCAAGCGTCGTGCGACGCTCGATGAAGAGGCAGATCGCGACGAGCACGGCGGCGATCAGCAATTCATGCGGCACGCCCCAGGTACGGGTGATCATCCAGCCGAAGGTCTCGTTGCGCTGAACGGCGTCCATATTGAGTGCGCGCTGGCCGGAGAGCCATTGCGCGATCGAAAAGGCGACACCGCCGACGGCGAGTGTGGAGATAAAGGACGGCACGAAAAGCCGTGTGGTAACGTAGCCTGAGAGCATGCCGAGCAGGAAGCCGGCGAGAACGCAGACCACGGCGACCCAGGCGCCCATCGACGCGAGGTAAACCGAGGCAATGACGGTAACCATGTTGGCTATCGACTGGGCCGACAGATCGATCCCGCCGATATAGATCGCGAAAGTAAGGCCGAGTGCCATGATGAAGAGCGGTACGATATCGCCGGCAAGGCCGAGGAGGTTCGACGGCCGCAGGAAACCCAGGTCGGTGATGCCGACGATCGCGACGAGCACGACGAGCGTGATCCAGGGCAGGTGCGGTTTGAGTCGCTGAATATCCATGTTGTCCCTCAGATCATGTAGTGCAGCAGATCATAGGGCGTGGGCTTCGCGCCCGGCTCGCCGGCGAATTGCTTTTGGATTCGCCCGTCCTTTACCACGATGATGGTGTGCGACAGCCCGATCGCCTCTTCGAGCGTATCAGCGACCAGCACGATGCCGACGCCCGCGGCGCTCATGGCACGGATCATATCGTAGACATCTTCCTTGGCCCCGATGTCGAGACCGCGGGTCGGGTGGTCTAGCAGCATGATATCGGAGCCGCCCGAGCGCCATTTGGCGAGCACGACTTTTTGCTGATTGCCGCCCGAGAGATTGCCGCAATCAGCCAATTCCGAATGTGCCTTGATCGACAGTTTCTTGATCCAGTCGCGGGCCAGCGCCCGCTCCTCGCTAACGCGCAAGACCCCACCGCTCGAATGGTTTCGCATCTGCGAAAGCGTCATGTTCTCGTAGACGTTCATGCCTGCGACGATGCCTTCAATCTTGCGTTCGCGGGGCACATAGCCGACGCCATGGGCAACCGACTGGCGCGGGGAATAGTCATTGGCGTCAGCGCCCTTGATCTTGAGACGCCCAGTCGCTGGTGTGAGCATGCCGTAGATCGTGCGCAGGATCGCCTCGCGCCCAGAGCCTTCCGTACCGACGAGACACAGGACTTCACCGGCATGAACTTTAAACGAGATGTCCTCGATGCGGCCGGGCAGGCCCACACACGCCAACTCGACCAGCACCTTTCCACTGTTAAAGGGCTTCTGCAGATGCTCGCGGTAATATTGCTTGTCGACGTTACGGCCAACCATCTTGTGCTGGATCGCCTCGGCAGTCGCGCCGCCGCGGGTCACCACATCAACCACACCACCGTCCTTCATGACATAGATGCGGTCGGAAAGCTCCATCACCTCATCCATGCGGTGCGAAACGAAGATGAAGGAGGCCCGCGTCGTCAGCTCGCGGACAAGTTTGAAGAGCAGCTCAACTTCTTCCTTCGACAGAACTGAGGTCGGCTCGTCGAGCAGGATGACGAGATCGCCCTGAACCCGCTCCTCCAGCGTCAGAACCTTTGCGAGTTCCACGAGCTGGCGCTGGGCGAACGAGAGTTTGGACGTCACCATGGCAGGGTCGATGTCGAGCTTGACCTTGGCGAGCTGCGCCTTTGCCGCAGCTGCCATCGACTTCCAGTCAACGACGCCGAAGCGGACAAACTGACGTTCGTAGCCGAGGAAGATGTTCTCCATGACGGTCAGGTTCGGAATCAAGGACTGTTCCTGGAACACCATCCCAATGCCCTTTTCCATGGCTTGGCGCGGATTGGCGAAGCGCACGGCCGTACCGTCAATGAGTACTTGCCCTCCATCCGGCTGATAGGCACCGTAGATGACCTTCATCAGCGTGGATTTGCCGGCGCCGTTTTCCCCGACGAGGCCGACGATCTCGCCACGCTTGATATGGAAGTTGATGGATTTCAGCGCGTGGACGCCGGGGAATTTTTTGTCGACAGCTTTGAGTTCGTACATGGCGCGCCTCACTTCACAAAGGATACCATCTTGCGGTCGGTGGAAAGTACGACAGCAAGAATGACGAGGAGGCCCAGCACTCCGTCCTGAAGGAAATCGGGCAGACCGATGACGACCATGCCATTGTCGATGACGTTGACGATAAGCACGCCGACAAGCGCGTTCCACACGCCGCCGATGCCGCCCCAGAGCGCCACGCCGCCGACCACCACAGAGGTGATGGAAACAAACATGAAGTTTGCGCCGGTCACGGATTCCGCCTGACCGATGCGGGCGACCACGAGGATCGCGCCGATGGCGTAGAAGACGCCGGCGAGCGCAAAGCCGGTGACGCGGACGCGATTGACGTTGAGGCCCGAGGCGTGAGCGAGGTCCTCGCCGCCTCCGACAGCGTAGAAATTGCGGCCGAGCGTCGTGTAAGTTTGTATGAACCAGCCGACAAAAAGGAAGAAGGCGGCGACATAGACCATCAGCGGGAAGCCGAGCCAGCGCACCGTCAGCAGGCCGCGGAAGGCCGCATCGCTGACCTTCACGATGTCGCCACCGGTCAGCAGGATCGCAGCACCCGTGCCGACGAAGCCCATGGCGAGGCTTGCCATGAAGGATGGAATTTTTAGTTTCACATGCACCAGCCCGTTCAGAAGCCCGATTGCACCGCCGAGAAGGAGTACCAACGGGATAGCAATCCACCCAAGACCTCCAAGCGAGCCGCCCAGTTGGGCGAAGATGAAGGCGAAGCAGACCGCCGTAAGTGAGACTGTTCCTTCCATGGAAAGGTCAATCGAACCCATGACGATGATGAAGGTTACGCCTACGGCAACCATCAGTGCCGGGGCTGCCGCGATCGCGATACGGGCAAAGTTCCGCAAGGAAAAGAAAGTGGGGTTGAGCGCAGTGAAGAAAATCACCAGCGCAATCAGCACCAGGAGCGGCGCCCATTTAATCAAGGTTTCGCGCGAAAGGCGACGTGTCACGTCAGACACCCCTCTAATGAATTTCGTAGGAGACGTGGCGGCAGCGCGTAGGGCTGCCGCCGTACCCATCATCAGGACTTATACTGGATCTGGCCGTTGGACGGGCCCCAGAAGTCCTTCCAGTCGTAGGTCGGCACGGAATCGAGGTACTTCGCCTTGAATTCGGCCGCGTCCTTCGCCGTAACGAGGACCGTCGGCCCATAGAATTCACGATGCTCCTTCGGCTCCTCGGAAGGTTTGAAGGTACCGATAGCCGCGTGGTAGGCAAGCGCAGCGCTGATGCCGCCGCCCCAATGCGGATTTGTAAACACGGTTGCGAGCAACTGGCCATCCAAGACCATCTGCACGGCCTCGGGATTGCCGTCGTAAGCGACGATCGGCATGTTCTCGATGCCCTCGGCACGCAGCGCCTCGATGACGCCGTAGGCGATGTTATCATTGGCGCAATGCACGCCCTTGATCTTGTCACCGTAGCGCGTCAGGAACGACGCCATCAGGGCAGCGCCCTTCTGGGTGTCCCAGTCGGCCGGCTGGGCATCGAGCAGCTCGATCTTGGGGAAGTCCTTCAGGGCGTTCTTGAGACCGTTGAGGCGCTCGACGGCCGGATTGTTGGCCGCGATGCCGCCGAGATGGACCACGCCACCCTCACCGCCCATTGCTTTGAAGAGAATGCGGGCGATTTCTTCCGCAGGTTTTTCGTCCGACCAGGTCATATGCGAGACGTAGTTGTCGCCAAAATCCCAGGGATGCAGGTCGTCGGTCTTGTTCCAGATCGTTGACACATAGGCGCCGGCAGCTTGAACGGCTTCAACGACAGGACGGGCGTTCGGACTGTCATTGGCATCGCAAGCGATCGCGCAATTGCCGTTATTCTTGGCAAGGAACGCCTTGATGTCGGCAAGCGACTTTTCCGAGGAGCCCTCGTTGATAAGGCTGATGAGTGCACTTTTCGGCTTGCCGAGCGATTCCAAGAAGGCCTCGCCGCCGGAGACGACAGAGTTCCAGTATGCCGACGCGCGGTCGCGGTAGCTCCAGGCAATCGCCGGGTCCGTCAGAGCGGCGCGGGCCACACCACCGCCCCAAGGCCCCGGAACGGCAGCCGCACCCATACCTGCCGCCGCGGCGAACAGGAAATTGCGACGGCTGATCGTCTCGCGCTCGATGAAATCCTTGATAAAGGTCGACATTGATTCCTCCCAATCCTCGATTGAAACGCTTTCCGCGTCACGACTAGCGCTACCGCCGACGAGGAGAGCCTCGCCTTCGGGCGAAGCGCTCCGGCATGACCACGCCATTTAACGCACTAACTAGTTACTTCTTTTAGTTTGCCCAAGTCAAGCGGTTTCAGTATGATCACGACAAGCAATCGCGTTAAACGCCTTTTGACGGACGACGACGTGCGTGTATGAGTTGCAGAAAAGAAATCGTGACCGCGGTAGAGGGCAGACGGCAGAACATGACGGGCGAAGAAAAGGAAAAGCCGGGACGAAAACTACGCATTCGCGACGCGGAAGCGACCAGAGCCCGCATTCTCGAGGCGGCAAAAAAAGAATTTGCGAAGAATGGCTTAGGTGGAGCGCGTGTCGATGACATCGCGGAAAAGGCGAAGGCCAACAAGCGCATGATCTACCACTATTTCGAGAGTAAGGAGGGTCTGTTCCAGACCATTCTCGAAGAGGCGTACCTCGACATTCGCAGAGCCGAGCAGAAGCTGCAGCTCGAGGAGCTAGACCCTAAGGCAGCGCTCGAAAAATTGGTGCGTTTCACCTGGCAATATTATCTGAAGAATCCTGAATTCCTTACGCTCGTTAATAGCGAAAACTTGCATCGGGGCCGGCATCTCAAGAAGTCGGAGATCGTAAAGGTTTCCAGCCGTAAGCTCGTCAACATGGTCTCGAGTATTCTCGAGCGTGGCGTTAAGGCTGGCGTGTTCCGCGACGGCGTTGATCCCGTGCAACTCAATATCACCATCGCCGCCGTGGGCTATTACTATCTAACGAACCGCTTTACCGGCTCAATCATTTATGAGCGAGACCTGATGGCCAAGGACGCCCTGGAGCAGCGCATACAGTTCAACATCGATACGATCATGCGGCTTGTCGCCCGGTAGGCAAGCAAGAGGCCTGACACGAGCCCCGGCAAGCCTTGGCACGACGGACCAATTCTGTTGCCTGCGCTTAAAGATTTCAGCAGCTCAAGACATGAAGCGACAGGATCAAGGACGTCGCAGCTGCGGCCGGCTTATTGGTCGCAACGGTGTCCTGTATGTTGTCAGGAACTGGGCGGGTCTCAGCGGCAACAAAGAAGCGCGTGCTCGAAGCGGCTGTGGCCATCGGCTTCATTCGCGACGCTTCGGCAGCCAGGCTGCGAACCGGCAAGTCAAATCTTGTCGGCGCCATCTCAACAACATCGTCAATCCATTTTTCAGCGAGCTCGTAGCGTCGCTGGAAGCCACCGTCTATGAAACGGACGCTTGACCCTGCTGGCAACCGCACAGAACGGCGCCGTCGACAGGAGCGCCTCTTGGCGTCGATGATCGCGCAGGGCGTCGGCAGCATTGTCCTGTCCCCCGTGCGCGGCAGCCATAGCGCAGGATGTCGCCCCTGCCCTTGCACACGGCCTGCCGCTCGTGCTCCGATAACATTCTGCAGGGCGCATCCTTGATCCGGAATTGACGACGGTCGATTTCCCATCAGCCCTGATCGGCCGATCGGCTGGAATCGCCCTGCGAAGGGCAGCTTCGAGCGTCGCCCCGCCCCACGCCACCGGCTGGACCCTGTCCTCGTTCGACGCGACTCCGTCATCGCCGCATGAAGCTCTTTGCCGCCTGAGCTTTTCGCTTGACTATCAGACAACGATGGTTAATCGTTCTAGGTAACGGACTAGTTACATACTAGGCAGCAGCGATGGGGTCGGACTACATTATCGTCGGCGGCGGTTCGTCCGGATGCGTGATCGCCGCTCGGCTCGCAGAAGATGCGGAGGTCCTGCTGCTGGAAGCCGGCGGGCGTGATAAGTCCGTTCTCTTCCACTGGCCGGCCGGCTTTGCCAAGATGACAAAGGGTATCGCCAGCTGGGGGTGGTCCACCGTGCCGCAGCGGCACCTGCGCTATCGCGTGCTCTGGTTCACACAGGCACGTGTGATCGGCGGCGGGTCGAGCATCAACGCGCAAATCTACACCCGGGGCAACCGTCGGGACTACGACGCCTGGGCAGAGGAGCACGGTTGTCCGGGCTGGGCATACCGCGATGTCCTGCCGTATTTCCGGCGGGCCGAGGGCAACGAACGGTTCTCGGACGCTTTCCATGGGATTGATGGCCCGCTGGGCGTGTCGATGCCGCGGGCGACCCTGCCGATCTGCGACGCTTTCGTTCGAGCCGCGCAGGATTGGGGAATGCCCTACAACCCCGATTTCAACGGGCGCTACCAGGCCGGCGTAGGCTTCTGTCAGCTAACGCAACGGAATGTGCGGCGGTCATCTGCCGCCGTCGCCTGTCTGCGCGAGGCGGAGTCGCAGACGAGCCTCTCCGTTCGAACCGATGCCCAGGTGCGTCGGATCCTCATTTCCGCAGGGCGGGCAACGGGGGTTGAGATGATGGACGGGACCGTCCACCATGCCCGCCGCGAGGTGATCCTGACGGCCGGCGCCATTGGTTCGCCGCGCCTCCTGATGGCGTCGGGGATCGGGCCGGCGAACCACCTCGGCGCGGTCGGCGTCAAGGTCCTGCACGATCTGCCGGGCGTGGGAGAAAACCTGCAGGATCACCTCGATATCTGCGTACTCGCCGAATGCACGGGACCGCATTCCTATGACGGGATCCTGCGGCCCGACCGGATGATCGCCGCCGGCCTGCAATGTCTCGCCCTGAAATCTGGGCCCGTGGCCTCCTCGCTCTTTGAGACGGGCGGCTTCTGGTATGCCGATCCGGACGCCGACTGGCCCGACATTCAATTCCATCTCGACCAGGGCTCGGGCATCGAAAAGGGCGTCGCCACGATCGAGGGTTGGGGCATCACCCTCAATTCGGCCCATATGCGCCCGAAGTCGCGCAGCACAGTGCGCTTGGCGTCCTCCGATCCTGCCGCAGCGCCGCTGATCGACCCGAATTACTGGTCCGATCCGCACGATCGTGAAATGTCGCTGCGCGGTCTGGAGATGGCCCGCGAGATCCTCCGCCAGCCGGCGCTGCGCCCCTACCTGCGCCGGGAAGTGCTGCCCGGCGAGGCGACGAAGGATAGCGAAGCCCTGTTCGACTATGCCTGCCGCATGGCGAAAACCGACCACCATCCCGTGGGCACCTGCCGTATGGGGACGGACGACATGGCGGTCGTCGATCCGGAACTGCGCGTCCGGGGGATTGAAGGCCTGCGGGTCTGCGATGCCTCGATCATGCCGCGGATCAACTCGTCGAACACCAATGCGCCAACAGTGATGATCGGTGAAAAGGCCAGCGACCTCATTCGGGGCCGCCCGCCTCTTTCGGCCGCGGATCTCGCCGACACCAACAACAACCGGCGCGCACTGGCCTGATTTTTGAGGAAGAGGGAGGCTTCGATGAAAGTCTATGGAATGCAGCATGTCGGCTTTACGGTGCCCGATCTCCATGAGGCCGTGGCGTTCTTCACCACGCTGTTCGGCGCGGTGGAGTGCCTGTCCACGGGACGGGTCGAGGCCGATGACGAGTTCATGCGCCGGCGTCTCGGCGTTCCGGGCAACACCCGGATCGAGGACATAAAGGTCCTGCGTGTGGGTAAAGGCACCAATCTCGAAATCTTCCGTTACTCCGGTGATGCCGAGCCCGACGCCTCGTTGAAGCGCAACAGCCAGCCAGGCGGTTTCCACCTGGCATTCCAGGTGGACGACTGCACGGCCGCGGCCGTGCGGCTCCGGGAGGCTGGCGTCGCTGTTCTCGACGGCCCCACCTATGTGGACCAGGGACCGATGGAGGGCCTGACCTGGTGCTATCTCCAGACGCCCTGGGGCCAGTTTCTTGAAATCGTCAGCATGGACGGCCCCCTCGGCGCAGAACGCGCCGGCAGTCCCGCGCAGTGGTCGCCCGTGACGAACAATTGATATCCGAACATGCGGACCCCGTAACGCGTGGCGTTTTGGTTAAGCGTTTCATCATCGGGGATTAGGAGGAGAAGGAATGAAAAAATTTAGGTCTTGGGCTTGCGCTGCGGCACTAGCAGCCACGGCCAGCTCGGCCGCCGCCGAGAAGCCTTTCGAGGGCGTCGAACTGAAAATGCTCGGAATCGGCGACACATCGGTGACGCGCCTTGCGCCGATCGTCGGCGAATTCGAGGCGCTGACCGGCGCCAAGGTGCAGATCGACATGTTCCCGTATCCGGGGCTTGTCGACAAGATTATTATAGAAGCAAGCTCGAACTCGCCGTCCTACCAGCTGCTCTGGGTCGACAGCCCCTGGGTCGGCATGCTCGGAGAAGCCGGCGCGCTCGTTGACCTGACGGATCTCGCCAAGCGCGACGCCGCGGAAATCAAGCTCGACGACATCATCCCGATCCAGTTGCAGGAAAATACCTGGCAGGGTCAGCTTCTCGCATTTCCCGCATCCGGCATGACATGGCTCATCCAGTATCGGGCGGACCTCTTCGAGAATTCCGCGGAGCAGGCCGCGTTCAAGGCGAAGTACGGCTACGAACTGGCCGCGCCGACGACGTGGGATCAGTACCTCGACATCGCCGAGTTCTACACCCGCAAGAAAGGTGAGATGGCGGGCGGCAAGCCGCTCGAAACGGACCTCTACGGTGCCAGCCAGTCCTACAGCCGCGTGCAGGGCGCCATCACGCATGACTACTTCCCGTTCATGCGCTCGTTCGGCGGCGACTATTGGAATCCGGCCACGGGCCTTTGCGCCATGACCGGCGAACCGCACATCAGGGCGGCTGAGTACATGAAGTCGCTCATCCCCTTTAATCCGCCGGACTACCTAGGCCTCATGTGGGATATCCAGTCCGGCTACATGGAGCGGGGCGAGGCCGCGCAGGCCGCCTACTGGTCGGTCCGTTCGGTGCGCCTGACCAACCCCGCCGAAGCCAAGCTCGCGGAAATCGGCAAGGCGGGCTTCGCAGCCAATCCGACGGACGGCGGCAAGCCGCAGCCGACCTATACGGGCGCCCTCTCCTTCGCGATCAATGCGAAGGTCTCGGACAAGGAAAAGGAAGCCGCCTGGGCCTTCATCAAGTGGTCCACCAGCGAAGAGATCATGCGGCGCTTCGCCGAGGAAGGCAACGGCGTAAGCCAGTTCCGCAAGGCGATCCTCTCCGACCCGGCGCTGCAGCAGAAATATCCGTATTACAAGGTTCTGCTCGAAAGCCAGGTCAACGCGAAACGCAGGATTTTCCACCCGTTCTACCAGGACGCCGAGGAAACCTTTGGCGTCGAGTTGAACAAGTTCATGGCGGGCGAAACCGCAACGGCGGAAGAAGCCCTGACCACGGCCTGCAACGCGGTGAACTCGCGCCTGAAGATGTTCCCGCTGGAAACGCGCCTGCGCTGGATCGCGGACGTGCCTGCAAACGTCCTTGCCGACTGATGCGCACGTCCGTCCGCGCCGCCCCTGCCTCCCTGGGGCGGCGCTCCCGACAGCCGGAGCTCCGCCATGGCCTATCAAGCAAAGCGTAACAGGCACGTCTTTCTTCTCTTCCTGCTGCCGGTGGTGGCCGTCCTGTTCCTCACCACAATCTACCCGATGCTCTATGCGGGCTGGTTGTCTTTCCGCAATTACGACCTCGCCAAACCCTTCATCCCGCGCATTTTCGTCGGCTGGGCCAACTATGCCGAGATCTTGACTTCGGGTTCGTTCCTCCACGCGCTGCTGACGACGCTCAAGCTCATGGCGATGACTCTATCCGTACAGCTCGTGCTCGGGGTCGGCGTTGCACTTCTCGTGACTCAGCGCCTGCCCGGCATGGGCATCGCGCGGACGCTTCTCCTCATCCCGATGATGATCTCGCCGGTCATCGTGGGGCTCGTCTGGCTGTTCGTCTATTTCCCGGAACTCGGCTATCTCAACTACTTCCTCAGCCTCGTCGGCTTTCCCGCGGTGGGCTGGATCACCACCACCAACTGGGCTCTCTGGGCGATCGCCATCGGCGACATCTGGCAATGGACGCCCTTCATCATGATGGGCACCGCCGCCGCGCTGCATTCGCTGTCGCCCGAGCCGTACGAGGCGGCGATGATCGACGGCAATTCGCGATCGGACGTGTTCTGGCGCGTGACGTTGCCGCAACTGAAGCCGGTGCTGATCAGCCTGATGTTCCTGCGCGCGATCGATGCCTTCAAGATCTACGACATCATCTTCGTTCTGACCAAGGGCGGGCCGGGCGACTCCACCGAAGTGATCTCCATGTTCATCTACAGGGAGTCCTTCACCTTCTGGCGCATGGGCATGGGTGCTGCGGCATCCTTCGTGTCGCTCGCGATCATCACAGTCCTCGTCACCTTCTTCTTCAAGTCGCTAAACCGCGACCGTGCAACAGCGGAGTAGTCCCATGAACAAGCCTTCGACCCGCCAGGCCGTCCTCGTCTATCTGCTCCTGGCGGTGGTGCTGATCATCTTCCTGACACCGATCTATCTGGTCGCGTCCTCCTCGGTGAAACCCGCGCCGATCATGTTCCAGAAGCCGCCGGCCTTCTTCTTCACGCCGACCTGGGACCACTACCACGTGCTGTTTACCGAACGGCCGTTCCTCAAGTTCATCGGCAACAGCCTGGTCGTGGCTCTCGGCTCGACGGCCATCAGCCTGTTCTTCGGATCGCCCGCCGCCTATGCGATCAGCCGCATCAAGCACCGGCGCATGAACGACGTGGCGTTCTGGATACTTTCCCTGCGCATGTTTCCGCCGATCACCGTCGTCGTGCCCTACTACATCATCTTCAAGACCGCCGGACTGCTGGACACGCCGATCGCGCTGATCATCGTCTATTCGACCGCCAACATTCCCCTGGTCGTCTGGCTGATGAAGGGCTTCTTCGACGAGGTGCCGCCTGCCCTCGAAGAGGCGGCGATGGTGGACGGCTATAGCATCCTGGAAACCTTCTGGCGGGTGACACTGCCGCTCGCCGCACCCGGCCTCGCCGTCTCGGCGGTGTTCTGCTTCATCTTCTCGTGGAACGAGTTCCTCTTCGCCTTGATGCTAACGGGGTCGAAGGCGCAGACCGCGACCGTCGCTGTCATGTCCTTCTGGTCCTCGGATGCCGTCCAGTGGGGCCGCATCATGGCGGGTTCATTCATCATCCTCATTCCCGGCGTCGTCTTCGTGCTGACCTGCCAGCGCTGGCTGGTCCGCGGATTGACGATGGGCTCTGTCAGGTAAGGAGGGGCGCATGTCGTCCATTGCATTGGAAAAAGTGGTCAAGCGCTATGGCGCGATCGAAGTCGTCCACAGCATCGACCTAAGCATCAAAAAGGGAGAATTCGTCGTTCTGCTTGGACCGTCGGGCTGCGGCAAGACGACGACGCTGCGCATGGTGGCGGGGCTCGAGGATGTGTCCGACGGCCGGCTCTCGATCGGCGGCAGGGTCGTGAACGACGTGGCGCCCAAGGACCGGGGCGTCGCCATGGTTTTCCAGAATTACGCGCTCTACCCGCACATGTCCGTGCGGCAGAACATGGAGTTCGCCCTGCGCCCGCTGAAGCTTACCCCAGCCGAGGTCGACCGTCGCGTCCGGGAAACCGCTGCCATTCTCGGCCTCGATGCGCTTCTAGCGCGCCGGCCTTCCGCGCTTTCCGGCGGCCAGCGTCAGCGCGTGGCGATGGGCCGGGCAATGGTGCGCACGCCCGATGTCTTCCTCTTCGACGAGCCTCTGTCGAACCTCGACGCCAAGCTGCGAACGCAGGTGCGGTGGGAGATCGGCAAGCTGCACAAGCGCCTGGGCACTACCATTCTCTACGTCACCCACGACCAGGTGGAGGCCATGACGCTGGCCGACAAGATCGTGATCATGCGCGACGGCCATGTCGCGCAGGTCGGCAGTCCGGAAGACGTCTACACCCGGCCATCGAACACCTTCGTGGCCACCTTCATCGGCAGCCCGGCGATGAACCTCATTCCCGCTCGCCTCATGGGCGGACGCCTACAGGCCGAACCCTTTACCCTCCCCCTGCCTGACCGCTTTGCCGGCCGCACCGTCGAGGGACAGGCGCTGCTGATCGGCGTGCGGCCGTCGGACATCGCGTTGACGCCGGTCGACGCACCCGGCGCCATGGGGGCCACGGTCGAGGTGACCGAGTATCTGGGCGACGACGCGCTCTTAGACATCAGGGTCGGCCCGCATGAACTGATCGCCCAGGTTCCCGCGGCGAACCGACCGGCAAACGACGCATCGATCAGCGTCACCTTCAGCACCGCCGGACTCCATCTCTTTGATGCCGCCACCGGCGCTTCGCTTCTCGCTTGAAAGTCTGGTTCCCATGCCGATAGAAATCGTTATCCCCTCCCGTCAAACCTTCGAACTTACGCCCTACGAGGATCTGCCCCTGCAATCGGGTGAAATCCGGGGACCAACGCTCTGCACGCTGATCAGCCAAGGGACAGAGATCGGCTGGGCCAATGGCGAGACCTTCCCGATACGACCAGGCTATGCCGCGGTCTTCCAGGTCGAGGAGCTTGGCGAAAGCGTGGTCGGCGTAAAGAGGGGCGAGCGGCGCTTCGCCATGGGATGCCACAGGTCGACCCAGACGCACGCCGCCGAAAACACCCTGCCGCTCCCCGAAGGGCTGCCATCCGAAACGGCCGTCATCGCACGGCTGATGGGCGTCTCGATGACGACGCTGATGACGACGAAGGCTCGCCCCGGTGATCGCGTCGTGGTCGCCGGCGCAGGTCCAGTCGGTTTTCTGGCGGCCCACCTTTTCCGCATCGGCGGCTATCGCGTGACGGTGGTGGATCCAGACGCCACGCGGCGGGAACAGCTGACGAGAAGCGGCATTGCTGACGTGCGCGCAGCGATGCCCTTGGAGGACCCCAACCTTCAGGGTCAGGTCGCGCTGGTGGTGGATTGCTCCGGGCATGAGGGCGCCGTTCTCGACGGCTGCCGCATCGTTCGCCGCCTCGGCGAAGTGGTCCTCGTCGGCGTCCCTTGGAGAAAGCTGACCGAGTTGTCTGCCCACGATGTTCTGAGCGCCGTCTTTATTAATCACGTCACGCTGCGGTCTGGCTGGGAATGGGAACTGCCCATGCACGGGCGGACCTTCCTGTGGGACGAACTGTTGGAAGGCTACAATAATGCACCACAATCGATCTTCGGCGGGTTCGCCCGTGCTCTCGACTGGCTCGCCAACGGTATGATCCCTCTTGACGGGCTAGTGCATCGCGCAGCGCCGGAGGACCCGGCAACGCTCTACGCTGGCATCATGGGTCGTCGGATCGCCGAGCCATTCATCGTCGTGGACTGGTCGCGAACATCGACCAATCCATGGGATTGAAAGAAGTCGAACGCAGACCGTGTAGTTGGGGAGGATAACATTTTGTGGGGCAACTGCTGACGTGCTGGCTCCTGGAGGTTATGACAGCGCGGGAATATGGCCACAGAAGGAGCGGGTCCTCTGGCACGCATGCAATTGAAATTGGAGACGTCTCCGGCCGCCGACGGCAACGAAGTCTTCCAATTCAAAATCTGGCTTAGGGGCATCAGCCCGATGATCTGGCGACGGGTGCAGGTGTCGGCGGACATGACGCTGCGCGAATTGCACGGCGTCATTCAGGTGGCGATGGGCTGGGAAGGCATTCACCTATTCCAGTTCAACCTGCGGGCCGCTCGGTTTGGCTCCCTTGAGCTCTCGGCGCGGTCGCCGGATGTCGCATTGAAGGAGCTTCGCCTGCGAAAGGGCGCCCGCTTCACCTAAGAATACGATCTCAACATTTCGTGGGAGCACGAGGTGCGGCTTGAAGAGCAGCTTCATCGGCAGTCCGGCAGGACCTATCCTCGTTGCGTCGCCGGCAACGGAGCTTGTCCGGCGGAAGGTTGCGGAGGTCCGGCCGCCTATCTCGTGCAGCGCACCGCCTGGCACTCCGATGAGGGGCTCGACGATCTGGCTGTGATGGCGGAGTTTGTCGATGAGGTCGTGCTGAAGGATCACACGGAACACCTCGAGGATTCAGATTTGGCGGAGGAGATGAGAGATGTTCTGGAGCGGCTCGAAATCCGGCGGTCATGGCAAGGCACGCCCTTCTTGCGCAGGACGGTCAACACCCGGCTGAAAAAGGGCGATCATTTGAGCCTCATGCATCAGCAATGGTGAGATCGCCTTGCCTCTTGCCGGACAATGATCGGCAAGAGGGCTGCAATTTCGCCCTGGCGATGTTGCATGCCGGTGTGGCGGTAAGGCCCGGCCAATCGAGGCCGTAAACAGCACCGGGTTTTCCACTCCGTTCGTTCTGAAAACCCCCAACACCAGGAATTGTGATGCGTGAGGATGCTTCTGCAAATCATCAGCGACGACGAGACGCCGGCTCCAATCGCGGAAATCGCGACATTGACCAAGACGACGAGCGGTGCGGAGGATCTTGGCCTAACGCTGGCCGAAGGCAAGGCGCTGCTCGCCGCCGCCCAGCAACGCATCGTCGAGAGGCAGGTCGATTGCTGGCTCGATCAGCACCGCAAGGTTGACGGCCGGCGCCTGCGCAGCAAGGGCAGTTACCCGATCACGTTTCGCACCCTGTTCGGCGACGTTCGGCTGAAAAGCCCACGCTATTATCTCCCGAAAGATCAGCAGACAGACGGACCAGCGACCGTTTCGCCGCTGACGAAACTGATCCCGGGCCACATCGCGCCCGAACGCCTCTATCTGGAGACCAAATGGTCCTCGCTCGTCCCCTATGCCGCGGCCGCCGAACTCCTGGCCGATGTGCTTCCCGTTGATGACGGCGCCAATGCCATGACACTGCGTCGGCATACTTTGGAGGTCGCCAATCGCGTCGAAAGCGAACTGGCCGAAGAGCGTATTTCATTCATGGAGAATCCGTGCCCGCGCGACTGGGAAGCCTTGCCGGTCCTGACGGCCGCATCGTCTTGGCGCTGGACGGCGGCTATGTCCGTGACTGGCGGGAAAAGAAACGGAATTTCGAGCTGATCGTCGGCCGCTCCCTGCCCGAAGATGGCAATCCAAGCTATATCGGCTTCGTTCATGGCTACGATCGCAAGCCACAACGCCGCATTGTCGATCACCTCAAACGCCAGGGCATGCAGGCCAATCAGGATTTGACCTTCATCACCGATGGCGGCGAAGAAGTGCGCTCGCTCGCTGAATTGATCAGCCCGTGCAGCGAACATGTGCTCGACTGGTTCCACATCACTATGCGTGTCACTGTCCTGCGCCAATACCCCCAAGGACTGGTGCATCACGACAGGGAAGCCGGAACGGAAATACTCGACAATCTCGGCCGGATCAAATGGCTGCTCTGGCACGGCAACAGCTTTCGGGCGCGCGAGGTAATCGACGACCTGAATTTCGATGTCGAGGCGCTGGATACGGGCTATCCCAACATGCGCAAGTTCGTGACCGTTGTCAGTGAGTTCCAATTCTATATCGCCAGCAATGAAGCCAGCCTGATCAATTACGGGGAACGCTACCGTTGTGGCGAGCGGATTTCATCGGCCTTCGCCGAAGCGACCGTGAACGCCGTCATCAGCAAGCGCTTCGCCAAGAAGCAGCAAATGCAGTGGAGCCCGCGCGGCGCTCACCTGCTTCTGCAAATGCGCGCACAAGCCCTCGACGGCACACTGTGCGACACCTTCGAGACCTGGTATCCCGGCATGGCAAACGACAACACCGAGCGCGGCAATCATCCGCACGCAGCATGACTGCCCCACAAATGTTATGCTTCCCTAACAGCTCATCACGACGTCACCTCGGAGGACGAGAAAAGACTGTTGAGCGGGTACGAGCTGCCTCGGTCGTTCGCTCGATCGAAAGCACAGTGCGTGGAGGAAGTTCGCCATCATGCAGCGCGAGAAGATGTTCGTCTGCTTCCTTATCCGCGGCCGTGAGCCGATGGTTGAGACGCAGAAAGTCCATCCAGGTTGGCGTGCGGAATGTCTCTGTCCAAACCGAAGGCGTTTGAAGGTTCCGTTGGAGCGTCCAGTTTCGTGCACCGGCACGGCTAAGAGCGTGCCGCTTTGCGCGCATACAGCCGAGAAAGGCGTCGATATTCTTCTCGGATATGGAATAGTCGACCTTGGCAACGATCGGGCCACTCCTGGGCTTCAGGTCGAGTGCCAGCTCCGGGGCGGGAAAATCCGAACTTTCCTGATGCGTTTCTTCCCATGGACGTATCGGCAACAGTATCCCCGCTGCTGCAACCAGCACCAGAGCCCCCGCGGCACCCTCCAAAGCCCAGGTCAAGGAGTAGTTCTGCGCGACGGACCCCCAGATCCAGCTGCCCGCGGCCATACCGCCAGCGCTCAAGGCGTAGTAGATCGAGAGCGTGCGGCCGACTACCCACCTTGGGCTTGCCAGCTGCACCGACACGTCAATGCCCGTCCAGGTGATCAGCCAACCCGCGCCCCCGAGCGCCATAAAAATTGCTGCCACAGCGACCGACGAGGTCAGTGCCAGTGAAAGGCAACATGCTGCGCAAGCGACAGAGGCGAAGGCCACCAGCCTGTTTTGAGACGTGATCCGCCTCAGGAAGCCGTTGCTCATGCCCGCGATGAAAGCGCCTATGCCGAAGCCGGCCAACAGAATACCGTAGACGATCGGCCCGCTTGCCAGCTTGTCCCGGACGACGAGAGGCAGCAGCGCGAGGATGGAGATGCTTGCCAACCCGAAAAGGGTTGCACGGGCGATCGCCGACCTGATCTCCAGGGAGATCACCGTGAAGCGCACTCCGTCATGAATCGCCATCGTCATTCTCTCACGGGGAAGAGGCGAAGAGCGAACTTTCCATTTGGTGCGCCATATTGCGCTTAGAGGCGCTAGATCACTCAGCGCGGCCAAGGCGAAAGCGGCCAGCGGCCCAAAGAATGCCATGATCACGCCGCCCAAAGCCGGGCCAACGCTGCGCACGATGTTGTATCCGACCGACATAAGCGTCACCGCAGCCGGAATGTCGCGCTTGTGGAGGATATCGCCCACGGACGCATGCCAGGCCGGATCAGTTAGCGCGAAGCCGCAGCCAGCCAGGAAACCCAATCCGAGTATCAGCCAAGGATGGACAAATCCCAGACCCACTGAAACCATCAGCGTCGTTGATGCCAATGCTATCAAGCAGTGCCCCGCAAACATCACCCATCGGCGGCTGAAGTTGTCGGCGATGGCTCCCGCGAGGATTGAGAGGAAGAATACCGGTAATGTGGATGCGGCCTGCACGAGCGCGACCATCAGATCCGAAGCCGAAATGGTGACCATGAGCCAACTGATGGCGACTGTTTGCACGAGCCATCCCAGGCTGGATATCTGTGTAGATATCCAGATCGAACGAAACATCTGGTTCCGAAGCGGGGCAAACGTCGTTAGGACGGACGGGTGAGGATGTTCGTGCTGCATACGTTTTTTACCTTCGAGGAGCCGATTCTCTATTTCACGGCTGCCACGACTGACTTTTTGTCTTTACGATGATGTGTAATCGGTCAGTACTTCCAGGGCATGACCCAGCACCCCGCTTCCGCATGCTCCAAGGTCATCCTTTGGTGTCGACATATCGGTTACCGGTGACCCGCTCAATCCTGAGTTCTTCAGCCAGGAACTCGGACCGGCAGTGTCGGATCGAGCTAAACGGACGGCGCAGGTGAATCTCCGTCTTGGTGAGCGCGAATTTCCTGCCTCCTTTGCGGCCGCGCGCCCCGGCTGCGGCGTGTCCGGCCAACCTCGCCAGTTGAAGTAGGTCGCCTGGCTGATTCCCGCCCGCCGACAGATCTCCGCGACAGGAATCCCGTCCGCTCCCCTACTTCAAAATAAACGCCTTCTGCGCGTCCGAAAACTTCGATGCCTTCATCGTTCTCCGCTCCTCCCAGCCAAGGGACGTTACCGCGGAAAGCTCCACTTTCGAACAGTCCAGTTTTCACAGGTCAGAGCAGCACGATTTGCTTCCTGATGCGCGCCGACCCGGAGGATATCCGCGCGGCGCTCTTCGCCGAAAAGTCACGGGCGAACTGCCATTCAGGCCCTTCCCCTCCGGCCACACCCCTCCGGCCACACCAGGCAGGCGCCGCTGCCGGAGATGTCTTGAGCCGGAGGGGACGAGCGAGTGGCAGCACAGATGCAGAAAGTGCTTTCTCCTCACGTGAAGGAGCTCGGTGCTTCCGCGCCGATTCTAAAATCTTGCTCTTCGCCCGCCCTCCTCCGTCTTGACTAGCAGGAGCCTACGGCCTATCTCACTGCCGCGTTAGCACTCGCTTCTGGTGAGTGCTAACCACNTCCGTCTTGACTAGCAGGAGCCTACGGCCTATCTCACTGCCGCGTTAGCACTCGCTTCTGGTGAGTGCTAACCACGCTCCGGCAACGGAGAACCGTTCAACATCCGCACCAGGGAAATCCAAAAATGGCAAAGTCGAATTTCCGGCCGCTGCATGACCGCGTGGTCGTTCGCCGCGTCGAGTCCGAAGCGAAGACCGCCGGCGGAATCATCATCCCCGATACGGCGAAGGAAAAGCCGCAGGAAGGCGAGATCATCGCCGTTGGTTCCGGCGCCCGCGACGAAGCCGGCAAGCTCGTCCCGCTGGACGTCAAGGCCGGCGACCGCATCCTGTTCGGCAAGTGGTCGGGCACCGAAGTCAAGCTCAATGGCGAAGACCTTCTGATCATGAAGGAATCCGACATCATGGGCATCATCGGCTGAATATCGGCCTCACCGTCACTTAAATCTTCGGGCTCAATTCAAGCCCCTGCCAGGAGCTAAAAATGGCTGCCAAAGACGTAAAATTTTCCCGCGATGCCCGTGAGCGCATGCTGCGCGGCGTCAACATCCTCGCCGACGCAGTGAAGGTCACGCTCGGCCCCAAGGGCCGCAACGTGGTCATCGACAAGTCGTTCGGCGCCCCGCGCATCACCAAGGACGGCGTCACCGTCGCCAAGGAAATCGAGCTTGANGGTCATCGACAAGTCGTTCGGCGCCCCGCGCATCACCAAGGACGGCGTCACCGTCGCCAAGGAAATCGAGCTTGAAGACAAGTTCGAGAACATGGGCGCGCAGATGGTCCGCGAAGTTGCTTCGAAGACCAACGACATCGCCGGCGACGGCACCACGACCGCGACCGTTCTGGCG
>NZ_AYWU01000027.1:0-72717 GCF_000502375.1 Mesorhizobium sp. L48C026A00 | reverse complement strand
CCTTTCGGCAGGAAGCCCTTAGCCTCAAGGTCGTCCACTGTGAGTTTCTCGACATAGGCAGCGACCATGCGCCTGTCTGCCTTTGGGTCCTTGGAACGGAGTCACATCATCGGCGTTACCGGCCAACCAAACGCTGCCAACGATATGGAGGAACGCGCGTGATCGAGTTGACCGAGACGGAAAAGCGCTTTCTCAAGCGCGTTGACACCATCACTCACGTTCCCTGGTCGAACAAAGTCACAGCCGCAGATGCCAAAGGCAAGCCCATGCGTATCGGGAGGGCAACGTTTGTCCGATTAAGAGACGACGGCATCATCATCCGATCTACTAGCGACCTGACCTCGAACACCTACGTCATTAATCCTGCACCCGTGACGCCACAAGTCGAGGAAGTGCAGGAAGCGTCCTGATCGGGCGGGGATTAGCAAACCCGCAAAGCCGGGGGCCTTGCGGGATCGCCCAGGGTTTCACTCGGCTCTCAGTACCTGGTGTCTGATCAACCAGTCACGGATGATCAATCGGACGGCTTCAGGTCGCGAAACATCATGCTCGGCAACAAATTGATCGACGCCCGCCAGCATGTCCGGTTGAAGGCGGACCATGATCGGCACACCCTTTCCGGTTGGGGCCGGGCCGCGCCGTTTCTTTGATATCACGGTTTCTTGCTTTGGCATAAAAACTCTGATATCAGAATTCCCGTTCTTGCGGAAGCGCTAGAGCCTCACACACAACCGAATTGGAGAAGATCCGATGCCGAACACCCTTGTTCGGGCTGCCGCCGAAGGCATGCCCGATGTCAACCGCCGCCGCTTCTGCTTGGCCTCGCGGCTACTTCAACCGTCGCTGCCGTGGCGGCGGCCTTGGCTGCCGCTTCAACGATCATCGACGCGACCGCAGCGCCGTCTGTNCCGCCGCCGCTTCTGCTTGGCCTCGCGGCTACTTCAACCGTCGCTGCCGTGGCGGCGGCCTTGGCTGCCGCTTCAACGATCATCGACGCGACCGCAGCGCCGTCTGTCGCTGACGCGATCCCATCTACGGGCAAAAAAAGTCTCGACGCATTGCTGCTGCAGCTGCCGCCGGAAGAGGCGCACCGATTGAGGATAGAATTTATTGCGATCATCTCCACTGTCAGAGAGATGTGCGCCCGAGGCGAAGATCGCCAATCGATCAGGGATTTTGTCAGAACCCGGTGTGAGCAAACGAGATGGACTGGAAGAGGGAACGGGGAATATGAGCGCCGCACCGATCGCGATTGAACGGAAACCAACCCGATGACAACCCGCCTTCGCGAATGCCCATTCGACAACAGCCGCGATCTCCAGGTCGAGCATTTCAACGGCGACGACTATCACGTCAAGTGCGAGCGCTGCGGCGCACAGGGGCCGCCTNAGCCGCGATCTCCAGGTCGAGCATTTCAACGGCGACGACTATCACGTCAAGTGCGAGCGCTGCGGCGCACAGGGCCCGACTGCAGACACATGGGCGGAAGCCGAGAAGCGTTGGAATGCCCGCGGCAGCAGCGACAAGCACTAACCCGCACACCAGCAAGCCCGCTGCCTCACGGTGGCGGGCTTTTTGTTCGCCTGCTACTTACCGAGGTATGGCCAAGAACAAGCTGCCAGCCGACCATCATTTCGTGCCGCAGTTTCTTCTCCGAAACTTCGTTGACGATGCTGGCGCTTTGCACGTCTTTGATCGGCGAACGCTTGCCCGGGGGGTGTTCCAGAATCCACCTGGTAAGGTGTTCTTTGAACGACAGCTTTACACCTCATTTGAAAAAGATCTGTCTAAAAACGTCGACCTTGAGCTCGCCTTTGCCCATCTGGAGGGAATTGTAGCGCCGCTGATAGCGCGCATCGTGGAGACGGCGAAACATAACCGTGGCGTCGCACTGCATTCAAACGAACGTCAGTTGCTTGCGATCTATACCTACTACCAGTGGAAGCGGGTGCCGGACAATTTTAGGCAGTTCTCCAGCCTTGCAACGTTCCGGATCGATGGCGAGAAGGTACTTCGCGAGTTCGAAACCCGATACCGCCCGCTCGATGATCATGAAAGGGAATACTTCGGAAGGGAGGAGACGTGGAGGCGAATGCTCCAGAACGTCCGGCGCGACGTAATTTCCAAAGGGAATGCGTCAATTGTCGATACCGTCGAATCAATGAACCTCTGCATCGTGAAGATCTCGAACCCGAAGAAGGCCTTCATCATATCGAGTTATCCGGTCTACAAACTCAATTTTCCAAGCCGAGCGGCACTCACCGACCCCACCGTTGAATGGTGGTTCCCTATTTCCTCCGAGGTCTCGCTGGTTTGGACAGGAAGAGGTCGAGCAACGCTCTTTCGAAGTCTTTCTGATGGCCAGGAGGTGAGGCGGCTGAACCAGGCCGCCGCAGCGAAAAGCAATATGATAGCTTCACGCTCCGGCGCGCTTACATCGTCCCTTGCCGCATTCACCGGTGCTCAAATAGTCCCCCCGATGCGCGACATTTGATCTTGCACGAAATACGAGTCGAGGCGACTGGCATAAAGAACCGGACGAGCGCTAGTCGGCGGCGAGCTTTTCCATTCCATCGAGGGGGTAAATCAGTGCCGCGCCCTCGGCCACATACCTAGTGACCTTCCATCCTTCTAAGCAGAATTCCAAGTGGACAAAGTTCGGCTCCCCCTCGTTTGAACTGAGATCTAGGGCGGTACCGTTCTTAACAAGGAACTCGCCCAAGCGATCACGCAATTCGAACAGCCAAAGGTCGGGTTTATCGTCGGTGCCGAGCCGAAGTTCAACTGCAAGGTCAACGTCCGGCTCGCCGGGCGTATCTTTTTCACGCCGCCGGCCTGAGAACCGCGACCCGAATATCCATGCCCTCTCCACTATTTCCTGTTGTTCATTGAGCCACACCAGAAGGCCGGCCAACTGTTTGGACGTCATATGAAGTCCGAGCGCAGACGGGTTTGCTGGTGGAAGAGAGTTCATAAGTCGCCAGTCATGACTCGCGTCGTTCGCATGGACCTAGCCGATAGTCGCAGGAAACCCTTGGAAATCAACGGGGCATCGCTGTCGCACCGAATCCTTGCCAACTGTTGCCAATTTGTTGCCATCGCCCTGAGGGCGGGCTTTATGAGTCTCAATTAAATTCAGCTAAGTATTTGGAATTGTTGGCTCCCCGGGCCGGATTCGAACCAGCGACCAACCGGTTAACAGCCGGTTGCTCTACCACTGAGCTACCGGGGAACAGAGGCTCTCATGTGAGTGGCGCAGCCTATAGCAAACCCGTTTCGGCTTTGCAAAGAAGCATTTCGTATTTTTCGGCGCTTTTTCGCGCCACGGTTTCTGGCAATCATGTGCGTGCGTCCTCATATGAGCCGTCTGGCGGGGTGCGCGGAACCGAAAAGGCGGTTGCGGCTTTCGTCAGCTAGTGCTTTTAGTTTGCCCGAACGGACCACTGACCAGACATGAGCGCAGCAAGCCACAACCACCCACCGGCACGAAAAATATCGGTCTTCGGCCGTGAGTTCACCATGCCGCGCTCGCGCGGCCTCAGGATTGCAATCGGCGTCGTGCTGATCTTCGGCGGCATTCTCGGCTTTCTGCCGATCCTGGGCTTCTGGATGGTGCCGATCGGATTGCTTGTGCTCTCCTACGAGTTTGCCGTGGTGCGTCGCCACCGGCGCCGCCTCGTCGTGTGGTGGGAGCGGCGGCGGCGGCCGAACTGACGGCTGTACCGACTTCGCAAGCCGGCAAGCCCTGCGAAGGCGTCTTTCCGGCGACTTGGCTAAATGCCCGGACTGGCTGAGAGCCTTGTTTGGAAATTCTGCTCCGACGGCCAGATGATGGCGGTTCTGCGCTTACCTACGGCGCCGCGCGTCCAATTGGAAGCGCAGCGCTCTGATGTCCGCTGCGCTCCGGTTCTCGGAGCATGCGTGTCGTTGGCTCGACGCGTGGCATCGTGGCCGAGGGGAAACCGTCGGGAATGCACCATGGCCGCTTGACGGCATTTTCGCCGCAACCTATTGGAACCGGGTGGAACGCCGGGAGCAATGAGGCCTCGTGGCGGAGTGGTTACGCAGAGGACTGCAAATCCTTGCACCCCGGTTCGATTCCGGGCGAGGCCTCCAAATGCCCAAGCTCCCGCGCACCAGCGCCCGGGGGCTTGAGTTCCAGTCGACATGAGCCGCGGTCTTGGCGCGGCAAGCGGATCGATCTTGGGCGGATTGATCTTGAACAGGTTGGTCTTGGGCGGATTGGTTGGAACATGAGCGCTGATTTTGCCGAACGTCGAGTAAAAATGGTCGACGGCCAGGTCCGCACCACCGACGTAACCAGCGCGCCGCTGCTCGAGGCGATGCTTGTCGTGCCGCGCGAGGCCTTTGTCGCCCCCGATCAGCGCGATCTGGCCTATATCGACGAGGACATCCGCATTGCCAATACCGCGGACGGCCCGCGCTATCTCATGGAGCCTTCGCCGCTGGCCAAGCTGATGCAACTGGCCGAGATCGGCCCTGGCGATTCGGCGCTCGATGTCGGCTGCGGCACCGGCTATGCGGCGGCGATCCTGTCGCGGCTGGCAAAGTCCGTCGTTGCGCTCGAAAGCGATGCGGCATTGGCCGAGACTGCGATGTCGACGCTTTCGGCGCTGGGCTGCGACAATGTCAGCGTGGTCAAGGGACCGCTGCCGGAAGGGCATGCCGCGGGAGCGCCCTACGACGTCATTTTCATCGGCGGCAGCGTGGAGAAAGTGCCGGAACCGTTGCTCGACCAGCTTGCCGAAGGCGGTCGGCTCGTCGCCGTCGAAGGGCAGGGGAATTCGGGTGTGGCCCGATTGTTCCTGAAAAAAGGGGGGGTCGTAACCGGAAGAGGCGCCTTTAATGCGGCAATTAAGCCACTACCGGGATTCGATCGTATTCGTGCGTTCGAGTTCTGAGTGATTTTGGCTTGCAGCAAAGCCGTTGTCATGTTCGCTTGCGCTTGAACAATTGTTGCTGATCCGCACAACCGGGGTGTTCTTTTGGGGGCAGACAGCAGGGAACCTGAAACACACGGCGCCGGCTGCTCGAATGGGAGAAGCCGGCGCGGTGTGGTTCCCATGCAAAACGAATGAGGGAATAACGTGCCGTCTTTACGAAAGAGTCTTTTTGTCGCCTTCCTTTCGGCGACCGCGCTTTCTCCGCTAGGCGCCTCGGCGGAAACCATTCTCGGTGCACTTTCAAAAGCCTATCAGAACAATTCCCAGCTCAATTCGGCCCGCGCCGGCGTCCGCGTCACCGATGAGGGCGTTGCCATCGCCAAGTCCGGCTGGCGCCCGACCATCACCGGTTCCGCGAACATCGACTACTCCAGGGGCCATTTCGATGCCCGTAGAAATGAGCCCAACGTGCCCGGGCAGAACGGAAAAATCGCGATAACCACCGGCAACTTTGGCGTCCAGATCGACCAGACCCTGTTCGACGGCTTTCAGACCAGGAACAACGTCGCCGCCGCCGAAGCGCAGGTCCGCGCCTCGTTCGAGAGCCTGCGCAACACCGAAGAGAACATCCTGTTCAATGCGGCAAGCGCCTACATGGACGTGATTCGCGACCGCCAAGTGGCGGTGCTGACGGAGCAGAACCTGCAGTTCCTGACCGAGCAGGCGCGCGCAGCGCGTTCGCGCTTCGAGGTCGGCGAAGGCACCCGCACCGACGTCGCACAGGCCGATGCCGAGCGCTCTTCCGCCGTGGCGGAACTGGCCGCCGCCCGCGCGCAGGCGCTGGCGAGCGCTGCGACCTATCGCCAGATCGTCGGCGACGACCCCGGCAGGCTCAGGGCCGCTTCGCCGCTGGCGAAATTGTTGCCGTCGAATCTCGATGCGGCGATCGCGATCGCATCCGTTGAGCACCCGGCCATCCTCGCTACCCAGCATCTGGTCGACGCGGCGGCGTTTTCGGTGAAATCAGCCGAAGGCGCGCTGCTGCCGCAGCTTTCGGCTTCCGCCGGCGTTTCCAGTGCCTATCGCAGATCCGATCCTCTCAGCGATCAGGATGGCACAACCAATACGGCCAACATCGGTGCCACCTTGACCATACCGATCTATTCGGGCGGGCGGACGTCGGCGATAGTGCGTCAGAACAAGGAATCGCTCAGCCAGGCCCGGATCGAGGTCGATGTCAGCCGCGACACCGTGCGGCAGGCCGTGACCTCGGCGTGGACGCAATATATCGCCGCCCAGCAAACCGTGGTGGCCAACAGGCAGGTGATCGCCGCCGCGCAGCTTGCCCTGAGCGGCGTCATCGAGGAGCGCAATGTCGGCCAGCGCACCACGCTCGACGTTCTCAACGCCCAGGCCACGCTCATCACCGCCAAGATCAACCAGGCCAGCGCCGAACGCGATTTGGTGGTGGCGAGCTATGCCATCCTGTCTGCTGTCGGTCGTCTTTCGGTCGAGCGTCTCGCCCTTCAGGTGGTGAAATACAAGCCCGAAGAACATTACAATGCGGTCAAGGACAAGTGGTTCGGCCTGCGCACGCCAGACGGCCGCTGATCACCTCACCAGTTTCAACTTCCGTCCAGTTTCAAGCTATTTAGCCCGCGCGTCCAAAAAAGGACGCGCGGGCTCTAATCTGTTGAAATCCAACATGCCCTCAGATTGGGGATTCTCGTAAGTCGATCCGTGGGTTAGGCTGTCGCCATGATTCGAATCCGGCTTTGGCCGGACAGGAAATCTGCAACGAGTCACAAGGGCGGCGGATGTGACGATGGCGACGGCAAGCAGCGTACAGCGCGAACCTTCCATGGAGGAGATACTGGCTTCCATAAGGAGGATCATCGAGGACAACGACACCGGCCGCAAGCAGCCGGACGAAACGGACGACCTGCTGCAGGATCTGACGTCGGTAGCCGTGCCGGCACCGGCGGTAGCTATGCCGGCACCGGCGGCAGGCGTGGCGCCGCCGGAGGTAGGCGTGGCGCCACCAGCGGCAGGCAGGGCGCCGCCTGAGGTGAGTGCGTTTCGCGCCGAGTTGCGTCCGGGATTCGACGCCAGGAGGCCGGCCACGCTGACCGAGGTGCAGGCGCAACCGTCGGCCGTCGAGCCTGTCATCGCGCGCGGGGAGCCGCCGGTGCGTTCCGATTCGGCTCCGGTCAAATCGCCCGTGACGCTTGCTGGTGACAGGGTCGCGGCCGAAGCGGCCCCGGTCGCCAAGCCGGGGCCGGATGCGCCTGCGACGGCAAGGGTTGCGGAGACGACCGACAGTATCGTTGCCGGGTGGCGGCGTGATATCGCCGCAATTAGCGAAGCGAAGACCGTGGCCAAGCCGGACAGGGCCCCAGACAGGGCTGAGCTGCGACAGACGCCGGATTCCGAACCGAAGGCCGAAATTATCGAGGACGCGGCCGAATCTGCTTTCGAGCCGGCCCCGTCGCGAAGCGGGTTGGCGCGCCCGGCGACGAGCGAGCCACCGTCCGCTCGTCCGGCGATACTTTCCGAACATACCGGCCGGCAAGTTGCCGCCGCCTTCGGCGAGCTTTCCGATGCGTTCGCCAGCCGCAGCAAGAAAACCTTCGATGAGATGGCCGAGGAGATGCTGAGGCCCATGCTGCAGGACTGGCTGGACAACAATCTGCCGACGCTGGTCGAGCGGCTGGTGCGCGAAGAGATCGAACGTGTAGCGCGCGGCGCGCAATAACTGCTTCCAAGCGCTCGACTGGCCAATTATCGAAGTCGGCGCCGCCCCTCATCTGCCTGCCGGCATCTTCTCCCGGTTTAGGGGCGGGGAGAAGGAGCTGGCCGCAGCCCGGGCACCCTTCCTGCAACGCTCAAGGTTGGCGAAATCTTTTGCGAAGGCGTCTTTCTCCCTGTCACTATACGGGGAGAAATGCCCGGCAGGGCAATGAGGGGCAGCGCAAACCTCAAAGCGATTGCCCTGCGACACTCACTTCTGCAAGTTGCCCCGATCTGCCCAGGCGCTATTTGCTGCCCGGCGCTATTTGCTGGCATGGCCGTCTGCCGCTCGCTTGCGGTTGACTTGGCCAAAACCTTCCGATTTACACCGGACCAGCAAAAACCCGACAGCCCGGACGCCTTTCCATGCTCGAAAAAACCTACGACGCAAAAATCGTCGAGCCGAAGATCGCCAAAGTCTGGGAGGAGGCCGACGCGTTTCGTGCCGGCGCACGCGCCGAGGAGGGCGCGGAAGCCTTCACCATCGTCATCCCGCCGCCGAACGTCACCGGCTCGCTGCATATGGGCCATGCGCTCAACAACACGCTGCAGGACATTCTGGTGCGCTTCGAGCGCATGCGCGGCAAGAACGTGCTGTGGCAGCCCGGCATGGACCACGCCGGCATCGCCACCCAGATGGTGGTCGAGCGCCAGCTTATGGAGAAGCAGATCCACCGCCGCGACCTGACGCGCGATGAGTTCATCGAAAAGGTCTGGGAGTGGAAGGCCGAATCCGGCGGCGCGATCTTCAACCAGCTGAAGCGGCTGGGGGCCTCGGCCGACTGGAGCCGAGAGCGTTTCACCATGGACGAGGGTCTGTCCAGGGCGGTGCTCGAAGTGTTTGTCACCCTCTACAAGGAGGGCCTGATCTACAAGGACAAGCGCCTTGTGAACTGGGACCCGAAGCTGTTGACTGCAATTTCCGACCTCGAGGTCGAACAGCAGGAGGTCAACGGCAATCTCTGGCATTTCCGCTACCCCGTCGAGGGCGAAGTTTTCGATCCGGAAAATCCAAAAACCTTCATCACCGTGGCGACGACGCGGCCCGAGACGATGCTGGGCGATACGGCTGTGGCCGTGCATCCCGACGACGAGCGTTTTCGGCATCTGGTCGGCAAGAACCTCGTCCTGCCGATCGTCGGTCGCAAGATCCCGGTGGTGGCGGACCAATATTCCGATCCGGAGAAAGGCAGCGGCGCAGTCAAGATCACGCCGGCGCACGACTTCAACGACTTCGAGGTCGGCAGGCGCCACAAGCTGCCGGCCATCAATATCCTTACCGTCGAGGCGGCGGTCGCCCTCACCGACAATGACGAGTTTCTCGCCGGGCTGGAGGTAACGCCCGAGCGTCAGGCCGTCTGGGATGAACTCAACGGCCTCGATCGTTTCGTCGCGCGCAAGAAGATCGTCGAACTGATGGAGGCGGGCGGCTTCCTCGAAAAGGTCGAGCCGCATCGCCATGCCGTGCCGCATGGCGATCGCGGCGGCGTGCCGATCGAACCGTTCCTGACCGAACAATGGTATGCGAACGCGGCGGAACTCGCCAAGCCGGCGATCGCATCCGTGCGCGAAGGCCGCACCAGGTTCGTGCCGAAAAACTGGGAGAAGACTTATTTCGACTGGATGGAGAACATCCAGCCCTGGTGCATTTCGCGCCAACTCTGGTGGGGACACCAAATCCCGGCCTGGTACGGGCCGGACGGACGCATCTTCGTCGAGAAGACCGAGGAGGAGGCGCTCGCCGCCGCAATCGAATATTATCTGGCGCTGGAAGGGCCGTGGAAGGCCTGGGTCGAGGACAAACTCGAGAATTTCAAGCCGGGCGAAATCCTGATCCGCGACGAGGATGTGCTCGACACATGGTTTTCGTCGGCGCTGTGGCCGTTCTCGACGCTCGGCTGGCCGGACCAGACGCCGGAGCTGAAGACCCACTACCAGACCGACGTGCTGGTAACCGGCTTCGACATCATCTTCTTCTGGGTCGCTCGCATGATGATGATGGGCCTGCATTTCATGGGGGAGGAGCCGTTCCACACCGTCTATGTCCATGCGCTGGTGCGCGACAAGAACGGGCAGAAGATGTCGAAGTCGAAAGGCAACGTCATCGACCCGCTCGATCTCATCGACGAATATGGCGCCGACGCACTGCGCTTCACGCTGACGGTGATGGCCGCGCAAGGGCGTGACGTGAAGCTCGATCCTGCTCGTATCGCCGGCTACCGCAATTTTGGCACCAAGCTGTGGAACGCGACGCGTTTTGCCGAGATGAACGACGTCGCGAGAAACGACGATTTCTGGCTGAACGACGCCAAGCTGGCGGTCAACCGCTGGATCCTGACCGAACTGACACGCGCGGCGCGCGAAATCACCGACGGCATCACCTCATACCGGTTCAACGAGGCTGCGACTGCTGCCTACCGCTTCGTCTGGAACCTGTTCTGCGACTGGTACCTGGAACTGCTGAAGCCGGTCTTCATGGGCGCGGACGAGGCTGCCAAGGCCGAGAGCCGGGCTTGCGTCGCCTTCGTGCTCGACGAGATCTACAAGTTGCTGCATCCGATGATGCCGTTCATGACCGAAGAGCTGTGGGCTGAGACATCGGGTGAGGGCAAGGAACGGCCGTCGCTGCTTTGCCATGCCGCGTGGCCGTCGCCCGACTTCGAGGACGAGGCAGCGGCCGCCGACATCAACTGGCTGATCGACCTGGTCTCAGGCATCCGTTCCGTGCGTTCGGAAATGAACGTGCCGCCGGCGGCGATCGCGCCGCTGATGGTGATCGGCGCCAATACCGCAACCCGCGAAAGGCTTGAGCGTCAGGCATCGGCCGTCAAGCGACTGGCGCGGGTCGGCGACATCTCGCTTGTCGATACGGCGCCCAAGGGCTCCGCCCAGATCGTGCTCAACGAGGCCACCATCTGCCTGCCGCTCGGCAGCCTGATCGACCTTGCCGCCGAGGCGGCGCGGCTACAGAAGGAATTGGTCAAGGTGACCGAAGAGATCGCCCGCCTGCACAAGAAGCTGTCCAATGACAAATTCGTCGCCAACGCGCCGGAAGATGTCGTCGAAGCCGAGCGCGAAAAACTCGCCGAGTATCGCGAGGCGCAAGAGAAGCTTTCGGTGGCGCTGACACGCGTGCGCGACGCCGGTTGACCCATCTGTGGTATTTGAGAACCGAATTGGCGGAGGAGCGGATTTGCCAAACCGGCTTCCGCTTCTTGGGCGCCTGATGCTCAGGATTCGCGAGTTCTGTGAACGCGCTTTTCGGGCGGTTTCCTGCACGAAAAATAGGCATTCCGCAGGGTAAATCTTGACGTAAACGGAATGTTTTAGCCCCATTGTTGCCATAATGTGACAATGGGGCGTCGTCTTCGCAAAACGGGCGGTTTTTGCGCCGTCCGGGGGCGTTTTCCGAGTTTTTTGCTCGATTTGCAGCCAAACGGGCCATTTTCCGGCGCTGCGGTGAAGCTGTCACTCTGTCTGAAATGCGGTCGGCGAAGGCGTACATGTACGCATCGAGAATTCGTTGTTGCGCCGTTAACTCGAATTGGTTCTAGCTTAGTCCATTCGTACTAGGGGAGGAGATTTCATGAACAATTTGCGTCTGAAAGCGCTGCTGGGGGCAGGGTGCTTTTCGCTGTTGATGTCGAGCGTTGCCAACGCCGGCGGCTTCGACCGGGGCGGTGTCAACATCGACCAGTTGTTCGATACCGCGCCATATTCGGTTGACGCCGGCGTCACCTATGTTTCGCCACAGCGCACACTGAAGAATGTGCGGCGCCTGGATGGCTCGGGACTGTCGTCTTCGTCAGTGGATGTCGGCGGTGACTATGCGGTGCCGCGCATCGGCATCAAGGCCAACATCTTTGAGCCAGTGGATTGCCTTGCGACCTATACGGAACCGTATGGCGCGGAAGCTGACTTCGGAATGAACAACGCCTATTCGCCATCGGCGGTCGAATACTACGTCAGAACAAATGATTTCGGCCTTACCTGCTCCTACAAGGTGAATGTCGGCAAGGGCGCCCTGCGGTTCATCGGCGGGATCTCCTACCAGGAGGTCGATGCATTTTTGTCGCGCCAGACCTTGCTGGCCTTCGGTAATACCGGCCTCGGCAAGTTCCAGCTTTCCGACGAGGCGTGGGGCTGGCGTGCTGGCGCCGCCTATGAAATTCCCGAAATCGCCTTGCGCGCAAGCCTGGTCTACTCTTCGAGCTATAAATATGACGAACTGTCGGGAACCGTCGACACCACCGGTTTCAGGGGCACCTTTCCAGCGGATCTGGTTCCAGGCGCCACCGGAGTGTTCCCTGTGTCCGCCTCGGCCGAGATACCCCAGGCCGTGGAACTCAAGCTGCAGAGCGGCATAGCGCCCGGCTGGCTGGCGTTTGGTTCTATCCGCTGGCAGGAATGGAGCAAGCTTGGCGTCATTCCGATCCAAGGTGTTCGCAGCCCTGTAACCGGTGCTCCCTCGCCAGTTTCCTTCGACCTGCTCTATCGCGACGGCTGGACGGTCACGGGCGGCATAGCGCACAAATTCACCGACCAACTGTCGGCCGCGGTTTCGCTGACCTGGGATCGTGGAACCTCGACGACCTCCGGCTATCAATCGGACACCTGGGCCGTCGCCAGCGGCATCTCCTATTCGCCGAACGACAAGATCGAGGTCAGACTTGGTGGCTCGATCGGTGTCCTCACCAGCGGAACGTCGACCTTCACCGGGGTTGGCGACGCCGCAAACAACGTCACCTACACATATGACGACGATCTGCTCCTTGCCGGCTCAGCTTCGGTTAAGGTCAAGTTCTAAACATCTGTTTTCAATAGCAAAAAGGCCGGGAGATGCCCGGCCTTTTTGCTTGAGAGGCCTCCCGGCGACCAAGCGGCGTTGCAATTACGCCGCTTCCCTCTGCCTCACGCGATCGTGATGTTTTGGCAACAGTTTCTGAACAACCCTCGCGCCACAACGGCGCTCGCCGACATTGCCTACTTCCCGCCATAAACCCGGCGCACCTCGAATGCGTCCCAGGCATGCCAAAAGGCTCGGCTATGGGGCAGGTCGCGCCGCAGGTCTCATCGCCCCGGGGCAAGGGAAGAGAATGAACGCCAGAGTCATCTCCAAGGCCAAGCTGCCCAGCCGCTATGTGACCGTCGGTCCGGCGCGTGCGCCGCACCGCTCCTATCTTTATGCGATGGGGTTGTCGGCGGCCGAGATCGCGCAGCCGCTGGTCGGCGTCGCGAGCTGCTGGAACGAGGCGGCACCCTGCAACATCTCGCTGATGCGCCAGGCGCAGGTGGTCAAGAAGGGCGTCGCAGCGGCTAACGGCACGCCGCGCGAATTCTGCACCATCACCGTCACGGACGGCATCGCCATGGGCCACCAGGGCATGAAATCGTCGCTGGTGTCGCGCGAGGTCATCGCCGATTCGGTCGAACTCACCATGCGCGGCCATTGCTACGATGCGCTGGTCGGCCTTGCCGGTTGCGACAAGTCGCTGCCCGGCATGATGATGGCCATGGTGCGGCTCAACGTGCCGTCGATCTTCATCTACGGCGGCTCGATCCTGCCCGGTTCCTACAAGGGCCGGCAGATCACCGTGCAGGATGTGTTCGAGGCCGTCGGCCAGCACTCGGTCGGCACGATCGGCGACGCCGAACTCCTCGAAATCGAGCAAGCGGCTTGTCCGTCGGCCGGCTCCTGCGGCGCCCAGTTTACCGCCAACACCATGGCCACCGTCGCCGAGGCGATCGGGCTGGCGCTGCCCTATTCCTGCGGGGCGCCGGCGCCCTATGAGATGCGCGACCGCTTCAATTTCGCGTCCGGCGAAAAGATCATGGAACTGATCGCAAGGAATATCCGCCCGCGCGACATCGTCACTCCGAAGGCGCTGGAGAATGCGGCGACCGTGGTCTCGGCAACCGGCGGCTCGACCAACGCGGCGCTGCATTTGCCGGCGATCGCGCATGAGGCGGGGATAAAGTTCGACCTGTTCGACGTCGCCAGGATCTTCGAGAAGACGCCTTATATCGCCGATCTGAAGCCGGGCGGCAAATATGTCGCCAAGGACATGTTCGAGGCCGGCGGCATTCCGCTCTTGATGAAGACGTTGCTCGACCACGGCTATCTGCATGGCGACTGCCTGACCGTGACCGGCCGTACTTTAGCCGAAAATATGGAGCACGTTGCCTGGAATGATAGCCAGGATGTGGTCCGTCCCGCCAACCGACCAATCACCCGAACGGGTGGCGTCGTGGGCTTGAAGGGAAACCTTGCCCCCGAAGGCGCGATCGTGAAGGTCGCGGGCATGTCGGAGCTTAAATTCTCTGGTCCGGCACGCTGCTTCGATTCGGAAGAGGAATGTTTCCAGGCGGTTACGGATCGCAGCTACAGCGAAGGCGAGGTCCTCGTGATCCGCTACGAGGGACCGCGCGGCGGTCCGGGCATGCGCGAAATGCTGTCGACGACGGCGGCTCTCTATGGCCAGGGCATGGGCGGCAAGGTGGCTCTCATCACCGACGGGCGTTTTTCGGGCGCGACACGCGGTTTTTGCATCGGCCACGTCGGGCCGGAAGCCGCTGTGGGTGGCCCGATCGGGCTGCTCAGGGATGGCGACTTGATCTCGATCGACGCGGTGAACGGCACTATCGACGTGGCGCTGTCAGACGCCGAACTGGCGACCAGGGCACAGGCATGGAAGGCGCGCGCGACCGACTATCAGTCGGGCGCGATCTGGAAATATGCACAAACGGTAGGGCCTGCCCGCGACGGGGCGGTCACCCATCCCGGTGGTGCGAGAGAAACACATTGTTATGCGGATATCTGAGTTGCTGAGGCTGTCTGTCTTTTCGGCACTGGTCGCGATCGCCACTTTTGGCGCGACCTTGGGCGCCGCAGGCCAGGCCATGGCCTTCGATGACAAGGTGTTCGACGACAAGACCGGCGTGAAGCCGCAGTCGAGCCCGTGGGCGGTGTTCCAGTTCGGCTTCTCCGCCTACAAGAACGGCCGCAAGGAGCAGGCTGCTGAGGCTTATAAATACGCGGCCGAAAACGGCCAGATCGGCGCCACCTGGAAGCTTGCGCGCATGTATGCCGAGGGTGACGGCGTCGAGCGCGACGACTACGCGGCGTTCAAGTTCTTCAGCGAGATCGTCGACCAGGACGTCGAGCCCGGTTCGCCGGAAGAGAGCTATGTCTCGGACGCGCTCGTGGCGCTCGGCGACTATCTGAGGAAGGGCATCCCCGGCAGCCCGATCAAAGAGAACGAGGTGGCGGCCCAGGAGTACTACATGCGCGCCGCCGCCAACTACCGCAACCCGAATGCCCAGTTCGAGATGGGCCAGATCTTCCTGAATGGCAAGGGCGGCGTCAAGGCGAGCATCAAGCAGGCCGGCCGCTGGTTCCAACTCGCTGCGGAAAAGGGCCATGCCGGCGCGCAGGCGACGCTCGGCCACCTGCTCTTCCAGAGCGGCAAGATCGTTCGGGGGCTGGCGATGATGACCGCGGCGCTTGAACGGGCCGCGCCTTCCGACCAGCCATGGATACGCGGCATGCAGGAAGAGGCGTTTGCCGCCGCGGGCGAGGCCGACCGCCGCACCGCGATTTCGCTGGCCGACGACATCCTCACCAAGGGTGGCGGCGACCGGTAGTCGCGAAGCCAGCACGAAGCCAACAGCTGGGAAAGACTGGGTCAATAGTCAGGAAGAGTGGGGATCTCGAGAAAGTCGAGATCAATTCTCGGTCGGTTTCGTCGGAACGGGACCGGACTCCGGCGTTGAAATCGGCGTGGCCGGCGGCGCCAGCTTGGTTTTAGGACAATCGTTCCGGATCCTTGTCCATGACGTGTTGTTGAGCACCATGTCGCAGCGGGCGAGATGGCTCCGACCGGAAAGCGTCAGGCAGGCGACCTGGCCGATCTGGAATGATGTTCCGTTGGCCAGGCATGCAGGATTGGCAAGCGCCGACGTCGCCGCGAGGGCGAGCGCGGCGGCACATGGGCAAATCGCAAACCTGATCGTCATCCTGAACCCCGGCCGAACCCGGATTGCAGCGGAAACCCCGATTGTGGCGATATGACGGTCCATCCACCGGGAATCCGGCGGTTCTGGCCCCGAATGATCAGATTGGCGCAAAACCCAGTTCGATGGCGACCGGCACGTGATCCGAGGGCTTTTCCCAGGCGCGCACGTGCTTTTCGATCGAGGCCGAGGAAAAGCGGTTGGCGGCCTCGGGCGAGAGCAGCAAGTGATCGATGCGGATGCCGTTGTTCTTCTGCCAGGCGCCGGCCTGATAGTCCCAGAACGTAAAAATGTCCGGCGAGTCGGTGACCGCGCGCACGGCTTCGGTGAAGCCGAGGTTCTTCAGCCGGCGGAACGCCTGCCTGGTCTGCGGCTGGAACAGCGCATCGCCGAGCCAGTTCTCCGGGAACTTCGCATCGATCGGTTCGGGGATGACATTGTAGTCGCCGGCCAGCACCAGCGCCTCTTCGAGCGAGAGCCGTTCCTCGGCCCAGCGCTCCAGCCGCGCCATCCAGGACAGCTTGTAGGAGAACTTCTTCTCGTCATCGATCGGATTGCCGTTCGGCAAATACAGCGAGGCAACGCGCAACGCGCCCTTGTCGGTCGAGAACACGCCCTCGATGAAACGCGCCTGATCGTCGGCATCGTCGCCCGGCAGGCCCCTGATGACCTCGTCGAAGCGCAGCTTCGACAGGATGGCGACGCCGTTGAATCCCTTTTGGCCATAGATTTCGACGTTGTAGCCAAGCGCCTCGATCTCGGCCCGCGGAAACTGCTCGTCGACCGTCTTGATCTCCTGCAGGCAGGCAATATCGGGCGCGCTTTCCGTCAGCCAGTGTGTCAAATTGCCGATACGGGCCCGAACGCCATTGATGTTCCAGGTGACGATTTTCATGACGGCCTCATTGCTGCTCGGGCGGATGGCGTTCGACGAGGCCGATCGTATTGCCTGCCGGATCCTTTAGAAAGGCCATCCATTCGCTTTCCCCCGCCGGCCCGAACAGGCCCTCGGTATCGCGGTGGACGAGCATCGGCGGCGCAGTGAAGGGGACACCGGCGGCTTTTGCCGAGGCGTGGAAATCGTCAAGGCCCGAAATGTCGAGATAGACGGTGCCGGCCGGCAGGCCATCGGTGAACAGCAGCCGCACATCGCCGGCCATGATGAAGGCGATGCCAGGCGGATCGAAGCGCACGTGCACGGCCATGCCAAGCACGTCCTGCCAGAACGCCAGCGTTGCATCGAGATCGCGCCCGGCTGAAAGCGCGACCTGACGGACCGCGCTAATGGTAGGCATTCTCTAAATACTGAAGCTGGTGCCGCAGCCGCACGAGGCGACCGCATTCGGGTTCCTGATCTGGAACGACTGGCCCATCAGATCGTCGACGAAATCGATCACCGAGCCGCCCATATAGACCAGCGAGAGGTCATCGATCAGCACGGTGGCGCCGTCCTTCTCGATGGCNCGATCACCGAGCCGCCCATATAGACCAGCGAGAGGTCATCGATCAGCACGGTGGCGCCGTCCTTCTCGATGGCGACGTCGTCATCGTTGCGGGTGTCGACCAGGTCGAACCTGTAGGAAAAGCCGGAACAGCCGCCGCCCTCGACCGAAATGCGCAGCGCCGTCTTGCCGGCTTCGCCAGACACAACCTTGGCAATCCGCCTGGCGGCGGCGTCGGTCATCTCGACTTTCATGGCGGTCTTGGCATCAGCGCCCATGGGCGTCACCTTGCTTTCGGTTCCACATGATAGGTATGAAGCGCGAGGGGGCAAGTCAACTGCGGCGTAGGCTATGGAAATTGGCGGGGCTATGGAAATTGGTTGGGGCTATGGAAATCGGTTGGGGCGATGACAAATGAGTTGGGCGACATCGGATTCGGCTATCGGCCGCGCGCCGCCTATGCCTGCGATCCGGCAAAGTCGCGCGGGCGGCTGTTCGACGAGGTGGAGAGCCCGACCCGGACGCCGTTCCAGCGCGACCGCGACCGCATCATCCATTCGACGGCCTTCCGCCGGCTGAAGCACAAGACGCAGGTGTTCGTCGCGCATGAGGGCGACCATTACCGCACCCGGCTGACGCATTCGATCGAGGTGGCGCAGATCGCGCGCGCCCTGGCGCGGGCGCTGCGCGGCGACGAGGACCTGGCAGAGGCGGTGGCGCTGGTGCACGATTTCGGTCACACGCCCTTCGGCCATACCGGCGAGGACGCGCTGAACCAGAAGATGGCGGCCTGGGGCGGCTTCGACCACAATGCACAGTCGCTGCGCGTGGTGACGCGGCTGGAGAGCCGCTATGCCGAATTCGACGGGCTGAACCTCACCTGGGAGACGCTGGAGGGGCTGGTCAAGCACAACGGACCGCTAACCGACGCCAGCGGAAACGGGCTGACGGGGCCGGTGCCGCAAGCGATCCGCGACTATTCGGAGCTGCACGACCTCGAGCTCGACCGCTTCGCCGGCATCGAGGCGCAGTGCGCGGCGATCGCCGACGACATCGCTTACAACAGCCATGACATCGATGACGGCCTGAGGTCGGGCCTTCTGACGCTAGAGATGCTGGAAAATGTCTCGCTGCCCGGCTCGATCCTCGACGGCGTGCGTCAGCGCTATCCGGCGCTGGACGATGTGAGGACAGGGCACGAACTGATGCGCCGGCAGATCACGATGATGGTCGAGGATGTCATCGTCTTCACCACCGCCAATCTGGCCCGCATCAAGCCGGACAGCGCCGACGCGGTGAGGGCGGCAGGCGAGACGATGGTGACCTTTTCAGCCGAAATGGCCGCTTTCGAAGAGGAATTGAAAGCCTTTCTCTACAAGCATCTCTATCGACACAGCGAAGTCGTGCGCGTGCGCAACCAGGCCGAGCAGATCGTCAACGACCTGTTCGAGGTCTATTTCGCCGATCCGCGCGCCATGCCCGATGGCTGGCGCGAAGGGCTCGACCGGGCTGATGATCGCATCAAGGCGCGCAGCGTCGCCGATTTCCTGGCGGGCATGACGGATACCTACGCTTTGAAGGAACACCGCCGTTTGTTTGACCATACGCCTGAATTAAGCTAGGCGGGGCTCGATTTTGCCGGCCAATAGACCGGATTCCCGCAAAGCCGCCAGAGCCAGGGCCACACCAATGAACATCTTCGCCGATTTCAACGCGCGAATTATAAAGGCCGTCGAAGCGCTTGATTTGAAAGACAAAGACGGCGGTTCGCTGGACTTGTCGCGCGTCGCCGTCGAGCCGCCGCGCGACGCCAGCCATGGCGACCTGGCGACCAATGCGGCAATGGTGCTGGCCAAGCCGACCGGCCAGCCGCCGCGCGCACTGGCTGAAAGGCTGGCGCAAGCGCTGCGCTCCGACCCGGACATCGCCGCTGCAGACGTTGCCGGTCCGGGCTTCGTCAATCTCAGGCTCAAGGACGCGTTCTGGCAGGTGCATCTGACTGCGCTGCTCGGCGAAGGCCGCAATTACGGCCGCTCGACCGTTGGCGGCGGCAAGAAGGCCAATGTCGAATATGTCTCGGCCAACCCGACCGGACCGATGCATGTCGGCCATTGCCGCGGCGCGGTGGTGGGTGATGCGCTCGCCAATCTGATGGCCTTCGCCGGTTATGACGTGATCAAGGAATATGTCATCAACGACGCTGGTTCGCAGATCGACGTGCTCGGCCGCTCCGCCATGCTGCGTTACCGCGAGGCGCTCGGCGACGACATCGGCGAGATTCCTGCCGGGCTCTATCCAGGCGACTATCTCGTGCCGGTCGGCCAGGCTCTGGTAAGCGAATTTGGCCGTTCCTTGCTGCAGATGCCGGACGAGGAAGCGCTTGCCATTGTCAAGGACAGGACGATCGACGCGATGATGGCAATGATCCGTGAGGATCTGGCGCTGCTCAATGTGCATCACGACGTCTTTTTCTCGGAGCGCACCCTGCACGCCGACAACGCCCGGAAAATCCGCTCGGCGATCAACGGCCTGACCCTCAAGGGCCATATCTACAAGGGCAAGCTGCCGCCGCCCAAGGGCGAGAAGCCGGACGACTGGGAGGATCGCGAGCAGACGCTGTTCCGCTCGACAGCGGTCGGCGACGACATGGACCGGGCGCTGGTCAAGTCGGACGGCACCTTCACCTATTTCGCCGCCGACGTCGCCTATCTGAAGGACAAGGTCGATCGCGGTTTCGTCGAGCTGATCTATGTGCTTGGCGCCGATCATGGCGGTTATGTGAAGCGCCTGGAAGCGCTCGCCCGGGCGATTTCCGGCGACGAGGTGAAGCTCACCGTGCTGCTTTGCCAGTTGGTAAAGCTTTTTCGCGAGGGCGAGCCGGTGCGCATGTCGAAGCGGTCGGGCGATTTCGTAACGCTGCGCGAAGTGGTGGAGGAGGTCGGGCGTGACGCGATCCGCTTCATGATGCTCTACCGCAAGAACGATGCGCCGCTCGATTTCGACTTCGCCAAGGTGACCGAGCAGTCGAAGGACAATCCGGTGTTCTACGTCCAGTACGCCTCGGCGCGCTGCCATTCGGTGTTCCGACAGGCGAGCGAACAGTTGGGCGAGGCCAATTTCGATCGCAATCGGCTGGCCGCCGCCACCGCTTCGCTGACCGACGAAGGCGAGATCGGCCTGATCAGGAAGCTTGCCGAATATCCGCGGCTGATCGAATCCGCGGCGCTTGCGCTCGAGCCGCACCGGCTGGCATTCTACCTCTACGATCTTGCCTCCAGCTTCCACGGACATTGGAACCGCGGCACCGAAAATCCCGACTTACGTTTTGTTAAGGTTAACGACCGACAATTGACCCATGCCAGACTAGGGCTGGTGCAGGCTGTTTCGGACGTTTTGACGTCCGGCCTGACGCTGATCGGAGCCGATGCGCCCACCGAAATGCGTTAGGTTTGACTAAAAAACCTGTCACCTTTTGCCCACATTGCGCTGGTAAGGGCCAACCCTGCGCGACGTCAACGGCGTCCGAATGAGTGCGAGTTCGGGAACAATAATGGCAGACAGAACCCAGCTGAAAGCAGCCGCCCAAAACGATATCGCCAACGATGATCCGTTCGCGGAACTGACCAGGATCATGGGCTTCGACCCCCGCCAGCCGGTCAAGCCGCAGGCCCAGTCGACGGCGGCTGCAGCAAGTCAGCCAGCGGACGACGGCGATTTCGGCATCGACCTCGAGAAGGAGTTGATGGGCGAATTCGGCGGCGACGCCAATGACGGCGCAGCCGAGCTTCGCGAGCCGGCTTTCGACGCGGCTGCTACTGACCCAATCGACGACGAGCTTGTCGCGTCGCTCGAACAGGATCTCCTGCTCGACGACGATGCTGTAGACGAAACCGCCGTTGCCATTGCTGCCGACGATGTGCGCTCTGGCGTTGCCGGAACTCCCTCGGCTGCTGAAGCTGCTTTCGACGACGATTTCGACGAAGCGCTCGCCAGTTCGCTCGAAGACGTGTCGCTATTCGAAGACGATTTGCCGGTGGACGACAGGCTTGGGAACGACGAGCTTGGGAACGACGAGCTTGCCGCGTCGCTCGAACAGGATTTCCGGCTGGACGACGACACGGCCGACGAAACTGCCCATGTCGTTGCCGCCGCCGACCTGGGTTACGGTGTTGCCGAAGTATCCGCGCCGGCTGTTGAAGCGGTGTTCGACGACGATTTTGACCATGCGATCGCCAGTTCGCTCGAAGACGTGTCGCCGTTCGAAGACGATTTGCCGGTAAACGACGAACTCTCTGCGTCGCTCGAACAGGATTTCCGGCTGGACGACGATGCGACGGACGAACAGAATACCGCCGCCGACATCTCCGCGCCGGCCGCTGACCCCGCCTTCGACGATGAATTCGACAACGCCGTCGCCAGCTCACTCGGAGACGAGCTGACGCTCGACGAGCACGTGCAGGTGGAGCAGGCTGCCGAAGCCGCCGACATCGCCGCGCCGGCCGCCGAACCCGCGTTCGACGATGAATTCGACAACGCCGTCGCAAGCTCGCTCGAAGACGAGCTGACGCTCGACGAGCATGAGCCGATCGAGGCCGCTGTCGAGGCTCCCGCTGCGCCCGTTCGGGCCGTTTCGGATGAGTCCGACGAGGACTTTGCCGACCACGACACCATGCCCGACGTCGCCATGGATGACGTCGACATGGATTTCGACATTCGCACGGCTGGGCCGGTCGAAGTCGACGAGCCAGAAATTGACGAGCCGGATTCTATCGCCGCCAACGACGACGAGCCTTCCGCCGCGACCCCGGAACATGCGTTGGACGACGATTTTGAATTGAGCTTCGACGACACGCTTGCCGATGAAGCCGAGGAGCCGGCTACTCAGGCCCCCGGCGTTGCAGCCGAACCGACGGCGCCAGCCGCCGTCGCTGAGGAGCGGAGCCTCGAAGACGAATTGAACGCGCTGTTGGGCACCATGAGCGCACGGGCTGCCCCGGTGGCAGCGTCCGCGGCCGCCATGGTCCAGCAACCTGTAGCCGCGGCTGGAGAAGCCGCCGACGAACCAGTGGATCCCACCGACGAACTGGCCGGGAGCCTTGACGAGCAAGACCTTTCGGAGCAGTCGAATGAAGACGCGGTCCAGGCCGCCGACGCCGATCTCGACACCGTTCTCCTCGACGGGCTCGAGGGCCATGATTTCGGCGCTGAAGAAGCTGTCGGACCGGCTGATATCGAGTTCGACGATGATGCATTGCACGCCGCCTTCGCCAAGGACATCGGTCTGGATCATGGCGATGACGTTGCGGCCGCCGCTCCACAGCAGGATCCGAATGATTCGCTCAGCTGGATGACGGCACCCTCCGCCGCGCCTGCGCCGGTCCGTTCGTGGAGCCGCGTAACGCCGGTGGCACAGCCGCAACCCGCCTTTGCAGCCCAGCCGACGGCTTCGGCGACCACAGAAACAACGACACCGCCAACCGCTGCGGCACCCTCCTATCAGGATGAGCCGGCCTATCAGGATGAGGCGGCCGAAGACGATGCCGCCAATGCGGCACCTGCGCCAGCTCAAAGCGAACAAGCCTCTGCATATGACGAGATGCCCGATGTCGAGACAGTCGATGTGCCCGAGCGCGTCGTAGCGCTGGCGGACGACCTCGATATTCCGGAACTCGACTCCAATGAAGACGCACCGCCGGCGCCTGCCTATGACGATCTCGATACCGAGTTCGCCAACCTTCTCTCGGAAATGAATGCCGTGGACGTCGCTGCCGGCCCGGCGCGCAGCGCGGCGTATGACGACGAATCCTACAAATCCGGATTCAAGCCGGGGGCCGGACCCCAGCCGGGGGCAGGGTTCCAATCAGCGGCCGGGTTCCAGTCAGGCTATGAGCCCGACCGCGTTGAAACGCGGACCTATGCGGCGAGACCCGCAGAAGCCCCCGTCAGTGCGTCTTACGCCGATGCTGCCAGCGGCTTCGATCTGGGCGACTTGCCCAGCGGCCGGCCGGTTTCGCAAGCGCAAGCCAACGACTTTGCCCTGGACGAACTCGACTACGACCCCGAACTGGATGAGGCCATGTCGGTTCCAGGCCTGGCCGAGCAGGATGCCGCGAGGCCCCGGAGCCGCGGCCTGCTGGTCGCCGCAGTCGTCGGCGCCGTGGCGATCGCCGGCGGTCTCGGCGCCTTCGCGCTGTCTTTCGGCGGCAACGGCGGCACCGATGCGCCGGTCATCGTCAAGGCGGACAACGCACCGATCAAGGTCAGGCCGGAAAACCCGGGCGGCACCGTCGTGCCGAACCAGGACAACAAGGTTTACGACGCCGTGGCCAAGGGGGGCGCGAGGCCTGCCGAACCGGTCCAGGAAAAACTGGTCACCAACACCGAAGAGCCGGTGGACGTGGCGGCCAAGGAACCGCCGCAGAGCCGTGTGGTCGATCTTTCGCCCGACGACATCGACACGGCTGAAGCCGCCGATGCGGCCGGCGGCATGCAAGCGGCCGGCGGCACGCAAGCGGCCGGGAATGCCGACGCCGCCGCGCCGGCACCCAAGTCCGAGGATCGTATCGCCCAGGTTCTGCAAGAGGCCGAGCAGGGCATCGAGCCGGATGTCGTCGCCGTTGCGCCACGCAAGGTGAGAACCATGGTGGTCAAATCTGATGGTTCACTGGTTGCGCGCGAGGATCCGGCGCCTGCGGCATCGCAGGTGGCTGCCGTCGAGCCTGTCGATCCGGCGCCGCAGCTTGTGGCCCCGGCGGGTCAGGCCGGCGAAGCGGCGCAGACCGGTACCGTAGCGTCTGTTGCCGACCAGGCAAGTGGCGACCTGTTGGGCGGCGACCCAGTGGCCGGCGACCGGGCCGAGACCGCCACGCCGGAAGCAGTCAATCTGGCCGCCGTGCCCACGGCTGAGGCTGAAGCCCAAACCAACCAGCCTGCCAACACGCCGGCCACGGTTCCGGTGGCGCCGCAGCGTCCGTCCGACCAGCCGGTCGACGTCGTCGGTGAGGTCAAGCCCGACCAGGTTGCGTCCATCAGTCCGGCGGCGGCCTCGACCGGCGGTGGCTCGTGGTCGATGCAGATCGCCTCGCAGCCGACCGTCGAAAGCGCCCAGTCGACCTATCAGGATCTGCAGCGTCGCTATGGCAGCGTGCTTTCCGGCCACACGGCCAACATCGTCAAGGCCGAGATCGCCGGCAAGGGAACGTTCTATCGCGTTCGCGTCCCGGCGAAGTCGCGCAACGATGCGATCAGCCTGTGCACCGACTACAAGGCTGCCGGCGGCAACTGTTTCGTGTCGCGCTAACCATTTTCAAATCTCCCGCCCTTGGGCCGAAAGAACCGGCGCGGTCACAGACCACGCCGGTTTTCTATGGTGGAAGGAGTTCCTCGTGTGGAAGGGATTCCGGCTCGAGCGATGTGGCTCGATGCGATTCCCTTTGTCTGCGTGAAGCTCTAAACTCCCGCCCATGACCGAATCAAAATCCATGATCCTTGGCTGCGCCGGGAAATCGCTCACACGCGACGAAATCAGTTTCTATCGCAGCGAATGCCCGTGGGGATTCATCCTGTTTGCCCGCAACATCGGCGAGGCCGAGCAGATCCGCGATCTGGTCGCCGCGATGCGCGATTGTGTCGAGCGCCCGGACGCCCCGGTGTTCATCGACCAGGAAGGCGGCCGTGTGCAGCGCCTGCGGCCGCCGCTGGCACCGAATTATCCGGCCGGTGGCGCGCTCGGCGCCTTGTGGCGCAACGACCACGATGCCGGCAACCGCGCAGCATGGCTGATGGCGCGGCTGCATGCTTTCGACCTGCTGCGCTACGGCATCACGGCTGATTGCCTGCCGGTGCTCGACGTGCCGATCGAGGGCGCCAGCGACGTCATCGGCGCGCGCGCCTATGGCAAGGAGCCTCGTGCCGTCATCGAACTGGGCCGCGCCGCGGCGGAGGGCCTGATGTCGGGAGGCGTGCTGCCGGTGATGAAGCATATTCCCGGGCATGGACGGGCCTTTGCCGACACGCATTTCGAACTGCCGACCGTCGATGCCTCGATGAGCGACTTGCAGCGGCATGATTTCGCCCCGTTCAGGGAGCTCAATCATTTGCCGATGGCGATGACGGCGCATGTCGTCTACAGCGCGATCGACCCGAAGAACCCGGCCACGACCTCCGGCAAGGTCATCGACGAGATCATCCGCGGCGAAATCGGTTTCGACGGGCTGCTGATGAGCGACGACACCTCGATGAAGGCACTTTCTGGGGATTTCCCGACAAAGGCGGCGGCGATCCTTGCGGCGGGCTGCGATCTGGTCCTTCACTGCAACGGCGTTTTCGAGGAGATGGTCGGCATTGCGTCGCGCACAACGGGGCTTGAAGGCACGTCGCTGCAACGCGCGCAACGGGCGCTGACCTATATCAAGAACCGCGATCGGGCTGATGAAACCGAGATACGCGCCGAATTCGCCACCTATTTCGATGCGGTGGCCTAGACCATGATCCCGAACGGTGGGAGCCGGTTTTTCGGAACAGATCACGGTCAAACACGAAGTTAGAAGCAAAGGAAGCGACAGGAAGTGGCGGAAACATTGGACAGCAAGGCCGGCAAGGCCGCACCGATGGACCGTCTTTGGGCCGAGAACGACGATTCGCGGCTGACCGGCGATCCCGCGCTGGTCGTCGATGTCGACGGTTTCGAGGGCCCGCTCGATCTTCTGCTGCATCTTGCCCGCAACCAGAAGGTCGATCTGTCGCGCATCTCGATCCTGGCGCTGGCCGAGCAATATCTGGCCTTCGTCGAAAAGGTGAGGGCGCTCAGGCTGGAGCTTGCCGCCGACTATCTGGTGATGGCGGCGTGGCTGGCGTTTCTCAAGTCGAAGCTTTTGATCCCCAAGCAACCCGGCGACGACGGTGAAAGCGGCGAGGAACTGGCGGCGGTGCTGCAATTCCGGTTGAAGCGACTGGAAGCGATGCGTGACGCGGCGGCACGCCTGGTCAATCGCAATCGGCTCGGGCGCGACGTGTTCGCCCGCGGCATGCCGGAAATGGTCATCGTCGAGAAACGCAACGCCTATTCGGCCTCGCTCTACGATCTGCTGACCGCCTATGCGGCGCAACGCCAGAAGCAGGCGATCACCAATGTGACGATCGCCAGGCGCGGTGTGTGGTCGCTCAAGGATGCGCGCGACATCCTGAACAGGCTGATCGGCACGCTTGCCGACTGGACGGCGCTGGACCGTTTCCTGGTCGAATATCTGACCGACCCGGACGAGCGGCGTACCGCGATTGCCAGTTCGTTTGCGGCGACGCTGGAACTGGTGCGCGAAGGCAAAATGGAAATGCGGCAGGACGACGTGTTCGCGCCGCTCTATCTGCGCGGTCGTGCGCAAGGCATCAGGGCAGTTGAGGTGGCATCATGAGCGAGCGCACCAACGCTTCGGTCATTCCGTTCAAGGTCGACGACGAGACCGAAGACGGCGTGCTCGCCGAGGTGCTGGCAGAAAGTCAGGCCCAGAACTTGTCCCAGAATCCTGGCGAGCGGCTGCATATGGCAGAGGCCGTGCGCATGGCCGAGGCAATCGTGTTCGCCAGCGCCGAGCCGGTCAGCGAAAAGCAGCTTGCCGGACGCCTGCCCGGCATCAATATTGCCGCGGCGATGGCTGAACTGCAGCAGATTTATGCGCGGCGCGGCGTCAATCTGGTGCGCGTTGGCGATGCCTGGGCGTTCCGCACCGCCGGCGATCTCGCTTTCCTGATGAGCCGCGACACGGTGCAGCAGAAGAAGCTTTCCCGTGCGGCGCTCGAAGTGCTGGCGATCATCGCCTACCACCAGCCGGTGACGCGCGCCGAGATCGAGGATGTCAGAGGCGTCGAGACCTCGAAGGGCACGCTGGACACGCTGATGGAGACCGAATGGGTGAAGATGCGCGGCCGGCGCCGCACACCCGGCCGTCCCGTCACCTACGGCACCACCGACATCTTCCTCGACCATTTCGCGTTGGAGGAGATCCGCGATCTCCCAGGCATGGAGGAATTGAAGGGTGCCGGGCTGCTTTCGGGCCGCATGCCGTCGAATTTTTCCATTCCGATGCCGCCGGCCGACCCGGACGTGCTGACCGATGACGAGGATCCGCTGACCGACATCGACCTTGAGGAACTCGGCCTGTTGACGCCGCGTGTCGAGGAAGATTGACCGCAACGACGTGCCGAAAGCGATGGTATTTAACGGCTGCGCCGATTGGTAGCGGGCTGAGGCGCCGAATCTGCGTGACTTCGGCCACTCATTTATAAACTCTGTCGCGGTTGTGTTTGAATCCCGGCGCGAAAGCGCATAGATCATCGTCAGAGAAAACTTTCGAGAGAGATTGTTATGGGTTCATTTTCGATTTGGCATTGGCTGATCGTGCTGGTGATCGTGCTGCTGGTGTTCGGTCGCGGCAAGATTCCCGAGCTGATGGGTGACATGGCCAAGGGTATCAAGAGCTTCAAGAAGGGCATCGCCGACGACGAGGTTGCCGAGGACAAGCGCACCGTCGAGCACCGTGCCGACGAAACCGTTTCGGCAGCGAAGGAAAAGGCCAGCAAGAGCTGAGCCCAAAACTTTAGTCGGAACGTATCGCCATGTTCGACATCGGCTGGACCGAGATGCTGGTGATCGCGATCGTCATGATCGTGGTCGTCGGGCCCAAGGATTTGCCCAAGATGCTGCGCACTTTTGGCCGCACGACGGCGAAGATGCGCGGCATGGCAGCCGACTTCCAGAAACAGTTCAACGATGCGCTGAAGGAGGCCGAGCTTGACGACGTCAAGAAGTCGGTCGATTCACTCAGAAGCCTCAACCCGGCCGCCGAGATCAGGAAACAGCTCAACCCGTTCGAGCAGGCGGCGGCCGACGTCCGTTCAGGCGTCGACGCGGTGATGAAGCCGAAGCCGGCCGCAGACCCGGTCGCGCCGGCTGCTTCGACGCCGCAGGATACCGAGCTGAACAATGGCGCGACGGTGCTGCCGGGCGTCGAAGCCCCGGAAGCGGCGCCGGCGGCGCCGACCTTTCCGGCGATGACCGATGGTTCGGTGACCCCGCCTGTCGCGACGGCGGCGCCGGCCGCATCGCCAAAGGCCTCGGCGGCGAAGACGGAGGCCGCCCCAGCGAAAGCGATGCCGGCCTCCAAGGCCGCAGCGAAGCCAGCGGCAAAACCTGCTGTGACAAAGACCGCGGCTAAAAAGGCCGAGCCGAAGCCCGCACCGGCAGCAGTGAAGAAGCCGGCCGCAGCCGCCAAAAAGACGGCGGGAGCCGCCAAGTGAGCATTTCGGAAAAGGACGAGATCGACAAGTCGGCGGCTCCGCTGATGGAGCATCTGATCGAGTTGCGCCGGCGGCTGATGTGGTCGATCGGCGGGTTCTTCGTCGCCTTCCTGTTCTGCTTCTTCTTCGCCAAGCAGTTGTTCAACCTGCTGGTCATCCCGTTCAAATGGGCGACGCAATGGGCAGGGCTCGACCCGCACAAGGTCGAGCTGATCTACACGGCGCCGCAGGAATTCTTCTTCACCCAGGTCAAGCTGGCGATGTTCGGCGGCATGGTGATCGCCTTTCCGCTGATCGCCACGCAGATCTACAAATTCATCGCGCCCGGTCTCTACAAGAATGAACGCAACGCCTTCCTGCCGTTCCTGATCGCTTCGCCGATCCTGTTCCTGATGGGCGCGTCGCTGGTCTATTTCTTCTTCACGCCGATGGTGATGTGGTTCTTCCTCGCCATGCAGCAGGCCGGCACCGACGACCAGGTGCAGATTTCGCTGCTGCCGAAAGTGTCGGAATATCTCAGCCTGATCATGACGCTGATCTTCTCCTTCGGGCTGGTGTTCCAGTTGCCGGTGGTGACCAGCCTGATGACGCGGGTGGGCATGCTGTCGTCCGAGGCGCTGGTCGAAAAGCGCAAATGGGCAATCGTCATCGCCTTCGTCGTCGCGGCTATTCTGACGCCACCCGACCCGATAAGCCAGATCGGTCTGGCCGTTCCCACGATCCTTCTCTACGAGGTCTCGATCTGGTCGGCCCGGCTGATCGAGCGCAGCAAGGAACGGGAACGTCTGGCGCGCGAGAAGCGGGAGGCTGCGGAAGCGGCGGCCGAGAAGCCGGCGGACGCGTCGTCGACCTAGCGGCATCGCCGTTATCTTCAGGTTTGCGGGACAGCGCGGGGCGCGAGGGAACTCGATCTTCACATCTTGCATCGGTCAAGGATGCGGTTTACGCCCCCTCTAGCCTACTTGAGGACGAACAGACCATGCTTGACATCAAATGGATTCGCGACCATCCGATGGCCCTTGTCGAGGCGCTCCAGAAGCGCTCGTGGCCGGCTGCGGAGGCGCAGTCCACGGTCGATGATCTGATCGCCAGGGACGAGGCGCGGCGCGAACATCTGACCGAGCTGCAGACCAGGCAGGAGCGCCGCAACGCCGCCTCGAGAGAAATCGGCAACGCCATGCGCTCGGGCGACGCCGCCCTTGCCGAAAGACTGAAGGCCGAGGTCGGCGAGATCAAGGCCTTCATCCAGAACGGCGAGGCGCGCGAACGCGAGCTCGACAAGGCGCTGAACGACGCATTGGCGGTGCTGCCCAACGTGCCGCTCGACGACGTGCCGGTCGGCAAGGACGAGCACGACAACGTCGTCAAGCGCACCGTCGGCAAGGTGCCGGCCCGCCCGAACTGGGTGAAGGAGCATTTCGAGATCGGCGAAGCGCTCGGCATGATGGATTTTGAGCGGGCGGCGAAACTGTCCGGTTCGCGGTTCACGGTGCTCAAGGGCGGACTGGCACGGATGGAACGCGCGCTCGGCCAGTTCATGCTGGACGTGCATACGACCGAGCATGGCTACGAGGAGGTCCAGCCGCCGCTGATGGTGCGCGACGAAGCGCTTTTCGGCACCGGGCAACTGCCGAAATTCGAGGAGGATCTGTTCTTCGCCCCGCATGGGGACGGCAGGCTTGGCCTCATTCCCACCGCCGAAGTGCCGCTGACCAATCTCGTGCGCGAAGACATCACGCCGCATGAAAGACTGCCGCTGCGCTATACCGCGCTGACCTCGTGCTTCCGCTCGGAAGCGGGCTCGGCCGGGCGTGACACGCGTGGCATGCTGCGCCAGCACCAGTTCTACAAGGTCGAACTGGTGTCGATCACCGACCAGGACACCTCGCTTGCCGAGCACGAGCGGATGACCGAATGCGCTGAGGAAGTGCTGAAGCGGCTCAGCCTGCCATTCCGCACCGTGACACTGTGCACCGGCGACATGGGCTTTGGCGCGCGCAAGACCTATGACATCGAGGTCTGGCTGCCGGGCCAGAACGCCTATCGCGAGATTTCGTCCTGCTCGGTCTGTGGCGATTTCCAGGCGCGGCGCATGGATGCCCGCTACAAGGACAAGGACGGCAAGGGCAACCGCTTCGTCCACACGCTGAACGGTTCCGGCACTGCCGTCGGCCGCGCCCTTATTGCCGTCATCGAAAACTACCAGAATGAGGATGGCAGCGTAACCATTCCTGAAGCGCTTCGGCCTTACATGGGCGATCTGGAAAAGATCGAATCGAGATAATGCGTATCCTCCTGACCAATGATGACGGCATCCATGCCGAGGGCCTTGCATCGCTCGAACGCATCTCCCGCACGCTGTCGGACGATGTCTGGGTGGTGGCGCCGGAGCAGGATCAGTCCGGCTATGCGCATTCGCTGTCGATCTCGGAGCCGCTGCGCCTGAGAAAGATCGGCGAAAAGCACTTTGCCGTGCGCGGCACGCCGACCGACTGCGTCATCATGGGCGTGAAAAAAATCCTGCCCGCAGCACCAGACCTGATCCTGTCCGGGGTCAATTCCGGCGCCAACATCGCCGACGACGTCACCTATTCGGGCACCGTTGCCGGCGCCATGGAAGGCGCGCTGCTCGGTGTGCGCTCGATCGCGCTCAGCCAGGCTTATTCCTATGTCGGCGAGGATCGCCTCGTCCCTTACGAAACCACCGAGGCGCTGGCGCCGGCGCTGCTCAAAAAACTGGTCGCCATGCCGCTGCCGGATGGCGTGCTGCTCAACGTCAATTTTCCGAATTGCCTTCCCGAAGAGATCGCCGGCGAGGTGGTCACCTCGCAAGGCAAGCTCGTCCACAGCCTGTGGGTCGACGAGCGCCGCGACGGCCGCGGGCTTCCCTATTATTGGCTGCGCTTCGGCCGCGAGCCGGTCGAGGGCAAGCAAGGCACTGATCTCTATGCCATGCGCAACCGGCTGGTGTCGGTGACGCCGCTGCAGCTCGATCTCACAGCCCATGAAATTCGCGATCAACTGACCAAGGCGCTCGCATGAACCTGAACCATGGTCCGACGGGCGATGACCGCGAAGGCTTCGCCGCTTTCCTGCTCCGCCTGCGTGGCAAGGGCGTGGTGCCGAAGGCGCTGATCGCCGCCTTCGAGGCGACGCCGCGGCGCGGCTTCCTTTCCGCACCGTTCCATCCGATCGCCTGGTCGGACCGCATGCTGCCGATCGAATGCGGCGAGGCGATCGAGGGCGCCGATCTGCAGGCTGCGGTGATCGCAGCACTTGCCATCGAGCCGGGCAACCGGGTGCTCGAGATCGGCACCGGGTCGGGCTACACGGCGGCGGTGATGTCGCGGCTCGCCGGGCGCGTCGTCACAATCGATCGCTACAAGACGCTGGTCGAGCAGGCCAAACAGCGCTTCGAGGCGCTCGGCATCGGCAATGTCATCGTGCGCCAGGCGGACGGCTCCAACGGACTGGCCAATGAAGCGCCGTTCGACCGTATCGTCGCGTGGGCGGCCTTCGACAGCCTGCCGCGCTTCCTGCTCGATCAATTGTCGAGCGGCGGCATCGTCATCGCCCCGATCGGACCCGAGGAGGGCGAGCAGGTGCTGGCCAAGCTGACCAAGGTCGGCAGCCGCTTCGAACGCGAGGACATCGGTCTCGTACGCCTGCAGCCGATCCTGCGCAGCGTGGCCGCGGTCATCTAGGATCTGTCGATATTCAGGTGATGCCCGCAACTCACCTGTCTGGTCCGTCTCCGGCTTGCCTCAGCTCAATCACGCCCGTCCAATGCAACTTTAAATATTTTAAGAAAATTTGCGTCTGATTCTAGAGGTTTAACCGGCCGGTAACATTAACGCGCTTTAATCACGGTCAGTCTGTACCGGGTATCTGCGGGTAAATGCGATGCAATTCAGTATTTTGAAGGCAAACGGACGCAACCTGGCGCGGGGTATCGCCGTCCTGATGGTTGCGGGCACTACGGCGGGATGCAGTTCCCAGGTCTCGCGGTTCAACAGCGTCGACGATGTCTTCACGTCGTCGACAAACAACCAGCGCGCCATCATCGACAAGCAGGACGCCGCCCAGCCCTATCCCGGCGATGCCGCCGCGGTTTCGGCCGCGCCGCTCGACGGCAGCCACACCCAGTCGGTAAGCCGTTCAAGCCTCGAACCCGTCACGACGCAGCAATTGCCGCCGGTCGACCAGGCGCAGCCGGCTAGCGCGTCGGCGCCCGCCGCCAGTCCGGCTCGCACCGCTTCGGCGCCAGCCGCTCCCCGGGTCGACCGGACTGCGACCGGAACCGTGGCAAAGCCGTTCAAAGAGTCACAGCCCGATGCTCCGCGCATGGCGACGGCGGGCGGCGAGCCGCGTGCCACCGAGATCATCGTCAAGGACGGCGAGACCATTTCCGGCCTGTCGCGGCGCTACGGCGTGCCCGCCGACGCGCTGATGAAGGTCAATGGGCTAAGCGCGACCAACGGGCTGAAGACCGGCCAGAAGATCGTCATCCCGGCCTATGCCTATTCGGGCAAGAAACCGGCGCCGAAGCTTGCCGACGCCAAGCCTGCGAACGACACCAAGCACGATGTGCCGGCCAAGGCGCCGGAGATGGTCGCCGTGCTGCCGCAGCAGCCCAAGCTCAAGGAGGGCAAGTCCGCCGCGCAGGTGGATGCATCGGCCGCGGCAAGCCAGCCAAAGGACGCCGCACCCAAGGCGGCTGGTGCCGGTGGCTCCTACACCGTGCAGCAGGGTGATACGCTGTCGGCCATCGCCAGGAAGACCGGCGTCGGCGTGGTTGCGTTGAAGCAGGCGAACGGCATGCAGGACGGTCTGCTCAAGATCGGCCAGACATTGAAGGTGCCGGCCGGCGGAACCGCGACAGTTGCCAACGCCAAGCCGGCAAAGGTCGATCCGGTAACAACTGCCACCACCCCGCCTGCGGCGAAGACGACGCCGTCGGAAACGCTCGCCGCCTACACGCCGCCGAAGAAGGAAAAGGTCATCCAGCAGGCCGAGGACGACGACGCGGTCGCGCCGAACGCCACCGGTATCGGCAAGATGCGCTGGCCGGTGCGCGGCCGCGTGATCTCCAGTTTCGGCGGCGGCAAGGACGGTGTCGACATCGCCGTGCCGGAAGGAACGCCAGTCAAGGCGGCCGAGAACGGCGTCGTCATCTATGCCGGCGATGGCCTCAAGGAATTCGGCAATACGGTGCTGGTGCGCCACGAGAACGGTTTGGTCACAGTCTATGGTCACGCCCGTTCGATAGAGGTCCAGCGCGGCCAGAAGGTCAAGCGCGGCCAGGAAATCGCGCAGTCCGGCATGAGCGGCACCACCGACTCGCCGAAACTGCATTTCGAAGTGCGCAAGAATTCGGCGCCGGTCGATCCTTCGACCTATCTTGAATAAAGAAAGTCGATCCTTCGACCTATCTTGAATAGAACAAGAAAAGCGATTGCGGGCCGCCGGACCTCCAGTCCGGCCCGCCGGCTCAGCCCGCTCCGCAAGGGGCGGGCTTTTTCAGAGGCGTTTCCGGACCATGATCTTGTCCGAAAACCGGGCTCCACTTTTTGCTACGCTGACCTTCGGTTCGGGATCATGGTCTAATCCTGGAGCGACTTGCCGAGCCGGCCTGCCAGATCCTGGGTATACTGCCAGGCGACGCGGCCCGAACGGCTGCCGCGCGTCGTCGCCCATTCCAGCGCCTCGGCGCGCAGCGTCTCGGGATCGATGGCAAGTCCGTGATGGCGGACATATCCGTCGATCATGTCGAGATACTCGTCCTGCGAGCATTTGTGGAAGCCGAGCCAGAGGCCGAAACGGTCCGAGAGCGAGACTTTTTCCTCGACCGCTTCCGACGGGTTGATGGCGGTCGAGCGCTCATTGTCGATCATGTCGCGCGGCAAAAGGTGGCGCCGGTTCGACGTGGCGTAGAAGATCACATTGGCCGGGCGGCCCTCGACTCCGCCTTCGAGCGCCGCCTTCAGCGACTTGTAGGACGTGTCGTCGTGGTCGAATGAGAGGTCGTCGCAAAACAGGATAAAACGGTAAGGCGCTGCCTTCAGCAGCGCCATCAGCTTCGGCAGTGTGTCGATGTCCTCGCGGTGGATCTCGATGAGCTTGAGTGGCAGGTCCAGCTTTGCCGATGCGTTGACCGCCGCATGCACGGCCTTGACCAGCGAGGATTTTCCCATGCCGCGTGCGCCCCACAACAGCACGTTGTTGGCTGCGTAACCGGAGGCGAAACGCTCGGTGTTGTCGATCAGTATGTTGCGGACGCGGTCGACGCCGCGGATCAAACCGATGTCGACGCGGTTGACCTTGCGCACCGGCTCCAGATAGCCGGGATCAGCCTGCCAGACAAAGCAGTCGGCCCCGCCGAGATCGGTTTCCGGCACCGGAGGCGGGGCGAGGCGGGCGACCNGCCGAGATGGGTTTCCGGCCCCGGAGGCGGGGCGAGGCGGGCGACCGCCTCGATCAGGCGGTCGAGCTTCCTGTTCAGGGCTTCGATGGTGCTGTCGGTCATTCTTGTCTTTTGTTTTTGCATTCAGGAAGCAACGGAACCTATTGATTCCGGCGGTTTCGGAACCGGCTCCAACCTTTTGTTAGGGCACGATCTTTTTCGAGAACCGCGCTCCATCATTCGGGACCATGCTCTAACACGGCTCAACCAGCCGGAAAAGCAGCTGAAATGCTCGGCCGCAGTTGCATTGGCAACTTTACCGACTATATTCCGGCCAAATTTCACGGGGCCGCCAAATTACCCGTTTGGCGGCTGTTTTTCAGGAGTACTTCGATGTTCGTGACACCGGCATATGCCCAAGGCGTCGGCACCTCCCCGGATATGTTCATCAGCATTTTGCCGTTTGTCCTGATTTTCGTGATCATGTATTTTCTGATCATCCGGCCGCAGCGCACGCAGTTGAAGAAGCGCGGCGAGATGCTGGCGGCGGTGCGCCGCGGCGATACGGTCGTCACTGGCGGCGGTTTCGTCGGCAAGGTGACCAAGGTCATCGACGACAACGAGCTCGAGATCGATCTCGGCGGTGGCACCAAGGTAACGGCGCTGCGCTCGACGATTGCCGATGTGCGCGTCAAGGGCGAGCCAGTGGCGAACCAGAACGCCAAGAAATAAACCGATTGTCGGCGAACGATCTGCGGAAACACCCCGACCGACAAACGCCATTTGCTGAATTTTCGCGCTTCAGGACGAACCTGATCTGGCTGGCCGCCGGTATCACGGGGCGCCAACGATCTCGTGATGCCATTGCGCGCTGGTCCCATGACGGCAAGATTGACAATAGTTGAAGAAAGCCCGATGGCAGCATCAAAGTGAACTGCCTTGTGCTCGACAATCACCTTTGTGCGGACCACGGCGAGCCAGTGGCGAACCAGAGCGCCTAGAAATAACCCAATTCCAGGCGGAACGATCCGCCCGAATGCCGTGACGGACGACGCCATATGCTCTATTTCTCGCGCTTCAAGATGATCCTGATCTGGCTGGCCGTGGCCGCCACAGTGATCCTGGCTGCGCCCAATCTTTTTTCGGCAAGCACGCTCGCCAAGCTTCCCGACTGGGTTCCGAAGCGCCAGATGACGCTCGGCCTCGATCTGCAGGGCGGCTCGCATATCCTGCTCAGGATGGATCCGAACGATCTGATCAAGGATCGGCTGGAGACGACGCGGGACGAAATCAGGACGCGGCTGCGCGATGCCAAGATCGGTTATACCGGCCTTGCCGGATCAGGCCGGGCTGTGCAGGTCCGCATCACCGATCCTGGTCAGGTCGAAGCCGCCAAGACGGCGCTGAAGACATTGACCGATCCGGTGGCCGCCGGCCTGTTCAGCGGCGGCTCTGTCCAGGAAATGTCGCTGGATGATACCGAGTCCGGCCTGCTCAAATTCGCCTTCACCGATGCCGGCATCAAATATCGCACGTCGACGGCGCTGGCGCAGTCGCTCGAAGTCGTCGAGCGCCGCGTCAACGAACTCGGCACCACCGAGCCGATCGTGCAACGCCAAGGCGACGACCGCATTCTGGTGCAGGTGCCGGGCCTGCAGGATCCGCAACGGCTGAAGGACATTCTAGGCCAGACCGCCAAGCTGACCTTCCAGATGGTCGACCAGTCGATGCCGGTGCAGGACGCGCTCAACGGTCGTCCGCCGGCCGGATCCTCGGTGTTGTATTCGCAGGATGATCCGCCGGTTCCCTATCTGATCGAGAACCGCGTCATCGTTTCTGGCGAAAATCTCGTCGATGCGCAGGCGACGTACAATTCACAGACCAATGAGCCGGTGGTTTCGTTCACCTTCGATTCCAAGGGGGCGGCGCGTTTCGGCCAGGCCACCTCGCAGAATGTCGGCAAGCTGTTTGCCATCATCCTCGACAATCAGGTGATTTCGGCGCCGCAGATCCGCGAACCGATCCTTGGCGGCAGCGGCCAGATCTCAGGCAATTTCACCGCCGAGAGCGCCAACGATCTCGCCGTGCTGTTGCGTGCCGGCGCGCTGCCGGCGACGCTGACGGTGATCGAAGAGCGCACGGTAGGCCCTGGGCTCGGCGAGGATTCCATTCACGCCGGCAAGGTTGCCGGCGTGATCGGCTCCATCCTCGTCGTCGTGTTCATGTTCGTGGCCTATGGCTTTCTCGGCTTCATTGCCAACATCGCGCTGGCGGTGCATGTCGCGATGATCATCGGGTTGTTGTCATTGCTTGGCGCGACACTGACATTGCCCGGCATCGCCGGCATCGTGCTGACCATCGGCATGGCGGTCGATTCAAACGTTCTCATCTACGAGCGCATCCGCGAGGAGCGACGAAACGGCCGCTCGGTAATCCAGGCGATCGACACGGGCTTTTCCAAAGCGCTGGCGACCATCGTCGATTCGAACGTCACCTCGCTGATCGCGACCGTGGTGCTGTTCTGGCTCGGGACCGGCCCGGTGAAGGGCTTTGCCGTAACCTTCGCCATCGGCATTCTGACCACCGTCTTCACCGCCTTCACCTTCACCCGCCTGCTGGTGTCGATCTGGCTTCGCCGCGCCCGCCCGAAGGAATTGCCGCGCGCGCCGGTGACCTTCGTCCCGCCGGGCACGCGAATTCCGTTCATGGGCATCCGCCGCTGGACATTCGCGCTGTCCAGCGTGCTGTCGGTCCTGGCGGTCGTGCTGTTCATGACCGTCGACATCAATTACGGCATCGACTTCAAGGGGGGGTCGCTGATCGAGGTCCAGGCCAAGGATGGCACCGCCGATATTGCCGACATCCGCGGCAGGCTTTCGGAACTCAACATCGGCGAAGTGCAGGTGCAACAGTTCGGCGACCCGAACGACGTCTTGATCCGCGTCGGCACGCAGGAGGGCGGCGAGAACGCCGAACAGACCGTCATCGACAAGGTGCGTGGCGAGTTGCAGGACCATTACGATTTCCGCCGCGTCGAGGTGGTGGGACCGACGGTTTCCGGCGAGCTTGCCAAGCAAGGCACCATCGCCATGCTGATCGCGCTGCTCGGAATCCTGGTCTATGTCTGGTTCCGCTTCGAATGGCAGTTCGCGGTCGGCGCCATCATCGCCACGGTCCACGATGTGGTCATGACCATCGGCTTCTTTGTCATCACCGGTCTCGAATTCAACCAATCGTCGCTTGCGGCGATACTCACCATCATCGGCTATTCGCTCAATGACACGATCGTCGTCTATGACCGTGTTCGCGAAGACTTGCGAAAATACAAGAGGATGCCGTTGCCACAATTGTTGAACAACGCCATCAACGAGACGCTGTCGCGAACGACGCTGACCTCGGTGACGACGATGCTCGCGCTGCTGGCGCTGGTGCTATTCGGCGGCGAGGTGATCCGCTCGTTCACGCTGGCGATGCTGTTCGGCGTCGTCTTCGGAACCTATTCGTCGATTTTCATCGCCGCGCCATTGCTCATCCTGTTCAAGCTGCGGCCGGAAACCGCGACGGCCGATGTGGAGAAGCCGGTGAGCGGCGGCAAAGCCATAGCAACCTGACGGGCGGCCAACGGGATGACCAAAGGCATTGTCATCCGTGAGGCGCATTTCCCCGGCCGTGCGCCGATCGAGGCCTATGGCAATGGCGGGTTTCGTTTCGCCGACATGTCGCATCGCGGCTCGCTCCTGTGCCTGCCGTCGGGCATCTATGGCTGGGAGCCGGCTGATCCCCTGGCACTGACGGCGGCGGATTTCGCCAAGCTGCTCAACGAGGCTGACCAGGTCGAGATCCTGCTGGTCGGCGCCGGCAAGGATCTCAGGCCGTTGCCGGCGGCGCTGCGTGCTGTGTTGAAGGCGGCGGGCATTGCGGCCGATCCGATGTCGACTGGTGCTGCCGTGCGGACCTACAATGTTCTCCTGGCGGAAAACCGTGCGGTGGCCGCCGCGCTGATTGCCGTCGAGTGACGTGAGCGAAAACGCCAAAATCGTCATGGAAACGGTGCGCGCCGCCGACCATGATCGCTATGTTTGCGCGCTCTATGCGCCCGAGGACAAGCGTGACGCGCTATTTTCGCTCTATGCCTTCAATGCCGAGATATCAGGCATTCGCGACCGTATCCGCGAGGCACTGCCCGGCGAGGTGCGACTGCAATGGTGGCGCGATGTCATCGCCGCCGAGGACGCCGGGGTAGGCACAGGCCATCCCGTCGCCGACGCGTTGAAGGCGACGATTTCCGCCCATCACCTGCCGAAGCCCGCCTTCGAGAACATGCTCGAAGCCCGTATTTTCGATCTCTATGACGACCCCATGCCGTCGCGCACCGATCTGGAAGGCTATTGCGGCGAGACAGCAGCGGCGCTCATTCAGCTTGCAGCGATGGTGCTCGATCCCGTCGAAGCGCCGCGTTTCGCCGAACTTGCGGGCAGGGCAGGTTGCGCACAAGCGATGACCGGCCTTTTGCTGCTGCTGCCATTGCATCGCAAGCGTGGGCAATGCTTTGTCCCGGCCGACATTCTGGCCGCGGCAGGATCGTCTTCCGAGGAGTTCGTTGCAGGCGATGACGGGCCTGGAGCACAACGCGCCGTCGCCGCGATGATCGCGCTGGCGCAAGAACATCTTGCAGCATTCGAGCAGGGCGCAGCGTCGTTGCCGGATTCGCTCAGACCAGCATTTTTGCCGCTGGCCTTGTCGCGCGCCTATCTCGGCAAGATGGAAAGTTCTCGTCAGTCACCTCTGAACGAGGTGGCGCGGCTCTCGGCCTGGCGCCGGCATTTTCTGTTGTTGCGCCGCGCGACGCGAGGCTGGCCGGACGCCTGAAGGCTGCCAAGGATGAAGGAATCCGGAAAGCCGGAACTATCACGGCAGCCGTAGACGTCTGTCACGATGGGTCGCTCGATCCGCCATCGCGCATCAGCGCCTCATAGTCGTGACCGCCATAGAAGATCTTGACGATGCGGACGACATCGTCATCGACAACGCAAGCGATGATGGCAGAGTGCTCGAACGGCACTGTTCGCAATCCCGGCGCAATGTCATCGCGCGACCGGCCACCCCGAGGCGCATTGCCGATGCTCTGACAGCGGTCTTCGATACGCAAGACGAATTTCAGCGCGACTTCCGGACTTCCGCCAGCCTCTACGATGCTCCTGAAAATGTCGGCCAGATCATTCCTGGCGGTTTCTTGATGCTCGACTTCAAGCCGTTGAATCATCAGAACGGCTCGAAAGTCGGGCGACGAATCCCCGAAGGTGAGCGCGAACCTCTTCTCCTGAATAGCCCGGCCTTGTATCCTCGATCGATGCCTTCACGCGCGCCCTGATCGAGGCCATGCGCTCGGCATGCTCTTCCTCCTCGCGCTGGAAGGCGCGAAGGGCTGCACGGATGACCTCGCTCGCCGATCCAAAGGTGCCATCCTCGACCTTTTCGCGGATCATGCGCGCCATGGCGGGCGTGACAGTGACGGACAGTTTCTCTGCGGGTTCCATGGAATTGCTCCCTATAGTAGGATATTATCCTACTCTCCTGTCGACCGATCGACAAGAACAGACAGGCGGGCTACTCCGCCGCTTCCGCCTGGGAAGGCAGCCCCAGCCATTCGCGGCAGGTGGCCAGCGCGCGCGATGTCACCGCACGCCGCTTGGCGACGGTCTTGTCCTTGCCGCGCAGGCGTTTTCCCTCGGCTTTCGGCGCTTCCACCGGTGGGAACAAGCCGAAATTGATGTTCATCGGCTGGAATGAGCGCTTTCCTGGCTCGTCGTCGGAAACGATGTGACCGCCGGTAATATGGTTGAGCAGCGCGCCAAAGGCTGTGGTCATCGGCGGCAGCGCCGGCGCGTGGCCCAACCGCTCGGCGGCGGCAAAGCGCCCGGCAAGCAGGCCGATGGCGGCACTTTCGACATAGCCCTCGCAGCCGGTGATCTGGCCGGCGAAGCGCAGGCCAGGTCGTGATTTCAACCGCAGCGATTGGTCAAGCAACGTCGGCGAATTGATATAGGTGTTGCGGTGCAGGCCGCCGAGGCGGGCAAACTCGGCGTTTTCGAGGCCCGGGATGGTGTGGAACACGCGCACCTGTTCGGCGTGCTTCAGCTTGGTCTGGAAGCCGACCATGTTGTAGAGCGTGCCCAGCGCATTGTCCTGGCGAAGCTGCACGACGGCATAGGCCTTTACCGACGGATTGTGCGCATTGGTCAGCCCCATCGGCTTCATCGGCCCATGGCGCAGCGTCTCGACGCCGCGCTCGGCCATGATCTCGATCGGCAGGCAGCCGTCGAAATAGGGCGTGCCTTCCCATTGCTTGAATTCGGTCTTTTGGCCGTCGACAAGCGCCTGCACGAAGGCAAGATATTGCTCCTTGTCCATCGGACAGTTGATGTAATCCTTGCCGGTGCCGCCAGGTCCGACCTTGTCGTAGCGCGACTGGAACCAGCAGATGTCCATGTTGATCGTGTCGAAATGGACGATCGGCGCGATGGCGTCGAAGAAGGCGAGCGCATCGGCCCCGGTCACTTCCGCGATCGATTGGGCGAGCCCTGGTGCGGTCAGCGGGCCGGTGGCGATGATCGCCTGGTCCCAATCCGCCGGCGGCAGGCCTGGCACTTCCTCGCGCTGGATGGTGATGAGCGGGTGCGCTTCGAGCTTTTTTGTCACCGCTCCGGAAAACCCGTCGCGGTCGACAGCCAGCGCTCCGCCGGCCGGCACCTGGTGCGCGTCGCCGGCGCTCATGATCAGCGAACCGGCCAGCCGCATTTCGGCGTGCAGCAGGCCGACGGCGTTGGTCTGCGCATCGTCGGAGCGGAAGGAATTGGAACAGACGAGTTCGGCCAGTCCATCCGTCTTGTGCGCATCGGTGCCGCGTATGGGACGCATTTCATGCAGCACGACGGGAACGCCGGCTTCGGCCGCCTGCCAGGCGGCTTCAGAACCGGCAAGGCCACCGCCGATGACGTGAATGGGATTCTTGTTCATGAGCGCCGAAATAATCCTTTGTAGCTGCGATTGCAATTACAGGAGCCGGCCGTGTCGGCCGCGTTGTTGCCGCCAAGCGCTGCAATCGTCTACTGTCGGAGAATGGACGGGGTGCTTGGGATGTTTGCCAGAGCGACATTTCTGACAGTCGTGATCGCCGTGGGTGGATCAGCGGCCGCCGGCGAACTGGCCGCGACGGCTTCCAAGCGGATCCCCATCTGCCACGGCTACAGTTGCAACTATCGCACGATGCTGGCGCTTGGCCCCGGTGATGGCGCGCGTTTCCGCTCTATCCTGCGTGCCGGCGCCGGTTCGCCCCAAGCCGAGCGTGCGGCTATTTCGAAGGCTGTTCGGTATTTCGAGCAGCGCATTTTCCGGGCCACCGGCATTCGCGATCTGCCGCAGTCGGAATTCGGCGCATCGCGCATCAGGGGCCAGATGGATTGTGTCGACGAATCGACCAATACCCATGCGCTGCTGGTCTATCTTGCCGAGCGAAAATTGCTCAGGTTCCACAAGGTCGAGGACAAGGCCTCGCGAGGCTTGTTTGTCGACGGGCGCTATCCCCATTGGACGGCGGTGATCAGCGACCGCAGGGGCACCGAGTGGGTGGTGGATTCCTGGTATGCGCCGATGGGCGACGCACCGGACATTTTTCCGCTCAGCCAGTGGAAGAAGCGAGGTGTGCTGGAAAGCGGTGCGCTCGACTGACGACAGGGACTTCCCCGCCAGAACGAATTCCCAGGTGCGTCGACCCTGAAAAACAACAACACCCGCCGGGGGAGGATCCGGCGGGTGTCGTTTTGCTGGTCGATCCTCGGGAGGAGGTGAAGATCGACCGTATTCGCCATCGCCGGGGAGGAGGTCGGCTTTGACGAAATTCCTTTCGCCTGATGAAAGGGGGCGAAACCCTTTTGGACGAAATCGCTTCGCCCTGGGGGAAACAACGCCCGCCGCGGGAGGAGGTGCGGCGGGCGCCGTTTTTGTGGTCAACCCTCGGGAGGAGGTGAAGGCTGACCGTATCCGTCAGGGTCGGGGAGGAGGTCGACCCTGGCGAAATTCTGACTAGATCGCCTTGCGGGCGATGCTCTTGATCTCTTCGCGGACGATGCCGAGATCATGCAGCTGGCGGTTCGAAAGGCGACCCAGCTCGGTAACTGTCGAGCGATAAACGCGCCAGTTACGATAGTTGCGGATCAGGTTCATTGTCGTTCTCTTTTCAAGTCAAACTGGTTCGGACCATTTGCGGTCCGAAGAGGATTAGACCGCCTTGCGGGCGACGTAGTGGATGTCGCTGCGGCTGATGCCGAGGTCGGTCAGTTCGCGGTTGCTCAGGCGGCTCAGCTCGGAAACGGTGTCCCGGTAGCGGCGCCAGTTGCGGTAGTTGCGGATCAGGTTCATGGTATTCTCGTTTCGTCTTTCTTCGGATCATTCCGTCTTTGTGTACGCCCAGAAGATAGGTCGGGTCATATCGATTTAAAAGCGCTATTGGTGCATGGCAGCAATGCAAATTGTGCAATGCACAATCACCGGCAATTCTCGTCTTCAACATAGATAGGCCCGAATCTGAAAATGCCGTAGCGTCAACGGTTTGTCCGGGTCGGCTGAAGAAACGACCAGCTGGAGGAGAAAAGGCATGGCGAGCTATTCGTCGCGAGTCACGGCCGATATCGCACGATGGCTGCAGGCCGGACTGATCGACGCCTCGACGGCCGACGCGCTGACGCGCGACGTCGAGGCCAATGAGCGCAAATCGCTGAGCTTCGGCACGATCCTGGCGATGATGGCGGCGTTGCTTTTTGGTGCGGCCGTCCTGATCTTCGTCGCCGCCAACTGGGAAGCCATCCCGCGGCTGGCGCGGGTGGCAGCCCTCTTCGCCATCATCTTCGCCGGCTATGTCGGCGGCGCCGTGCTGAAGACACGCGACCATGCTGCAATCGGCGAGGCACTCTGGATCGTCGCCGCAGCGGCATTCGGCGGATCGATCGCGCTGATCGGCCAGATGTATCATTTGTCAGGCGACGAAGCGTCGGCCTTGATCACCTGGGGCGCGGGCACCGCCCTCGCGGCAGTCGCGCTGCGCTCGAACCTGCTGACCGTCGCTTCTGTCGGCATTGCCGAAGCGTGGCTGTTCCTGAGAGGGTTCGATTATTTCAGGCGCACGGAATTTCCGCACCTCTTCGTCGCCATGGCGATCGTGTTGTTCGCCATTTCGTTCTGGACCCGCAGCCAGGCGGCGCGGCATCTGATCATCCTGTCGGTCATCTTCTATCTCGTGCTGTTGTTTACGGAATACGAAACGCTGCAGGTCGCCGTCCCGCTCATTGTCGTGTCGGCGCTGCTTTTCGCGGCTGCGATCTTCGCTGCCGAGCCCGTCGACCGGATATTGCAGCTTGGCGGCCGTCTGCCCTTGCACGCGCTGATCGGGTTTCTCACCGGCCTGGCGATGATCCAGTTCGAACTGGCCAGTGAAAGCAATAACAGCGGCTTTGGCATTGCCTCGGCCATTGCGCTTGCCGGCATTGTCGCGGCAATCGTGCTGGGCGGCCGCGAGAGCAGGGGCTTGCGCTGGGTTGCCTATGCCGGCTTCGCCTTCGAACTCGCCATCATCTATGTGGTGATGCTGCAGTCGATGCTCGACACGGCAGGCTTCTTCCTTGCAGCCGCTGTGCTTCTTGGCGTGCTTGCCCTTGTCATCCTCCGCGTGGAGAAGCGCATGAAGCTCCCGAGCGTAGAAGGAGCAGCGGCGTGATGACCGGCAAAAAACTGATCATTTCAGCGCTGGTGCTGGCACTCGTCCAGATCGGCTTCCTGGTGTGGATCATCGCCGGCCGAGCGGCGATCCTGCGCGACGGCAAGCAGGTGCTGCTGAGGGTCGAACCGATCGATCCGCGCGATCTGCTGCGCGGCGACTACATTATACTCAGCTATGATATTTCGCGCCTGCCGGTGAAGCTGATCGCCAACATTCCGACCGGCAAGCTGACGAGCGACGATACGCCGATCGTTGTCAGGCTGAGACAGGGCGCCGGCGGCTATTGGGGCGCAACCACGGCCTGGTTCGGGCAAGCGCCTGGGCCGGCAGCATCCGATGCAGTCGATATCGTCGGGCATGTGTCAGAAGGGTGGGATCTCAGCGCAGCCACGACGATCGCGCCGAATTACGGCATCGAGCGCTTCTATCTGCCGGAAGGCGAGGGGATGGCGATCCAGAACGACATGCGGGTGCGGCCGTTCGGCGTCCGCGTCGCAATCGCAACCGATGGCGCCGCGCAGATCAAGGCGCTGATGGACGGCGACAAGACGCTGTTCGAGGAACCGCTCTATTAGTATTGGCCCGGATTAGAATTGGGAAAGCGCGACCGCGACCCCCAACGCCTTCCGGTACTGGAACCTTAGTCCACTGTTCGAGGGAGCAGTGGTGCGGGTAGAGGGACTCGAACCCCCACGTTCTCACGCCAGAACCTAAATCTGGTGCGTCTACCAATTCCGCCATACCCGCTGGCTTCGTGTCACCGTGACATGTCTATGTCACAACCCATGTCACAAGTTCAACACTTAGATTTTCGAGGTTTTTGGGCCTCGCGTTGGTGTCCGGGGGGCACGGCGCGGACTTTCTGTCCAAAGTAGGCGACGGCGGCGCGAACGAACTCGTCGGCGGCCGGGTCTTCCTGCCCAAGGATGTATTCAAATTCTTTCAAATTGATTCGGAATATTTTCCTACCCGTAAGTCACGACCGCAAACATTGTTTCGTGTTAGCGATTCAAACACTCTCTGGGTTCGTTATTGCTAAAGTAGCAAATTCGAAACTGCTGCTGTGGGGTAATTTCCAAAGGAGAGTGTCATGGCAAACGTCGTTAACAGCTTCGCCGCAGCTTTGGCCTGTAGTGCACTTGTTTTATCTCTTTCTTTTCCCTCCAGCGCAGGCGGCATTAGCGTCGGCGCCGGCGCATCGGTTGGCGGCCGAGGCGGTGTAAACGCCGGTCTCGGCGCATCGGTTGGCGGCCGAGGCGGCGTAAACGCCGGTCTCGGCGCCTCGATCGGCGGCAGTGGCGGCGTCAATGCGGGAGTCGGCGCTTTCGATCGGCGGTAGCAGCGGGGTAAATACGGGAGCCGGTAAATCGATCGGCAGCAAGAAACGCATTATCGCGGGTGTCGGCGCTTCGATCGGCGGCCGAAGCGGGGTGAATGCCGGCGCCGGTGCGTCGATCGGCGGCAGCAGGGGCGTTAGCGCTGGTGCCGGCGCCAATGTCGGCGGCACTCGTGGCGTCACGGCTGGCCTGGGCGCCAATGCCGGCGGCACAGGTGGTGTCACGGCCGGCCTGGGCGCCAATGCCGGCGGCACCGGCGGTATCACTGCTGGCGCAGGCGCAAATGTAGGCGGCACCGGCCTCGTTGCAGCGGGTGTGAGTGCCAATGTTGGTGAGACGACCGGGGTCGGCGTCGGTGTAGGCGTCGGCGGCGGGACCCTTGCTGGCACACCCGCGACTCCTGGAACACCCGGGACTCCTGGCGTGAGCGTGGTCGCGCAGATGTCCAGCAGCCAGTTGATACGGATGAAGAAGCGCTGCGTGGATGTGCTCGGGAGCGGCGGCACATACGATCGCGACCTGCGTGAGCTCTGCTTGCTGATCGCACGCCGCTGAGAAGACTGTTGCGCAAACGGGAGTGTCGCATCGGCCGTACAGACTTTGACAACACTCTCCTGGCCTCGCGGCCGGCCCGCCACTCGGAAGGTGGCGGGCTTCTCTGCGTCAGGACCGCTGTGCCAAGCGGCTGACGACTTCGGGGTAGCTACACCAGCGGGAGCCAAGTCGGAGTGGAGCCTAAAATCCAGCGCGTCCAGCAATCCCGCCGCATCCGCGTTGCCCGCAGGCAGCCATCATTCTGTCAATGTCGCGGTCAAAATAGCGGCCGTTCGCCGGTGCATGATCCCGAAAAACGAAAAATCGTATTTTTGGGGATCATGCGCCAAAATCAAGGTGCTCCGGCTTCCTGTGCGCGTCCAAGATGACGCGCGGCGCTGTAGACGCGAAGATGGTTGAAAATCGGCCGCGCCTGTGACAAAAGGCGTGTCGAATGTGACGGGATGCGACGATCCACTTCTGCAGAATGTGATAAGAAGTCGGAAAAACAAAGACTTATTCACATTTTGGAGCGTGTTTCTGGACGATTTTGAGCCGCGTTGAGTGGACAGATCGCCAAGTCCCGCACCAAAAGCCATTCCCGGCAAGATCATACCGGCAGGCTGTAAACGGCAAGAGCCGTTTGGCTGCGGAAACGAAGGTTCTATGATGCAGGTCACCGAAACGCTCAACTCCGGTCTCAAGCGCGAGATCAAGATCACCGTGCCGGCCGGTGACATGGAAGCCAAGCTGATGGCGCGGCTTTCAGATGCCAGGAGCAAGGTCCGCATCAACGGCTTTCGCCCCGGCAAGGTGCCGGTGCAGCACCTGCGCAAGGTCTATGGCAAGTCCTTCATGGCCGAAGTGGTCAACGAGATCCTCAACGATTCGACCCGTTCGATCATTACCGGCCGTGGCGAAAAGGCTGCCATGCAGCCCGAAGTGATCATGACCGAGGACGAGAAGGAGGCCGAGAAGATCCTGGCCGGCGGCGCCGACTTCGAGTTCCGCCTGAACTACGAGATCATTCCGCCGATCGAGATCAAGGATTTCTCCGACATCAAGGTGACGCGTCAGGTGTTCGACGTGCCGGATTCTGAAATCGACGAGCAGGTCAAGCGTGTCGCCGAATCGGCGCGCACCTACGAACCGAAGACCGGCAAGGCCGCCGAGGGCGACCGCGTGACGATCGACTATGTCGGCAAGATCGACGGCGAAGCCTTCAGCGGCGGCGCCGGCACGGACCAGCCGCTGGTGCTCGGCTCCAAGGAATTCATTCCCGGCTTCGAGGATCAGCTCATCGGCAGCAAGGCCGGCGACGAGAGGCAGGTCACGGTCACGTTCCCGGAAAACTACCAGGCGGCGCATCTTGCCGGCAAGGAAGCCACCTTCGACGTAACCGTCAAGGAAGTGTCCCAGCCGGGGGCGTTGGAGATCAACGACGAAATGGCCAAGAATCTCGGCCTGGAGTCGCTGGAGCGCCTGCGTGAGGTGGTGCGCGGTCAGATCGAGAACCAGTTCGGCTCGATGACGCGCCAGAAGATCAAGCGCCAGCTGCTCGACCAGCTCGATGCCGCCTACTCGTTCGAGGCGCCGTCGAAGCTTGTCGAGGCCGAGTTCAACAACATCTGGAACCAGGTCAACCGCGATCTGGAAGCCGCCGGCCGCACCTTCGCCGACGAGGAGACGACGGAAGAAGAGGCGCGCGCCGAATATATGCGGCTTGCCGAGCGCCGTGTGCGTCTCGGCCTGGTTCTCGCCGAAATCGGCGAGAAGGCCGGCGTTAACGTGTCGGACGAGGAACTGCAGCGCGGCCTGCTCGAGCAGGTGCGCCGCTATCCGGCCAACCAGCAGCAGGAAGCCTTCGAATTCTATCGCAGCAATCCCGAAGCGCTGAACACGCTGCGCGCGCCGCTGTTCGAGGAGAAGGTGGTCGACCATCTACTCAGCCAGATTTCGGTCACCGACGTCAAGGTCAGCAAGGAAGAGCTGATGGCCGACGACGAGGACAGCGAGACGGCCAAGGCGAAGCCGGCGAAGAAAGCCGCAGCGAAGAAGGCCGACGCCAACAAGTCCGACGCCGATAAGGCCGACGATGCGGAAGAGCCCAAGAAGAAGGCTGCGCCGAAGAAGAAAGCTGCCAAGGACGCCGAATAACACGACATTCTGCTGGATGTGAAGGGCCGCCCTCGAGGCGGCCTTTTCAATGCCGCCGACGTCGCAAAACCGCTGCCGCCACCGCTGCCGCCCTATTCGCGCGGCAATTGATTGACGAGGATCCGCATCACCGTGACCCGTTCGGGCAGCTCGACGAGAAACTCTTCGTCGCGCGGCAGGTGATGGATCTTATGCGGGTCACCGCCGGTGAAGCTCGCCATGGCTTCGACGTCAGGCCAGTACGAGATTGTCACGAACTCTGTTTCTTCTTTAAGATCCTCGCGAAACAACTGCACGCCAAGTGCCTTCTCCTGAAGCGGCGGAATGCCTTCGCGACGTAGATATGGCTCGTAGGCGTCCGCCAGATCACGGCGTGTCGTTCCCCGCCAGATCCGGGCGATTGCGGCGTTGTCGATCATGGCGTGCGCTCCTCTCGATGGGTTGTCATGATGGGGCAGCGATGGCGGAATCCGCTGCGGTGTTTGCGGGCGATTAATGCAGGACCTTGCCCAGAAACCGTCGCACCAGTGGGTGGGCGACCTCGAAATGGGTCTCCAGCAGCCAGTGCCCTGCGTCGTCCAACAAATGCAGCTCGGCCTCGGGGAGATCGCGCAGATAGGCGCGCGCTGCCGGCTCGGGCATGTATTCGTCCTTCGGTCCCCAAAGGATCATTGCCGGTGGCCGGTGCTCGCGCAGGTATGCCTGGTAACGAGGGAACCAGTCGAGATTAGCCTTGAGCTTCTCCATCAGTCCGACCGAAAGCGCACGGCGCACAGCCGTATCCATCAGCGGCCAATGCAACTTCCACAGATCGGGCGGGACTCGTCGAGCGACGTCGTCATCGACTTCGCCTACGAACTCGGCGCGAAAGCCGTCTTCGCTCACCGCCTGTTCGAGCGGCGCACGGTTCGCTGGCGAAGGATCACGCCAGAAACTCCGGATCGTTTCATACTTCGGGCCAAGAGCATCGGCGTAGATGTCGCCATTCTGTATGATCAGGGCCCTGATCCGCGATGGGTGCGCTATGGCGTGGCGGAGGCCGATCTGCGAGCCGTAGTCGTGCAGCCATAGCGCGTAGCTGCCGAGCTCCAGCGCGTCGGTGAACAGCTCCAGGAACGTTGCATAGGCATCAAAATCATAACCGAACCGTGCCGGATCGCCACTGTAGCCAAAGCCGGGGAAATCCGGCGCGACCGTCCGCCACCGGTCGGCGAGCGCCGGCATCAGCCGGCGATACTGGAAGGATGAGCAGGGATAGCCATGCGGAAGCAGCAAAACCGGCGCGGTTTCAGGACCTGCTTGTCTGTAAAAGACGGTCTCGCCGTCGATCGTGAGGGTGCCGTGGCGCACCTCCAGGTCGCTCCTGTCGTTCATAGACACTTCTCTGATTTTTTGTCTTGCAGATGTTTAAACCGTAGCTGGTCTAACGCCTTTACCCGGCATGCGTTCCGGTTGCGCTCGACGCCGATCGGCCTGCCTCGTCGCCTTTGCGGCGATCCTGCGGGTCGACTTCTTCTATCTGCCGGCCAGTTTCTGTGGTATGTAGATGCCGCAATTCCATGCGGGAGACGCGGATATTCCGCTCTGTCGTGAAGGGGCGCATGCCGTGTCGGCACGCGCTGATCGTCCAAGGCAGATTTGGCGATCGGGAGGATATGCCATGCGTGCAATCGCGTTTTTCGCAGTCGTGTCCGTTGCGACCTTTGTCACGAGCCAATCCCAGGCACAGGATGCCGCCGCGGGTGAGAAGGTCTTCGCCAAATGCAAGGTTTGTCACGTCGTTGACAAGGACCAGAACAAGGTCGGGCCGTCGCTGAGCGGCGTCATCGGCCGGACGGCCGGCACGCATCCGGGCTTCAAGTATTCCAAAGCCATGACCGAGGCGGGTAAATCCGGCGTCAAATGGGACGACGCCACGCTGACGAATTATCTTCGCGATCCCAAGGCCATGATCAAAGGTGGGAAGATGGCGTTTCCCGGCCTCAAGAAGGACGAGGATCTCGCCAACGTCATCGCCTATCTGAAGCAATTCTCCAAATGACCCGGTTCTTCCGCCAGGAAGTAACCCGGTTCTTCCGTCGGCCGATGGGCCGGCCAGATTGCGTGTTCCAATCGGTAGTCGCCTGAAATGTCGGCTCGGGAAAGCGGCCTCAAGGATACCGGTATCCCAATTTCGGAAGCGACGGTCAGTGATTTCTTCGCGCTTCTGAAACCACGCGTCATGGCGCTTGCTGTCTTTACCGCTTTCGTCGGGCTGATGGTGGCGCCCGGGGCGATGAATCCGGTCATCGCCGTGATTGCAATTGGTGCAATTGCGGTTGGAGCGGGCGCGGCCGGGGCACTCAACATGTGGTACGATGCCGATATTGACGCGTTGATGTCGCGCACGTCAAAGCGGCCGGTCCCGTCAGGCCGGGTCACGCCAGGCGAAGCGCTCGGCTTCGGCCTGGTGCTTTCCGTACTTGCGATCATGACGCTCGGCGTGCTGGTGGGGTGGCTCGCCGCATCGCTGCTGGCCTTCACCATCTTCTTCTACGTCGTCATCTACACGATGTGGCTGAAACGCTCGACGCCGCAGAACATCGTCATAGGCGGCGCCGCGGGTGCGCTTCCTCCGGTCATCGGGTGGGCGGCCGCCACCGGCGCCGTCGGGGTTGAAAGTCTCGTCCTGTTTCTGATCATTTTCCTCTGGACGCCGCCGCACTTCTGGGCGCTCGCGCTGTTCAAGATCGGCGACTATGCTGCGGCCGGCATTCCGATGATGCCGAACGTGGCCGGCCAGGTTTCGACCAGAAAGCAAATCTTCGTCTATTCGCTGATCCTGGCACCAATCGGCGTGCTGCCTTGGGCTTTCGGATTCGCGAGCGGATTGTACGGGATTGTTTCGGCCGCATTGGGCGCGGGTTTCATCTGGCATGCCTGGAAGCTTCTGGTCGACAAAAGGTGGGCTGAAGGACGGGAGATGAAACGCGCAAAGGCGCTGTTTGCCTATTCGATATTCTATCTTTTCGCGATCTTTGCCGTGCTGCTTGCCGATACCGTTGCAATGCGTGTCGTCATGTCAGCCGGAAATTGACGGCATGACCTGCCTCGTGGCTGCATTGAATCCTGATGCTCTCGGATTGTTTGCCGGGTTGAGAATCGGCGATTTCTGAACGAGGTGCGCCCGAACCTGCTCAAACCTCACGTTGGCACTGCGCAGAATCCCAGAACCAGCAGAATAACTATGCCAAGGCCGAGTATAAGAACGGTCTTTCCATCCATGACCTTCACCCTTCAACCCAGCTTTGAGACTAGCGAAGAAAGGCCGTTAGAGCTAGCGGGATCACCGGAGCCGTCCCCGCAGACAAAGGGCGGCGACAAATGCCATGCAAGAGCGTATGTTGATCATGGTGCAGGTCGCGGTTTTGCGTGGCCAGTCACGCTGAACGACAGCACCGTGAAATCGCGACCTTACCGGACCTGGTCTGGAGGAATGGTCATGGCAAGTTTTCACGTGATTGCAGGCGCCAGCGAGACGCTGGAGCACACCAGAATTCGAAAGATCGGCGTTTCCGACCTTTTCGACGCGCTCAAGCGTGGCGTCGACGATTTCATGGTCAAACCGTCGCACATCGTTTTCCTCTGCCTGATTTATCCGCTTGTCGGCGTCGTGCTCGCTGTCTGGACGTCGGGCAACAATGCGTTGCCGCTGTTGTTTCCGCTGGTATCTGGTTTTGCGCTGATCGGTCCATTCGCGGCGCTCGGCCTGTATGAGATCAGCCGGCGGAGAGAGGCCGGGCTCGACGCCTCATGGAGCCACGCTTTCGAGGTCAGGAACTCTCCAGCGCTGCCGGCCATCGCGGCGGTCGGGATCATGCTGCTTGCGATCTTCATTGCCTGGCTGTTGACCGCGCAGATATTTTATCAGCAGGTGTTCGGTTCGGCCCCGCCGGAATCACTGTCCAGCTTCATCGGTGAAATATTCGCCACCGGACGCGGCTGGACGCTGATTATCGTCGGCCACGCGATCGGCTTCGTCTTCGCCGCGGTCGTGTTGTGCACCACGGTCGTCGCGTTCCCGTTGTTGCTCGACCGCGACGTCGGCGCCTACGAAGCCATCCACACCTCGGTGCGGGTGGTCCTGGCGAACCCGATCGTGATGGCTGTCTGGGGCCTGATTGTCGCCGTCGCCCTGATCATAGGCTCGCTGCCGGTGTTCGCCGGGCTGGCGGTGGTGCTGCCGATCCTCGGTCACGCCACCTGGCACGTCTATCGGAAAGTCGTGGAATCGCCGGCCTCCACCAGACCGGCGGACTGAAAAAACTCTGCCCTGCCGCACCGGCGAGAGGCCGCTGCGGCAGGTTGGCAAGAGTGCTTAGTAAGCCGGGTAGCTAAAGCGGGCTTGCTGTGCGTCGCTGGTCAGGTTGCGGAAATCCTTGCCGCTGACATGCACGAGCGTCCTGTGGTCGCCACCCTCGAAATAGATATCGCCGGCATTGCCGAGGCTTTCATCGACAATCACCGGCACATCGTAGGCCGCGCCGATCGGCGGGATGGCGCCGGTGTCGCAATCCTCGAAGAGCGAAACCACCTCGTCCTCGGAGGCGAGCCCAATACGCTGGTGCATGACGTCCTGCAACGTGCCGAGCTCGATCCTGTGCGTGCTGGGGACCACGGCCAGCGCATAGCCACCGTCGTGGTGAACCACCACCGATTTGGCCATTATGCTGCCGGGCACATGTGCCGCTAAGGCGGACTGCCTGCTTGTCGACGTGCGGTGGTGCTCGACGGTATCGTAGGAAATTCCTTTCTCGTCGATAAAGTCCTTCAATCTGTTTGCGATCGTCATCTTGAGCCTCCCTTCCTGGAGTTCACGACGGAGAACCGACGAAAATCGTTCTCCTTCTGTCGTTTTCCGGTGGTGACAAAAATGGGCCAGCTGTCGACCGTTTCAAGGCAACGCAGAGCGGGCCGTGAACAGCCCCTCCGGCCCTCGACGGGAAATGCTGCCCGAACCCGGATTGCGCGTCAGGGCTCGGCCCCAAAAAACAGCATCCGGGTGAGAAGCGTGTACTCCGATTCGAAGACCATCATTGCCACGAACACCAGCACCAGGATCGGCGGCAATATGATCGCATAGGTCAGCGCCAGCCGCTCCCAGGCCATGTGCATGAAGACCGCGACGATCAGCCCGGCCTTGAGCATCATGAAGATCAGGATCAGCGACCATCTGAGATAGCCGTGGAGGCCGACATAGTCGACCAGATAGGAGCAGGCGCTGAGGATGAACAGCCATGCCCAGACCACCAGATAGAGCCTGATCGGGTGCTCCTGATGGACCTCCGCAGGGGCAATGCCTGCTGCTGCCGCATCATGCGCTTGCGTTCCGTGCAGCGTATGTTGCCCCAGACCGTTTGCGGTTGCTTCAGCCATATCTGCCTCTCACCAAAGCCATGTCTGCCTCTCACCAAAGATAGAAGAATGCGAAAATGAACACCCAGACCAGGTCGACGAAATGCCAGTAGAGCCCCATGATCTCGACGTGCTCGTAGCGGCCCCTGCGACTGGTGAAGAACCCGGGCCGCCCGGTTTCGTAATCTCCGCGCCAGACCTTTCGCGCCACGATGATCAGGAAGATCACCCCGAACGTCACATGGGTGCCGTGAAAGCCGGTGATCATGAAGAAGGATGACCCGAACTGCGCCGCACCCCACGGATTGCCCCAGGGCCGTACCCCCTCGGAGATCAGCTTGGTCCATTCGAAGGCCTGCATGCCGACGAAGGTTGCGCCGAGCGCTGCGGTCAAAAGCATCAGGATCGCCGTCTTGCGGCGGTCGTGGCGGTAGCCGAAATTCACCGCCATGGCCATCGTTCCGCTGCTCGAGATCAGCACGAAGGTCATGATGGCGATAAGGATCAGTGGAATATTCGAGCCGCCGATATGAAGGGCAAAGACCTCGCTCGGATTGGGCCACGGCACTCGGGTGGACATGCGCGCGGTCATGTAGGAGAGCAGGAAGCAGCCGAAGACGAAGGTGTCGCTGAGCAGGAAGATCCACATCATGGCCTTGCCCCAGGACACGTTCTTGAACGCGCGCTGATCCGAGGACCAGTCGGCGGCGACGCCTTGCAAGCCAGCCGGCCGCGCCTGTGCTTGGCCGGTATGCGTCACTGTCGTGTCTGCCATCCGTCCGGCCCTCCTAGGTCAGCAGCTGTCGGCAAATTTCGATAAAAGTCGCGGCCCAGCCGGCCAGAAGTGCAAAAATGGCGAGCCAGACGAAAAGCAGGAAATGCCAGTACATGGCGCACAGTTCGACGCTGAGGCGAAGCCGCTCCGGCCGTGCTCCGTTCCAGGCGCCGGCAGTTGTTCTGCCCAGGCCCACCAGCCCGCCCAGTATGTGCAGCCCGTGCATCCCGGTTATCAGGTAGAAAAAACTGTTGGCCGGATTGGCGGTCAGCAAGTAGCCGTCGGCGGTCAGTTCCCGCCAAGCCACAAGCTGTCCAACCAGGAAGGCAAGCGCGGTGAGCCCAGCCGTGACGAGGCCGAGCCTGACCGCGTCGATCTCGCCCCGGCGCGCAGCGACCGAGGCGCATTGCAGCGCGATGCTGCTCAGGACCAGCACGCCGGTGTTGAACCAGAGCACGCGCGGCAGCGGCAGCGCCTGCCAGTCCGACAGCGCCATGCGCATGAAGTAGGCGCTGGTGAAAAGCGCAAACAGGCAGCCGACGACGGCGAGGAAGACGCCGAGGCCGATCTTGGCGGTCGGCAGCGCTGATCCTTCCGGGCCGATAATATCCCCGATCAAACCTTGCTCGAGCCATGGCTTGGTCATCAGCCGCTGGTGGGAAAGCCACCATCCGGCAAAGCCGGCGATGACGAGGAGGAAGACCAGGATGACGCTCATGCCGGCTCCCTGGAGGATCCGAAGGAGCCCGGCATGTTTTGCGGGATAAAATCCTCCTTGGCGCCCGGCACGCTGTAGTCATAGGCCCAGCGATAGACGATCGGCAGTTCCTTGCCGAAATTGCCATGGGCAGGCGGTGTTTCCGACGTCTGCCATTCGAGCGTCGTGGCGCGCCATGGATTGCCGCCGGCCTCGCGGCCATGGCGGATGCTCCAGATCAGATTGAACAGGAACACGATTTGGGCAAAGCCGACGAGGAACGCCATGATGCTGATGAACGCGTTCAGATCGTGGGCCGACTCGGTCATCACCGTCGTGGCGGTCAGTTCGTTGTAGCGGCGCGGCACGCCCATCAGGCCGATGTAGTGCATGGGAAAGAAAATCAGATAGGCCCCGAGGAAGGTGACCCAGAAATGGAACTGGCCCATGGCCTCGTTCAGCATCCGGCCAGTGACCTTCGGGTACCAGTGATAGATCGCCCCCAAGATCACGAGGATCGGGGCAACGCCCATGACCATATGGAAATGGGCAACGACGAACATCGTGTCCGATAGCGGAACGTCGACGACGACGTTGCCGAGAAACAGTCCGGTCAGCCCGCCATTGACGAAGGTGACGATGAAGGCCAGCGCAAAAAGCATCGGCACGGTGAGGTGGATGTCGCCGCGCCACAATGTCAGCACCCAATTGTAGACCTTGATCGCGGTCGGGACGGCAATGATCAATGTCGTGGTGGCGAAGAAGAAGCCGAAATAGGGATGCATGCCGCTGACATACATGTGGTGCGCCCAGACCACGAAGCTCAGCGCGCCGATGCCGACGATGGCCCAGACCATCATCCGGTAGCCGAAGATGTTCTTGCGCGCATGGGTGCTGATCAGGTCGGACACGATGCCGAAGGCCGGCAGCGCCACTATGTAGACCTCGGGGTGGCCGAAGAACCAGAACAGATGCTGGAACAGGATCGGGCTGCCGCCGCCGTGCTGCAGTTGTTCGCCCATCTCGACGATGGCCGGCATGAAGAAGCTGGTGCCGAGCGCACGGTCGAACAGCATCATCACGCAGGCGACAAACAGCGCCGGGAAGGCGAGCAGCGCCATGACTGTCGCGGTGAAGATACCCCAGACGGTCAGCGGCAGGCGCATCAGCGTCATGCCGCGTGTGCGGGCCTGCAGCACCGTCACGACGTAGTTCAAGCCGCCCATGGTGAAGCCGATGATGAACAGGATCAGCGAGACGAGCATCAGGATGATGCCCCAGTCCTGGCCGCCTGGTGTGCCGGTCATGATCGCCTGCGGCGGATAAAGCGTCCAGCCGGCGCCGGTCGGTCCGCCGGGCGCAAAGAAGCTCGACACCAAAACCAGCACGGCGAGCAGGTAGATCCAGTAGCTCAGCATGTTGACATAGGGAAAGACCATGTCGCGCGCGCCGACCATCAGCGGGATCAGGTAGTTGCCGAATCCGCCCAGGAAGAGTGCCGTGAGCAGGTAGATCACCATGATCATGCCGTGCATGGTGATGAACTGGTAGTAGGCTTCCGGGGTGATGAAGTCGAAGGTGCCGGGGAAGCCGAGCTGCAGCCGCATCATCCAGGACAGCACCAGCGCCACCATGCCGATTGCCGTCGCCGTCGCCGAATACTGGATGGCGATGACCTTGGCGTCCTGCGAAAAGACGTACTTCGTCCACCAGCTGTGCGGATGGTAGAGTTCCATCTCCGCGACTTCGGCCGGCGGTACCCCATCTGCAGGTGTGACATCGACCATATAGGAACACCTCCGTGTCCTTTTCGGCCAGGCTCGACAGTTTCGAGCCGTGCCGCAATTTCAACCCAAATCGCCGTCTTTGCCGGCGTCTACTCTGCCGAGCCCACCTGCTGGGGGGCCGACAATTGCGCAAAAGTCTGCTGTTCGCCGAGCCACGCCAGATAGTCTTCCGGCGTGTCGACCATCACCACGCCATTCATCAACGGGTGCCCCTGGCCACAAAGCTCGGCACACAGGACCTGAAAAGTTCCGGTCTTGGTCGGGGTGAACCAGAAATAGGTGACCGAGCCCGGGATCATGTCCATCTTGGCGCGGAATTCCGGCACGTAGAAATCGTGCAGCACATCGATCGAGCGGAGCAGCATCTTGACCGGCTTGCCGACCGGCAGATGCAGATCGGCGGCTTCGACGACGACATCGTCCTGGCCGTTGGCGTCACTGGGGTCTACGCCGAGAGGATTTTCAGGGCTGACGTTGCGGGTGTCGGACGTGCCGAGCTTGCCGTCCTTGCCGGGCAAGCGGAAACTCCACTGCCATTGCTGGCCGACGACTTCGACCTCGGTTGCGTCGCTTGGGACGCTGACGAACTGGTTCCAGACGAACAGGCCGGGAACCAGCATGGCGGTGACGCCGATTGCGGTGACGATCGTCAGCCACCATTCGAGCCGCTTGTTCTCGGGTTCGTATGCAGCCTGGTTGCCCTCCCGGTGACGGAAGCGGAAGACGCAATAAGCCATGAATAGGACGACGGCGGCGAAGACGACGCCGGTGATCCAGAAGGTGATGATGATGGTGTTGTCGATATAGTCCCAATTAGAGGCAATCGGCGTCCACCACCATGGGCTCAGGAAGTGGAACAACACTGAGCCCACAACTACCAAAACGAGTACAAGCGCTATGGCCATATCCCGTTCCTCCCGGCATTCCAAGGGCGCGAAGCCGTCCCAGGAAATGCCAAATGCATCATAGCTCGATTTCCGGTCGAAATTCTAGTGCGGTCTTCCCGTCAGACGAAAACGCAATGGCGATGATGTGGAAGAACCCAAGAAGAAGAAGGCTGCGGCGAAGAAAAAACCTGCTGGGGCACCGAACAACACGGCGTTCTGCCGGATCGTGAAAGGCCGCCGGCTCGCGGGGGAGGAGGCTGGTTCGGAATGGTGCCGACGCGATAAAGGCGATTGTTTTTTCGCCGACCGGCTCCTGCTGTCCTGGCGATGCGGCCGCTGTCGGGGCGAGGCGAGGCCGATTTCGACCTAACCGGGTTCAGCGAGGCGGTCGGTCGGAATCGCCGGCACCTGCAACATAGAGTTGCTGTGATCGAATCAGCAACGCTCCCTTGACCGTTGCGCTTAAGAGATGCAGTGAGTTTTTCCGGTGCAAACGTCTCGAACGCAGCCGCGCAGCCACCGGTGCGCCGGATCGGCATCCAGCCGCGGGTGCCACAAAAGTGAGACCGCGATTTCCGGCAGGGGAACCGGCAGACGGAACCAGAACATTCCATCGCGCAGGTTTCCCGTATAGCGTTCGGGAACGCTGGCGATCAGGTCTGAGGCACGCGCCAGAGCCAGAGCTTCCGAAAAGCCGCTGACGACCGTCACGATCTCCCGTTTCAACCCTAACGGCGCAAGGGCATCGTCGATCGGTCCCCTGTCGAGTCCGCGACGGGAGATGAGGATGTGCCGGCCGGCTGCGTAGCGGGCAGGGGTCATCGTGACCTCGCACAATGGATGTCCCATCCGCACGACGCCGACGAAAAGATCACGGAACAGCGCTTGCGCGCGCATCTCCGGTCCCGTGGCCTTTCCGACAACGCCGGTTTCCAGGTCTACGCTACCGTCGCGCAGAGGCGTGCTGTCCTTGTCCGGCTTCAGCACAAAACGCAGCCGCACGCCCGGTGCTTGTTCGCCGACGCGCGCAATGAGATCCGGCCCGAAATTCTCGACAAAGCCATCCCTGTTTCTAAGCGTGAAGGTCCGCTCAAGCCGTTTCAGGTCGAGCATCTCAACAGGACGCAAAACGGCTTCGGCGCTCTGCACAAGCTGACCGACGCGCTCGCGGAGCTCGAGGGCCCGAGGTGTCGGAACGAGGCCGCGTCCGGCCCTGACCAGCAGCGGATCGCCCGTCGTCTCACGCAATCGCGCCAGCGCTCGGCTCATCGCCGACGGGCTCAGCCGCAGCCTTCTGGCGGCGCGCGCCACGCTGCCTTCCGTCAACAACACGTCAAGCGTGACAAGCAGATTGAGGTCGGGATGCGACATATGATGATCGTAGCATGGCCGGCACGATCTGACATGGCGTCAAACGCAATGATTACGTGCAAATGATGCGCCTTCCGCCATCTGAAGCAAAGGACTACCTGTCTGCCAGCTCCGTTTCGGGAGTCGCGCCAGAAAACGGAGTTCATGTTGAAGCCAATCGATGCAGGACGGGCAGTCGCCGAAAATCCAGAACGGGCACCTGCGGTTCGGTGGGCGCTCGCCAGCCTTTCGCTATCGATGTTGCTGTCCTCGCTCGGCATCAGCATCGCCAATGTCGCCTTGCCGACGTTGACGCAGGCGTTCGACGCCTCGTTCCAGGAGGTCCAGTGGATCGTGCTGGCTTACCTCCTCGCCATCACCACCCTGATCGTCAGCGTCGGGCGACTAGGTGACATCACCGGTCGCCGGCGGCTGCTGCTGGCCGGGCTGTTCCTGTTTACGGTGGCCTCGGTCCTGTGTGGCGTCGCGCCGACGCTCTGGTTGCTGATTGCAGCCCGGGCGGCCCAAGGCTTGGCGGCGGCCATCATGATGACCCTGACCATGGCTTTTGTCGGTGAGACGGTGCCGAAGGCAAGGACCGGCAGCGCCATGGGGCTGCTCGGAACGATGTCGGCGATCGGCACCGCTCTCGGTCCCTCGCTCGGCGGTCTGCTGATTGCCGGAGCCGGTTGGCGGGCGATCTTCCTCGTCAACGTGCCACTGGGCTTGCTGGCATTTTGTCTCGCCTACCGCTATCTGCCGGTTGATCGCCGGGAGCCGAAGACGGATCGGGCCGGCTTCGACGTTGTCGGCACGCTGCTGCTTGCCCTGACGCTTGGCGCCTATGCGCTCGCGATGACGATCGGGCGTGGCAGTTTTGGTCAGCTCAACCTGGCTCTATTCGTGGCTGCAGTCTTCGCGGCCGGTTTGTTTGTGCTTGTCGAGGCGAGAGTGGCGTCGCCTTTGATCCGATTGGCCGCTTTCGGCAATACGACGTTGAGCGCGAGCCTCGCCACGAGCGCGCTCGTGGCGACGGTGATGATGGCGACACTGGTGGTCGGGCCGTTCTATCTGTCTCGTGCGCTCGGGCTCGACGCCGCTGTTGTTGGCATCGTCATGTCGGTCGGTCCGCTTGTCGCCGCGCTGACAGGTGTGCCGGCTGGTCGCATAGCCGACCGTTTTGGCGCTGGGCGCATGACCGTCATTGGGCTTATCGCGATAGCCGCCGGTTGCTTCATTCTATCCGTGATGCCGGCAATATCGGGCATCCCTGGCTACATCGCCCCGATCGCCCTCATCACATCTGGCTATGCGCTGTTTCAAACGGCAAACAACACCGCTGTCATGTCGGATATCCGCCCGGACCAGCGGGGCGTCATTTCCGGCTTGCTCAATTTGTCGCGCAATCTCGGGCTCATCACCGGCGCATCCGTCATGGGCGCCGTGTTCGCATTCGCCTCAGAGGCCATCGACATCGCAACGGCGCGGCCCGACGCCATCGCGACCGGTATGCGGATCACGTTTGCAGTCGCGGCAATACTGATCATCGTCGCGCTCGTCGTTGCGGTCGGAGGCCGCGTTCTCGCGGCACGCCCGTCGCTGCCTGGCGTGTCATGACACGAGACCGGACGCTTTGGGGCCGATGCTTGTCCAAACAGGGCGTCAGATCAGCAGCAGGCCCTTCATGCTGGCATGACCCTTCTTGCCGATGATGATGTGATCGTGGACGGCGATGCCGAGCGGTTTGGCCGTCTCGATGACCAGCTTGGTCATCTCGATGTCGGCGCGCGACGGCGTCGGGTCGCCTGACGGATGATTATGCGCCAGAATGATCGCCGTGGCGGAGAGTTCGAGCGCCCGCTTGACCACTTCGCGCGGATAGACCGGCGTGTGGTCGACGGTGCCGACCTGCTGCACCTCGTCGGCGATCAGCGCGTTCTTCTTGTCGAGAAACAGGATACGGAACTGCTCGCGCTCCTCGAAGGCCATGACCGACCGGCAGTATCCGAGAACCTGTGTCCAGGACGACAGGACCTCGCGGCCCTTGATCTCGCTACGCGCCGCGCGTTGGGCGGCCGCGGCAACGATCTTCAGATCGAGTGCCACTGCCGGACCGATACCGCTGACCTCCTCAAGCCGTGCGACGGGGGCGCCAAGCACCTCGGCCAGCGTGCCGAAGCGTGCCAGCAATGCCTTGGCGACGGGCTTGGTGTCGGCGCGGGGGATCAGGCGAAACAGCAAGAGCTCCAGCAATTCGTAGTCGGGGAGGGCGTCGGAACCGGCCGCAAACCGTTGGCGCAAGCGGTCGCGATGGCCGAGATAGTGCGGCTTTTCGGGCGACTTATCGACCGAATTGGCTTTCGCGAGCGGTTTTATCGGTGTTTCGGGAAAGAAGATCCGTTCGTCATCGTCGCTGGTCTTTCCCATAGGCCGCCCGCATTTTCTTGACCGGAAAGATCCGGCCCTCGCGCAAACACTATGCTGGCAGGCCGGGGCGGTCGAGGTTTTTTGGCGACAGCGTGAAAATCTCGCATCCGGTCTCGGTGACGCCGATCGTGTGCTCGTACTGCGCCGATAGCGAGCGGTCGCGTGTCACCGCCGTCCAGCCATCCGACAGCACTTTTACGTGCGGCCGGCCGAGATTGATCATCGGTTCGACGGTGAAGATCATGCCCGGCCGCATCTCGACGCCCTCGCTGGCGCTGCCATAGTGTAGGATGTTCGGCGCATCGTGAAAGAGCTGGCCGACGCCGTGGCCGCAGAAATCGCGCACCACCGAGCAGCGCTCGGCTTCGGCATAGGTCTGGATGGCGGCGCCGATGGCGCCGGTGCGGGCGCCGGGCCTGATCGCGGCGATGCCGCGCATCAGGCATTCGTGCGTGACCTCGAGCAGGCGCTCGGCGGCGCGCTTGATCGTGCCCACCGGATACATGCGCGAGGAATCGCCATGCCAGCCATCGAGGATGTAAGTGACATCGATGTTGACGATGTCGCCGTCCTTCAACGGCTTGCTGTCGGGGATGCCATGGCAGACGACGTGGTTGATCGAGGTGCAGGACGACTTGGTGTAGCCGCGATAGTTGAGCGTCGCCGGCAATGCGCCGTGATCCATGCCGAACTCGAAGACGAAGCGGTCGATGGTTTCGGTGGTGACGCCCGGCGCGACGATCGACACCAGTTCGTCGAGGCAGCGCGCGGTGAGATCGCAGGCCTTGCGCATGCCGGCAAAGCCTTCTTCGCCATAGAGGCGGATCTGGCCGGTGTTTCTGAGCGGTGCCGTGGCGGCGTCGAGATAGGTGACCATTGTGTCCGTCTTGCCGGGTGAAAGGGCTTCTGTTGAGCCCGCGAGAAAAGTCCCCCAGATTTGGCACCGGACGGCGCCAGGTTCAAGGACGAACTGCCGGCGATTGGGCTCAAGCCGGCGATATTCATGCTTTGCGGCTTCATCTTGTGCGTGTCCGGCCCCATGCCGGGCCGTTCGTCCGCACTGACGACATATTTTGTGAGCAAGAAGTTTCTGGGCAAGAAGCGGGGCCTGAGCGGAAAGCGGGTCAAAGCAACTTTTTGCGGCGAGCGGCGTTGCTGCGCGTTCTGGAGAGACAGGAATGGACAGATTGCAATTCGAGGTGCCGGTGCGTATCACGACCGCGCCTGGCCTGCCGGTCGAGGAAATATACAGCGTCGAACAGGCGCTGGATTTCCTGCAAGGCTGGCCGGTTCGCCGCCAGGGCCCAGTCTATCAGGCCGCGTTCAACGCCTGCTTCGGCGCCACCGTCGACCTGGTCGAGACCGAGGAGGCTTGCCGGGCGTTCATGACATTCTGCCGGGTGAGCCGCCTGCTGGCCAGGGATGTGATGGTCCCGCGCAAGCGCGGAGGCGAGGCGAGGGGGCTGAGGGCTTAACGGCTGAGTGGGTAAGTCCCAGCAAACTGCTTGATGCATGGCTCCGTGTGTTGACGAGTGGCAAATCTGCCCTCGGTGGCAACGCCTGTCGGTGATGCTGTGCCAACCAGCCACGAATCGGCTATGCGTCGCGCATGCAGGAAACGTCTCTTTACATCCCGGTGAAGCGGTTTCTTGAGAGTCTGGACTTCACTGTCAAAGGCGAGGTTGGCGGCTGCGATGTCGTGGGACTGCGTGACGGCGAGCCGCCCGTGCTCGTCATCTGCGAATTGAAGCTGCAGTTCAACCTCGAACTCATTCTTCAAGGTGTTGACCGTGCTGCGTCATGCGATGAGGTCTGGCTCGCGGCGAGGATGTCAAGTCGAGGCAAGGGCCGCGAGCACGATCGCCGGTTCCGTGCGCTGTGCCGGCGGCTCGGCTTCGGCCTTCTCGGGGTTGGCTCCGCCGGCAACGTCGAATTGCTGCTCAGTCCGGCCGCCTTGCCGCCCCGGCGAGACCCGAGGCGAAGATCGCGCCTGGTGGACGAGCATCGGCGCCGGCGCGGCGACCCTGTAGTCGGCGGCGGCTCGCGTACGCCGGTCATGACCGCTTACCGGCAGGACGCGCTGGCCTGCGCCGCTGCCATGGTCGACGGCCCAAAACGCCCGCGCGATCTGAAAACCATTTCGCCACGCGCCGCCAATATCCTGCTTCACAATGTCTATGGCTGGTTCGCCAGGGCCGAGCGCGGCGTTTATGCGCTTACCGACGTTGGCCGTGCTGCGCTACAGCGCTGGCCTCAATCGGCTTCTGACGAGGCGGCACGAGTCGTTTGAGCGACTTGCAGCGGCAGGCAGACAACGAAGCCCCCGTCAAGTGACAGAAGAGGTAGAGCGGCTTACGGTTGCCGGCCGCGCAACCGTGAGCAGAGTGGTCAGCCCCAGCGGCAGCGACGGCTGGATGACGGGCTTCTCGCGCTCAGGTTTCTTTAGAATGTAGAGCGGCTTGGCTGTCCTCAACTGCTGCAATTGTCGCCGGGCCTTGGCGCGCAGGGCGGTTTCCGCGGGGGCGGGCGATCCATTCTCGAGGACCAGAGTGAAAGCCTGGGCCGCCTCATCCGTCCGCTGCAGGGCGAGAAGGCTGCGGCCCAGGGCATAACGCGCCAGAATGAGGCCTGGATTGAGGTCCGTTGCTCGCCCAAACGACTCGATGGCTGCGGAGTGGTCGTTTAGCGACTGCTGCGCAATGCCCAGGCAAAGCCAGGCGTTTACAGATTGCGGCGACATGGCCGCAAGCGCGCCGAAGCATTCCGCAGCCTGACGGTGATCGCCCTTGGTGCCCAGAACGTGACCGAGTCCGTACAGAGCCTGATCATGCGTCGGCTCGGTGTTCAGGATCTGGCGATAGATGTTTTCGGCCTGGATGACCCAACCCTTCTTGTGGAGGCCGGCCGCCTGCTGCAACGCGCCGACCAAGGATCGCCTGTCCAGCTGGTCGCCAAGGTTCCGGCCGGTTTTGGTCCGCACAAGAGTGCAGTTGAGGACGGTTTCGTGGGTGCCGAAGGAATATTTGTAAGGTTCGTTGCCGCGCAGGAAATCATATGTCCGGAAACCGTTCTCGATCGCGCGGCGGATGCAATAACCGTGCAGGACCAGTCCCGACGGCAGCATGTCGGCCGTCTCGTCGCGCCCGACCATGTGGAACAGCATGCTCTTCTTGACCGGATCGAGGAAGATCGCGAGAGCGCTCAAGGGCCGGTCGCCGTGCCAAAGCACAGGCACAAACAGCGTGCCCCGTTCGAAAGCTTGCCTGAAAAGCAGTCGGTTGCTCTTGACCAAGCCGGGAACGAGATTCCCCTTTCGCGGCGTCCACTTGATGCGCCAGAACTCGAGCAGAATGTCGATATCGCGCTCGATGGTAGAGGCGTCGGCATGCGTTATGCGAAACTCGTCAGAGTTCTCCAGCTTCCGGAGAAATCTCCGCATCTTTTGGCGGGTGTTAGCGCTGAGATTGTGCAGAAGATAATCTTCCCATGAGGACGGGAGGTCGATCGCCGGGCATATGCAGTTGTCAACATTGTCAACCTGGTTGACGCGCCTCATTCGACGCATCGTCAGCCGATTGTCGGAAAGCTGCTCCATCAGCCAGCCTATCCTGCGTTCCGACATCCGCAGGTTTTCCAGATGCAGGCTGGCCCAATGCATCGTCTTCAGATGCTTCGCGAAAACCGCGATTGCCCGGTAGGCGTATTCCGGCGCGCAGAGGATGCCGGTATAATCGGCTGCGAGGTTTCCCCCCATATACACTTCATGGTAGATTTCGCCGGTATTTTTCCTCATGCTGGTGCGCAGCCGGAGCGGCAGAAGCGCGACATAGGGAGAGCCCGGCGGCCCCTTGCGCGCCGCCAAAATGAACCATTCACCGTCGAAGCGTCGAAGATAGTGGGAAAGAAAGTCCCACGAGACGAAGAAATGCGCGTCAGGATCCCTGGCGTAGAGGTCGTCCCAGTTGTCGCGAAGCCCGTTCAGTTCTTCCGGGCGTGTCAAGACGTCGATCTGCATATATATCCCCCCCGCCTCTACGGTCAGCGCTCATTAAATGCCCTAGCCATGCTGTCCTTGATCGGCTTGGACAGGTAGCTGAAAAAGGTCCGCTCCGCCGTCTGGATGAGAATTTCAGCGGGCATGCCTGGCGTCGGAACAAATCCAGGCACGCGAGCCAGTTCGCTGACTGGCAGGTTGACGCGCGCCAAATAGACCTCCTTTGCGGTCGGACCGGAAGCGTCGGGGAGCGAGTCGGCAGAGACGTAGTAGACTTCGCCGTTCAGAACCGGCGTCGTGCGCGCGTTGAGCGCGACCAGCCGTACCGTCGCCTTTTGTCCGACCTTGACATTGTCGATCTCGGTGCGAGGCACCTGCGCTTCTATGATAAGCGGCACATTCGCCGGCAAGATCTCCATGATGCTCTTGCCGCTCTCGATCACGCCGCCGGACGTGTGGTAGAATAACCGCACGACAGTGCCCGAAACCGGCGCATTGATCGTCGCTCGGCGCAGCACGTTTTGCGCCTCGCGGGACTGTTCGCGGATGCTGTCCAGTTCGGTTTCAACGCCCTCGAGTTCGTCGAGCGCCGCCTGGCGGTAGGCGTTTTCTGTCTGCCGCATCTCCTGTTCGTGCTTGATGACCTGGGCGCCGGTCTCGGATATCTCGGCTGAGAGCCGCCCCATCTGCCCTTCGGCATCTGCTATGGCGCGCTGAATCGCCTTGATCTCGGTCGCGCGGATCAATCCTTGGTCGAGCAGGGTCTTCTTGCCGGTATACTCCTCGCGTAGCAGACCGAGCTGTATCGTGACCGCTTTCAGCAACTGCTCATAACCGCCCGCCCGGAACTTCAGGGCGCCGATGTTCTGGTCGAGCAATCGGATCTCGCTGCTCATTTTGGTGCGCGAGCCCTCGAAGTTGAGACGCTGGCTATGCATGATCGAAGCAATTTCCGGGTCGTCGCGATTTTCGGTTATTGTGGCCGGGAACTGTATAGTCTCCGCCCCGTGCACCTCGGCGGTCAAGCGCGCCACGATCGCTTCAAGGCGCGCCTGGCGGAAGAACAACTGCCGTTCCTTTGCCCGCGCGGCCGTTTCGTCGAGCAGCACCAAAGGCTGATTGGTTACGACATGGTCGCCTTCGCTAACCAGAAGCTGCTTGATGATACCCCCTTCGAGGTGCTGGACGATCTTGTTCTGCCCAGTGGCCACGAAGCTTCCTTGCGCGACGATCGCGGCTGCGAGCGGTGCCGTGAATGCCCAGGTGCCAAATCCGCCGAAGGTGACGGCCATCAGCAGCAATCCGGCGGTCGTCTGCTTCCAAATGGAACGCGGAACGGCGCCATACCATTGAGCGTCTTCGATCTTGGCTATTTCCTTCACGGCCGTTCTCTCTCATTTGACCTGAATATTGGCAAAATGGCCGCCATCGAGGCTCATGCCGCGCGCCGCCAAAGCCTGGAGCACGTCCTGACGCATCCCGAAAAGAGCCACGGTGCCGTTGACGAGCACCAGGATCTTATCCACGGTCTGCAGCAAAGCAGGCCGCTGCGTGATCGTCACCATCGTGATCTTTTGCTCTTTGGCTTGCTGCAGGGCGCGCGACAAAGCCAACTCGCCAGCGGTGTCGAGGTTCGAATTCGGCTCGTCGAGGACCACCAGTTTCGGGCTGCCGAAAAAGGCGCGCGCCAGAGCGATACGCTGCTTCTGCCCGCCAGAAAGCGGCGCGCCATCGGCGGCGACAAAGGTCTCGTAGCCATGCGGGAGCGAGGCGATCAGTTCGTGCACGTCGGCTAGCTTGGCGGCTTCGTAAATTGCGCCATCGTCGACGTTTTCGCGCATTCTGGCGATGTTCGCCTTGATCGACCCCGGGAAAAGCTGCACGTCCTGGGGAAGGTAGCCGATGCTTTCACCAAATTGCCGCTGATCCCAGTTCCGCAGGTCCATCAGGTCGAGCCGCACGCTTCCCGAAGTTGGAAGGATCGAGCCGACGAGCATTTTGCCCAGGGTCGTTTTTCCGGCGCCCGAATTGCCGATGATCGCCAGCGAGTCTCCGGCCTCCAGGCCAAAGCCGATGCCATTGAGCACGACACGTTTGGTTCCTTGCGGCACGAACAGCAGCCGCTCGACATCGAGGCGCCCTTCCGGACGCGGCAGCTTCAGGCGTTCGAAGTTCAGCGGGGATTCCTTCAGCAGCGCACTGATGCGGCCAAAGGCGGCGCGTGACTGCACAACCTGGTTCCACCCTTCAATCGCACCCTCGATCGGGCCAAGTGCGCGACCGGCAATGATTGACGCGGCGATGACCATGCCACCCGTGACCGAGCCTTCGATGGCCAGGTAGGCGCCCCAGCCGAGCATTATGACCTGGGTCAGCAGCCGGACGCCCTTGGAAAGAGAAGCAAAGGCTATGTTTCGGTCCTGAGCTATGACCTGCCATTTGAGCGAGTTGCCGGTATCCTTGCCCCAGATCCACACGGCTTCGGGGATCATCGCGAGCGCGTTGATGATCTGCGAGTTGCGCGACATCGAATCGACGTGGAGGTTGGCTTTGGTTTGGCTTGTGTTGGCCTCGCCGAACGGCTTGGCGGTTGCGCGCTGGTTGGCGAGCGTGATGGCCAGCAGCAGCAGCGCCGTCGCCACGACGATAAAGCCGAGGTCGGGGTGGATCAGGAATATCGCCAGCATGAACAACGGGGCCATCGGCGCATCGAGAAGAGACAGCAACGTGCCGGACACCAGAAACGTACGCAGCTGCTGAAGATCCCCCAGCGTCTGATATTCGCGCCCGTTGCTGTGCAGTGAAGCCCTGGCGGCTGCGCTGAGGATTGGTCCGCCCAGTTGGGCGGCGACCTCGACCGCTGTGCGCATGAGGATGAAGCGCCGGATGGCGTCAAAAACCGACTGCAGGATGACTGCGCCGACGATCACGATCGTCAGCATCACCAGGGTGTCGACCGAGCGGCTCGTCAGCACGCGATCCGAAATCTGGAAGAGGTAGACAGGTATCGCCAGCACCAGCACGTTGGTCGCGATCGTGAAGATCATCACCGCGATGAGGTTCTTCTTGACCGCGCGAAGGCCGGCTGTGAGGCTTGCCGAGAGATCGACTGGGCCGAGACGCTTGTGGAATGCGCCGCCGCCGCCATTGCCGCCGCCACCGCCGCCCCCCTTGCCGGTTCCGGTCGGGCCGCCGCCGCCAGGCACTTCCCGGGCAAGCAAGGGACCGCGGTCGCCCTCGATTGTCACGCCGGGCAGAACCGGCTTGTTCTTCATCTCCTGCGTGGGCGGCTCTACTCGCGCGCTCGGCTGGTCCTGCTTGCCAGGTTCGTCCTTCGGCGCGTTCGGCGTCTTCCGCTCCAATATTTCCGGCTCGGGCTTGCGCGCGGGTTCTTCCGTTGGTGNGGGCAGAACCGGCTTGTTCTTCATCTCCTGCGTGGGCGGCTCTACTCGCGCGCTCGGCTGGTCCTGCTTGCCGGGCGCGTCCTTCGGCGCGTTCGGCGTCTTGCGTTCCAATATTTCCGGCTCCGGCTTGCGCGCCGGTTCTTCCTTTGGTGGCAAGGCGCGCTGGGCCGGCTCGGAGATCCGAGGGCTTGGTGGCCGGATCTCCTGCGTGGGCGGCTCTACTCGCGCGCTCGGCTGGTGCTGCTTGCCGGGCGCGTCCTTCGGCGCGTTCGGCGTCTTCCGTTCCAATACTTCCGGCTCGGGCTTGCGCGCCGGTTCTTCCTTTGGGGATACGGCGCGCTGGGCCGGCTCGGAGATCCGAGGGCTCGGTGGCCGGATCGGGNCGTCCTTCGGCGCGTTCGGCGTCTTCCGCTCCAATATTTCCGGCTCGGGCTTGCGCGCGGGTTCTTCCGTTGGTGAGACGGCGCGCTGGGCCGGCTCGGAGATCCGAGGGCTCGGTGGCCGGATCGGGTCGGGCCTTCTCATGCTGTCTGCGGCTGGAGGAGTGGGCGTGGCCGGCAGCGGAGCCGAAGGCGCTTTCGCTTGCGGGGAGGGTGGTTGCACCTCGCGTTGCTGAGCGCTTCTATCACCAGGTAAAGGCGCGGTGGAAGGGCGCGCTTGTTCGGTGACCTTGGCTGGCGTCGCGTCGCGAAGCGATGTCGGCGTTTCGGCTGGCCGGGCGTCCACTATGCGCCACAATTCGGCAACGACATCGTCCAGTTTTTCTACCGAACGATCGACCGCCTTGCTATGACGAAACAAAGACTGTGCGATCGGCTCGGCGGCCTCGATGGACGCCTCGCTTCGCCCGACTGCTTCGCCGCCGTCATCCGGCCGATCCCATTCTGGTTCTTGGGCGAAAGCGCGCCCGGTTTGATCGCGATCTTCGGTCATTGCTGCCACCCCGGTTCGAAAATCACGCGAGAACGCTTTGCATCGGATCGGAATAGGTCTCAGGCACGAGCGAGGGATACGCCACGTTTTGAGAGGCTTCCGGCGCCAGCATGTCGTCATCGAGGAAAGCGACCGCTTCATTCACCAGCACGTCGGGATTCTGGCCGCCAAGATCAGGGCCGGTGGAAATCAGCTCCGCCTGGATGAGGATCTCGTCCGAATAGATGCCACCGCCGACATAGGTCTTGCCGGTGGAATCCACGTCGGCAATGTAGGCATAATTGACCAGCGAGTTGGTTCCCGTCGAAATTGTCCAGTCCGCCTCCGGATGCGCCAGCGCATTCATGGCCAGGGCCACCTGATCGCTGTCACCAAGAATGGTGGTCTGTTTGATGTATTGCAGATTGAGGATGTCCCCGGAGATGTAGAGCACGCGAATCGCCCCGATGCCCGCGAATGGGCCGTCGCCCAGTATGTCGGAAAGGTCAGCTTTGCCGTTCTGCAGGCTTTCACACGCCTTGCGATAAGCTTCAGACATCGCCTCGAAGCGATCGGCGGCGCCGTAATTGACGATGTTGGCCTGGTTCCAAAGCAGATTGTCGCTGGTGGAGGCCGCGCCTTCGCCGGTTGTCTGGAAACCATCGACCGCGCCGATCAGGTCGTTGTCCAGGAGCACGTTCAACTGATGGATGATGTTGGCGTCGTAAATGTTTCCGCCGACGACGATCAGGTCGTAATTGAAGCCCAGTTCGTCCAGCGAAATGTCGTTGGCCGCCGTGTTGGCGCCGGCTGTCACCAGCGTCTTGACTCCCGATGACGACAGGACGGAAACGTCATTGTCCATCATGAAGGTGTATTGCTGGATCCAGTTCATGATGAGCAGGTCGCCTTCGACCTCGGTGACAACCCAGTGCTTGGGAAAGTCACCCTGCTTGGCCTGCGACGCCGCAGCTTCCGCCGACGGATCGATGCGCTTGAACATCGCGATATTGAAGCCTTGGGTCGGATCGGTGGCGTTCAGGCCCCAACCGTTGATGGAGGAACTGACGAGGTCGCTGTCGCACGAGACATTGATCTGAATGATCGCGTTGAGCTCGACATGGTCGCCCATCACCGCGCAAACCGGCGACTGCAGCCAATTGTTGGCCATCGCCACGCTGTTGACGAGGAGATTGCCGCCGGCTTCCAGCTCGACCGAAACATCGATGTCGATGCTTCCGGACCCAGGCGTGTAGGAGGGTTGCTCGGCCTCTTCTTCCTCGTCCTCGTCCTCCTCCTCGGCTCGACGGTGCTTCTCCGGGAGGTGATCGTCGAGCTTGGGCGCTTCGTCCATGGATTGCCCATTGACGTAAGTGCCTTCGATGACGTCTGCCTTGACGACGAAAACATCGGCTTCGCCATCCGTTTCCTCCGGATAGCCGTTGAGCCGTTCGCCGGCTGTCTTGATGACAGCCACTATCTCCTCGGACGAACCCGGCATTTCCAGATCGTCGATCGGCGACAGATCCGCCGCCGCGCCCAGCAAGGTTGCCATTTCGGCAGCATGGTCCGCTGCTGCGGGAGAGAATTTCAGGCCATGTCCGCCAGCGCCTACATAGTCGTTATCGGAGAGCCGAAGCTCCTGATTGATAAGGACCGCCACCGAGCCAGGGGGCTCGATATGGGGCAGGATCAGGCGTGAAGGCGCACTCCCCATCGGCGGCGCGTCCGGGTGGAACAGAAAACCTGGATAGGCGACGTCCGGCTGCGGGATCGCAGGGATGTCTGGAGGAGCGAATTGGAAATCCGACCAGGGTGTCGTCAGGACAAGTTTGGGTGCAACTGGCGAATACTCGATGGAGGGAACGAAATCCTCCAGATCGTATCCTGCGTCGACGTTGACCGTTTGACTGGCAAGCTCCGGCGTTTCTTCCTCGACCGCCTGGGCCGCCTTGAATTCGTCATAGGCTTTCCTGAGACGGGCTTGCTCCAGTGTGATTTCAAAGAGTCCCACAAAGTGGCTGATCGCCTCGGTGATCTTGTCCATATACACGGAAGTTTCCTCCGGTTTTCGAGATCATCCGCGCCCTTGCCGGGTCGCGCTTCTCTTCTCTGGTTGGGAAGACTGCGCGGGGTTTTCCTCCGCGCAGTCCCTTTTTTGCAGGTCTCGCCGCGGCGAAACCGGCCATGCCAGTTATGTCGCGTCGTCTTCGCCAACCAGCGAGCTGGTGAGGTTGCCGCCCACTACTGTCATGTCGACCGAGTGGCCTTGCAGGTTGGCGCCCATCACGATCTGCTGGTTGAAGCCGTTCATGTCGATGGTGCCATTGGCGTTGGCCTGGCTTATGGCTTCAATGTGCTGGTCGTGGCCGATATTCGACCCCCAGCTGCCGCCGCCGCCGCCGTCGCCAGCCGCGCCGCCGGTCGCAGTCGCTGCGCCGCCGTT